>CAYZQH010000001.1:0-37026 GCA_964480055.1 uncultured Cellvibrionaceae bacterium
AACCTACGACCTGCTGATTACAAGTCAGCTGCTCTACCAACTGAGCTACGCCAGCAAAACTACAGTGCTTTCAAAATACTTCGATTTGATCACCCCTGAAGTGGAGGCGGGATTCTATTGAAAGTTTTAGGAGGAAGCAACATCTAAACAGGATTTTTGTTTTTCTTTTAGCTCAAATGGATCTCTCAGCAGCGTCGACCAGGCTTTTGGGGCAATTTTTTGCACTTCTTTCTCAGAAACTTCGACCCACCACTGGTCATACACACGAGGTACGCTTTTGATTTTTGGAGAAAGGCCTCTGCTTGTCAAATCCGTTAGGCGTGCATCTGCGAGCGCCAACTCACTAAAAACCCCCAGCGATATCCCGTTAGCAAGCTCTCCTTTAGCCATAATATAACTATCAATTCCACGTGCATGCAGCTTCTCTAGCTCTTTTTTTGCTCGCGCTCGCGACCCAAAACTGTCCAGATACACCCAATACGTCTCACCCGCAGCCGAGGAAATAGACTTAATCTTACCCTTAACATCTAACACCCTTAGGCGCTCGTAGAATACATCTGCTTCCTGTCGACCGGGGAAGGGGCCAACCAGCCTGCACCCTTGAGATAACACGCTTGTTGTGTCAGACGCCAGAGGGTCAGTATTTTGCTCGGACAGCAGGCTCACCCTCTGAACAGAAAGCGGTAACTGGTAAGGCGGGCGCTCTACAGGCTTTAAATACTTTTTAGGCAACCCCACAAGGCGCCAAACCAGAAGAGCTGCATTGACCAGTAGTAGTAATAAGAAAATCCAACGCATGTACTATTCGCTTAATTCAATCGGATGGCAGACCAGACACCCAGGCCTTCTAGAACCAAAGCAGGGTGCACGTAGCTGGACAACGCTGGTGGTGCAATTTTCTTGATTAATGGCGCATCCCCCCCTGCCACAACACCTTTAAAGCCTGCATTCAAAAACGGGGCTTCACGGATCACTTCTTTAAAAAAACCGCCATACAAGCAGGACATACCCGCCCCCACACACGCCTGCGTAGTATCCCCAGGACACCACGAGGATTCAAGGCCGCTCACTTCCACTTTAACGTTTGCCGCTTTTTGACCAAAGCTTTCAATCACAGCCGTAATGCCCGGAGCAATCATCCCACCCAAATGGCGCCCGCCTTTTTCCACATAATCTACCGTGATAGCACTACCGGCCCCCAAAACGACAAGGTTATCCCCTGGATACGCTTTTACTGCCGCGACCATAGATAACCATCGGTCCACCCCCAGCGATGCATGATCTTTATAGCCCACTGTTAAAGAGGCAAAGATAGGCTCCACACTGACAAACACAGGGGATAAATTGAGCTCCTGTTGGCAACGCTCTGAAAACCCTCGGTTCCAATCCGCCGAAACCACCGAACTCATTACAATACTCTGAACATCAGAGGCTTTAAGTGCTTCAAAGAATCGCCCTGATTGCACCAAATTGCAAACAGAAAAGTCGTTCGGCGCCTCAGGAGAGCACCATTTCATCCGAGTATTCCCAACATCCAGTAAAAGAATCACGACACTTTGCGAAGAGACACTTCGCCCCCCACAAAAGAGGCCAAATCGCCATTATCAAGACGCAATTGCAAGGCGCCAGTATCGGTTACTCCCACAAACTTACCTTCTGCGCGATTCCTTCCTGCAACAACACTGACTTTCTCGTGCATATAAGCGGCGCACTTCAGCCAAGCGTGCCGATAAAAAGCAAATTTTTGTTCAGGGAAGTACTTCAGCGCTTCAACGAGCTTTAGAATCAAAGTTTGCGCTAAGTGTGTCCGACTTAAGCCCTGCTCCTTGCAACGTAACTCTGCCCAGGGCTGATCAATTTTTTCGGTCAACGCAGACGCTGACATAGCAACATTGATCCCCACGCCCACAACAATTGAACAAGGGCCGGAGAGGTCTCCGCCCACCTCCACGAGTACGCCGCCGAGCTTTTTGCCGTCAAGTAATAGATCGTTCGGCCATTTGAGCTGAACACCCTCAAAGTTAAGCGCATCTAGAGCCGACCGCAAAACCACGCCCACCGCTAGACTGAGCCCTTCCAAAGCAGCAACGCCCTCTGACACTTCTAAACCAATAGAGAAATACAAATTACTGCCATAAGGGCTCACCCATTGCCGCCCTCTTCGCCCGCGCCCGGCACTTTGATACTCCGCTATGCACGCAGAGACACCCAAAACCTCACGAGACAATAAAAATGCATTGGTGGAATCCACACCATCAAGCACGTGAACATTGGCTACGCCACCGCGGTGCAGCTCACGCTCAATAGAAGCGGCGTCCAATAGATCCAATGGCTCACTCAGGCGGTAACCTGCGCCACGAACAGATTCCACTTGAAGCCCCAAGGCGTCAAGACGCTGAATTCGCTTCCAAACAGCCGCTCGACTCACGCCAAGGCACCGCCCGATAGACTCCCCCGAATGACATTGTCCATCCGCCAACAGGTGGATCAATGGAATACTCAAATCACTCACTGACACCATCACTCACGTGCTCCAAGTATTGGCGTTGCAGCCTACCACCCAAATGGGTCAGCACCTCGTACTCACTGGTTTGTGCCCACTCGGCCAGTTGCCTTAAAGAAATATTTGGCCCCAAAAGCTCAATACTGTCACCCTCTTGTGGACGCTGCCCCAGGGGAATATCGGTAATATCAAACACCATGGAATCCATAGACACTCGACCCAATAGGGGAACAAACTGTCCAAACCAACCACCGGCTCCTCGCCCCGCCATGGCGCGAAAAAACCCATCCGCATAGCCCACTGAAACCACCACTACAACACGGTCTGACCGAGCAACATAATCTGCGCCATACCCAACCGCCTCACCAACAGGTAGCTCTCGTACCTGTATGACAGGCGCCGAAATCGACACCACCGAGGACAAAGGGAGGCTTTCATGGAGGCTCGGTTGACCGCCATATAACGCCAACCCAGGTCGCGCCACAGAAAAGTGATACGACTCGCCAAGCATGATTGCCGCAGAGTTGGCCAGCGAAGCGCTAACCTTTGGAAATAACTTTTGGGCCTTATCAACCACCGCTTGAAAGCGAGCTAACTGCTCGATGTTTAGTTCGTGCTCTGGCGTATCGGCACAAGCCAAATGACTGAGCACCAAGGATATTCGCATTGACTTAGCGCTTTCTAGGATACTTAACTGCTCAAATTCTGAAACTGTCATGCCCAGGCGATTCATGCCTGAATTCACTTTCACGGCACACTGAGGTGCGTCAGCGTGCGCATCAACAAAAGCCCGCCACCTCTCAAACATAGATTTAGATATAAGCACTGGCCGTAAGCCATGCGCTTTAAACTCTGACTCACCCCCAGAGACTACGCCTTGCAAAACGTATATCACCGCTTGCGCTGGCAAAACGCGACGAAGGGCCACCCCTTCATCCAGGTGCGCCACAAAGTATACGGTGCACCCCGCTGAATATAGCGCCTGACTTACAGGTGCCACACCCAAACCATAGGCATCGGCTTTTACTACGGCTCCGCATACGCAGCCATCAGCTAAGTGGCTTTGTAGGAGCTGCCAGTTTTCCGAAACTGCAGACAGGTTAACCGAAAAAGACCCCGCACTAGATGGCATACTTTACTCGCTCAAAAACAAGCGCGCATCCTAACACTAGAAGCCTCGTTTGCTAAGATCAGTGCGCAGGCCAAAGCTAAATAGCGCCACGGTTTTGTTGGGCTGAATACTTCTTCTAAGCTATTTCATGGGATAGCATTTGCTAGTTCCAGAAGAATCTTTGGGGTCTAGCCAACGGATTAAATATTCGCCAAAAATGGTGTTTGATGGGCTTATGCTGTTGAAGTAAGCATGAAATTTACTTGAGTAAATCGAACGGGAGTTTCTAACAGAATAGGGGATGGACGCCTTTCAGAGCTGACTAATGATTGAATGGCAAGCGTTAGGGGCACGGAGAAAAGCTTAATTTGCTCCCTGGTTTACACCGGATATATGTCTTCGTAACCGTCTTCTTGGAAGTCGGCAGCGGTTAATCAAGGGTTAATGGGGTTCTCTAAACCAAAGTTTCTTTTAATTAGGAAACTGACAGTAGGAGGTACCATATACCCCCTACTGTCCTAATCTGTAAACACCCTTATTCTAGGGCGCCCAGCCTAACCATTTTCGTGCGGAACTTAGTTTGTTCAACTCAGAGCTGCCAGAGGAAAGTTGTTTACCCTCAAACTTGCGGGAACCTCCGCCATTAAGCGCCTTATTGTTGTACTCCCAGTATCGACTGGAGACGTTACGCCAACCCTTAATATGGCTATCCATTCGGCAGTTAATAAACGCAACATTGCCGTCATCATGGCCGTGTGTTTGGCCAAGGGTAATGCCACTTAAAGAGCTGCTCTCTCTAGTGAGCCTGCAATTTACAAACGCTAAACCATTTACACCTTTTGGTGCACGCCCATTAGTAATGGAGCCAGTACCACGATTGGATAACTCACAGTTTTCACAATAGAGTGAGCCTGCTCCCCAAACGTAATCTACCCCTCCAGAGATTTTCCCGTCTCTGATATAAACCTGGGAACCACCATTAACCAATAAAGTATCTTGATGACTGCGCAAGTGAACCTTGTTCATATAAATTCGCTTTGAATTGCTATCTATCATGACCGCTTCGGCTTGTCTTCCCCCACCACTGATTTTGGGGAAGGTGTTAAAGATAGTGAGGTTTTCAAAAGTTAGATCATTGGCCTTTATGTAGTAGCCCATGCGATCTCTTGTACCACTACCGGTCATTTTTGCGCTATTTTTTGGCGCAAAAATAGTAGAGTCTCGGCCCGCGCCTTTAAAGTGTAGATTCCCCTTCTTTATCATCACGTTGCCTGGATAAACACCGGCTTTAACCTGAATCGTGCGCTTTGTGGAGTTCCCAGATGGCGTGGCATCTACAATGCCCTGTACTGAGCAGTATTCACCACTGCCGTCTGCCGCAAGGGTGTAGTTGGTTGAGGTAGATGGTTTTTGTGAGCGAACAGTAAAGCTCCAGCTGTCAGAAAATTTCTTGCCAGATGAGTCTGTTACGAGCCCATCTTCAAATTTTACCGTGTAAGTTTTGCCATAACTCAGTCGGGCTTTGGGGTGGAACATCACCGTATTACCAACTACATAGAGCACGTCCGATTTGAAGGTCTTACCTCCGGCAGTGCGCGAAGTTAATTTGCTGTACAAACCTGCACTACTCTTGACATTGGATGTCACGCTGTCAAAAACGCTGCCTGAAGACTCAATGATTTGTATCTTTTTCCCACTTTTGATAACGGGAGTTCGGTTAAACCTCACGCCAACCGAGGCATCTGCACATGTGTTTTTGCGACCTTTGGAAGGGAAAAACTCAACGCCTGTAATGGACCGTGACGGATCTACGTTGCCAGAAGATGAGCTGGACGAAGAACTTGAGCTTGAAGAGCTTGATGTCAATCCAGAGCATGTAGCTTTACTTAACCCACTACCGGTTATATATATCGCATCAATGTTTGGAAGGCCTCCTTCGGTTTGAGCTCGAAGCTTAAGGGTATTGACGCCTTTAGAAAGGTTAATAGAGGCGGCCTCAACCAACCAATCTGTCCATGAGGTGCCAGAGTCAAGGCTCATGACCGTTGAATAGCCAGCTTCTTGTACTTGTAAATCTGCACTGCGAGCCGCGGAACCGGAAGCCGCATAGCGTACTTTGAAACCATAATTACCAGCACGCGATGCCTGAATCTGCCAGACAATTTCACTGCCGGTGGCGTTGGTTGTGTTGATGTAGCCTGTGCCAGTATAACCGTTGTGCTCGGTTTCAATGAGGTTGCCGGTATAGGAACAAACACCTGTGTTACTGGACTCTTGAATCTCTAGCGTTTCAACCGGGGAGCCAGAGCTCGAAGAACTACTACTAGAAGAACTACTAGATGATGAGCTCGAAGAACTGCTGCTAGAAGAACTACTAGACGATGAACTCGAAGAACTACTACTAGAAGATGAGCTAGACGACGATGTGGAAGTTGTGCCACCGGGCCCACCACAAGCCGTTAAAAATGTGGCAGTTGCACATACGAGAGCAATTTTTATGAGGTCGAGCGCAGTGTTCGATCGCTGATAACGCATTGTGAAGTATCTCCAATCTTTTACGGTATTACGCTAGCAATTAGGTAAGTGCATTGAAGCATGCATGTATTATTATGAGCCTAAAAGCTATCCAATTTTTTAGCATACCGGTTGTACAAGCATAATGGTCATACAAATTCTTCAAATGTGAAATAGTCGCGGAAGCTTGAAAAAAAGTATGAGCTATTCTAGGTCGCTAGGCCTACATCTGAAATGCAATCTGGGGGAGAAACGGCCTTAAGTGACCTGCCCTGGGCCATACTATGAGGTTCATTGGAAAAGTTATGGCGATAGATAGGGTAGATCCAGCCCAATAAAATAATCGTAAACCATTGATTTTATAGGAATAATTGGATTCAGCCAGATATGGCTATATATTAAATGGTGCCCAAGGCCGGACTTGAACCGGCACGGCTTACGCCACTACCCCCTCAAGATAGCGTGTCTACCAATTCCACCACTTGGGCAATAATTCTCTTATTCTTTTGAGGCTGCAGGCTCTGCAGAAGCCTCTGGGACTTCAACCTTAGAAGGGGCTGCCGCAGGGATTTCTAACACGGGTTCTATGCTGTCGCCTGCAGGAATGGCGTCGTCTGAAGGCGCAACAGATGGCATCGCATCTTCCACTTGCTCTACCACCTCGGAACCTGGGATTTCTACATTACTGGCATTACTGCTTTGCTTGCTGATTAATGCCAACACCAAACTTGTAGCAAAAAATACCGCAACCAGTAGCCCCGTCATACGGGAAAAAAAGTTACCGCTGCCAGCGGCACCAAACACGGTTTGAGACGATCCAGCACCAAATGAGGCACCCATCTCAGCACCTTTGCCTTGCTGAAGTAAAATTAGCCCGACAATTGCCAAGGCAATAATAACGTGAACAATTAAGAGTATGCTTTCCATCAGATTATTTTCTCTAAACCTTTAATCAATCATTTCGCACGTATACGTTATATTCAGCAATATACTGAAACATAAGGTGCTTTTTAGCGGAATCAAGGGGCTTAAAATGCCGCCTGACGAACCAGTATCGCCAGCTTCAAGCTTACTCAGCTGCGCGACAAATCTGTAAAAAATTATCGGGTTTTAAGGATGCCCCACCCACCAAAGCCCCATCTACATCGGGCATTCCAAATAATGCCCCTGCGTTGTCCGCAGTAACACTACCGCCGTAAATAATGCGGGTTTGCGCTCCATATTCTCCGAGGCGCTCTCGGATAAAGGCATGCACTTCCTGCGCTTGCTCTGGCGTAGCAATATTGCCCGTACCGATCGCCCAGATTGGCTCGTACCCAATCACGGCGCGCGCCCAAACACCAGGGCCACATTCTCGGGTTACGGCATCTATCTGCCTTGCAACCACCTCTTGGGTTTGCCCTGAAGCTCGCTCTTGTTCGGACTCCCCCACGCACAACACAGGCAACAAGTGCTCTTGTTGTGCGGCGATAAATTTTTTAACCACTTGAGCGTCGCTTTCCAAATGATAGCGCCTGCGCTCTGAATGCCCAATCAGAGTGTAGTGACACCCAATGTCATGCAGCATCTTTGCTGAAACATCCCCTGTGTAAGCACCTTCTTCGTAGGCACTGACATCTTGAGAGCCCAACACAATATTAGAGTGGGCCAACTCGCGGTAAGCCTGCCCAAGATGTACAAATGGCGGGCAAACGACCACTTCTGCGTGATGCACGCCCACCCAGTCTTCACACAACTGACTTAACAACTCGGTCACAAACGCTTGAGAACCGTGTAGCTTCCAGTTGCCCAGTACTATATTTCGTCGCATGGCGTTTACTCAGGAAAGTCCAATCCGAAGCACCTTTGCCTAACTATAAAATCAACCCCCAAAGGGCCAAAATCAACACAGACAAAGCTTAATGCAGCCAGAGTCTTACGCGACCAAAGCCGCCCCAGGTCAAAAGGGGCGCCAATGGTAGCGGAGAAGCCCTTAGATGACAATGCCTGAAAAGCCGGTGGTAACTATGAAAGCGCCTCTGCTACTTCATCGGCCAAAGATTGTGCCAAGGTTTCTACCTCTGGGTGATCTTGCCCCTCCACCATAACCCGAACCACTGGCTCGGTGCCGGACGGACGCAACAAGACGCGCCCATTGCCATCAAGCTTGGCTTCAACCTCTGCCACGGCAGCCTCTACCTTGGGATTGCTCATCACATCCATTTTTTGTGCAAGAGGAACGTTAATCATCACTTGTGGAAACTTTTGCATGGCCTGCTTGAGTTGATGTAAAGGCTTGCGTTCATGCATCACCGCCTTGAGCACCTGCAACGCGGAAATAATACCGTCCCCTGTTGTGGTGGAGTCTCCGCACACAATATGGCCTGAAGATTCTCCGCCAATCTTCCAATCATTACTTTTCATTTGCTCGATGACGTACCTATCGCCGACTTTGGCGCGGATAAATGGAATATCCAAGCTGCCAAGAGCAACCTCAAACCCAAAGTTACTCATTAAAGTACCAACAACCCCAGAGCATCCTTCTTCATACTTTTGCTTGTGTGCAGCGATGATAAATAGGAGCTGATCCCCATCCACCACCTCGCCTCTACAATCAACAAACATCACACGGTCGCCATCTCCGTCAAAAGCAATACCAAGGTCTGCCTGTACTTCCAAAACACGCTGCTGAAGCGCCTTCGTTTTAGTGGACCCACACTCTAAATTGATATTGACCCCATCAGGCCCAACAGCCATGGGGGTAACCTTAGCGCCAAGCTCGGTGAACACCTCTGGCGCCACCCGGTAAGTGGCACCATTCGCGCAATCCACTGCGATATGTAGCCCCTTTAATGAAAACCCCCATGGCAATGACCCTTTACAAAACTCGATATAGCGCCCCTCCGCATCGTCGATACGTTTGGCTTTGCCTAACCGGGCAGCGGTGCTCATGGCGATATCTAGTTGGGCCTCAATGGCTAACTCTATTTCATCACTGAGTTTTGCCCCCTCAGTATTAAATAATTTAATGCCGTTATCGCCATAAGGGTTGTGGGACGCACTGATCACAATGCCCGCCTTAGCCTGAAAAGTTCGTGTCAAATAGGCGATGGCAGGCGTTGGCATCGGGCCTAGCAACCCCACATCAACACCCGCACTGATTAAACCGGCTTCCAGCGCGGACTCAAACATATACCCCGAGATACGAGTATCTTTCCCGATTAGCACCAAGCCTGCGGCACCAGAGTCGTCGGTGCCTGCCAATACCTTGCCCACAGCCCACCCCAAATGCAGGAAAAATTCGGGGGTTATAGGGTAAACCCCAACCGCCCCGCGAATACCATCTGTACCAAAATACTTTCTAGACATGCTCTCTCCTACCCTCAAATACGCACACTATTTGACGTGCAACGATAAATTTTATGTGCCCTATACTCTCAACGCTACGCTTGGGTTAACTGCCACAATTTAACCAAATCGACCGTTTGGGCCACATCATGCACACGTAAAACACTGACTCCCTGCTCCAAACCTCGAGCGGCTAAAGCCAAACTGCCCGCCAACCTCTCCTCCAACGGGCGCCCCAATATTCTTCCAATTAATGACTTGCGTGACACCCCAAGCAGCACCGGGCCTAGCGCGCTAAATTGACTGGCGCGTGCAATCAATGCCAGGTTGTGGGTGTCGGTTTTACCAAAACCAATACCTGGGTCTACCAACAAATTTTGCGCGCTAAGCCCCGCTTGAATACACGCTTGAACCCGCGCATGCAAATAGCCATACACATCCTCCACCGCGTTGTCATAGGTAGGAGAATCTTGCATGGACTGGGGAGCCCCCTGCATATGCATCAAACAAACCGGAACGGCGCACTGCGCCGCCTGCTCAATGGCACCCTCGCGTGAAAGTGCTCGCACGTCGTTAATTAAACCGGCGCCAGCACTCACGGCTTCTTTCATTACCAGCGCAGTGCTGGTATCAACTGAGATCACCACATCAAGCGCCTTTGCGATGGCCTCTACCACAGGCACCACTCGCTCACACTCTAAAATCTCGGGTACAGGCTGCGCGCCTGGGCGAGTAGACTCCCCTCCCACATCAATAAAGTCGGCGCCTTGCTCAACCATTACACGCGCCCGCTCTAGCGCGAGAGAAATATCCACCCCTTGTTGACCGTGGCAGATTCCACCGTCATAAAAAGAATCCGGGGTAACATTCAATACGCCCATCACCTTAGGCGCAGATAAATCTAGCGTTTGATTAGCAAATTGCATCATGCACGGCCAACAAATGAAAAAGGCCAGGAGGGTCCTGGCCTTAGCGGGTTAATAACTTGGGTTACACTTCTTTTGCGGGGCCACCCACACTACTGTGATCTGCAGAATCATCGCTTGATGGAGTACCACCACTAAAACCCGACTCGCCCCAATCTTTCGGCGGGCGAACCTTACGGCGCTTCATTAAATCTTCCACCTGCTCAGAATCGATGGTTTCATACTCCATCAAGGCTTCCATCATTGACTCTAAAACATCCGCATAGTCGTCCAATAACTTTTCGGCACGCGCGTAACACTGATCCGTAATGGCGCGCACTTCCTCATCAATGAGTTTTTCTGTGTGGCCAGAGATTTTCTTGCTTCCAAAAGACTCTTCGTCCTTGGCGTCGTAATCCAAGGGGCCAAGCTTTTCAGACAAGCCGTAATTCACCACCATCGCTCGCGCTACGGCCGTTGCCATTTTAATATCTTGGTAAGCACCCGTACTGACACCGTCGGCACCGTACTTCATTTCTTCGGCAATACGTCCACCGTAGGCCGTTGCAATATCTCCCAATAGCTTGCGACGGCTTTCACTGATCTTGTCGCCTTCGGGCAAAAATTGAGTCACACCCAGCGCACGCCCTCGGGGGATGATGGTGACCTTATGAATGGGGTCATGCTCGTCCGACAAGTACCCCACAATGGCATGACCGGCTTCGTGGTAGGCCGTGCTCTCTTTTTCCTTCTCTGACATCACTAAGCTGCGACGCTCGGTGCCCATCAAGATTTTATCGCGCGCTTTTTCGAACTCTTCGCCCGTCACAACGCGTTTATTGGCTCGCGCCGCCAATAGTGCGGCCTCATTCACAAGGTTGGCCAAATCCGCTCCGGAAAACCCTGGGGTACCGCGGGCAATCAGCCTAGCTTCCACACGCTCATCCAGTGGCACTTTACGCATATGCACTTTTAATATTTGCTCGCGCCCACGAACATCCGGCAACCCCACATTAACCTGGCGATCAAAACGACCTGGGCGCAACAAGGCTTTATCTAACACATCTGGGCGGTTGGTAGCGGCAATAACAATAATACCTTCGTTACCTTCAAAGCCATCCATCTCAACCAACAGTTGGTTCAGGGTTTGCTCACGCTCATCGTTACCACCGCCATGACCGCCACCACGATGACGACCCACTGCGTCAATTTCATCAATAAAAATAATGCACGGCGCTTGCTTTTTGGCTTGATCAAACATATCGCGAACGCGCGAGGCGCCCACGCCCACAAACATCTCCACAAAGTCTGACCCAGAAATAGAGAAGAACGGCACCTTTGCTTCACCGGCAATGGCTTTTGCCAACAGGGTTTTACCCGTACCTGGGGGGCCTGACATTAAAACACCACGAGGAATTTTGCCGCCAAGGCGCTGAAAGCGCGACGGGTCTTTTAGGTATTCGACCAGCTCTTGAACCTCTTCTTTGGCTTCATCGACACCGGCCACATCGGCAAATGTGGTCTTGACTTGATCCTCTCCCAGTAACCGTGCTTTGCTTTTCCCAAAGCTCATGGGGCCACCGCGACCGCCGGACCCACCTTGCATTTGGCGCATAAAAAACACAAAAACCGCTATAAATAAGAGAATTGGAAAGCTCGCAACCAAAAGTTGTTCCCACAAGCTTGGGGAGCGAGGCTCCACACCACGAATCTCTACATCGTGCGCCAATAGGTCATCCACAAGCTTTGGGTCCCACAGCTGCGGGCGCACTACCACAAACAGGGAGTTGTCGTTGCGTGTTCCACGAATCACCGAGTCCTCAATGATAACCTGGCGCACTTCGTCATTTTTCACAGAGACCACAAACTGCGAATAGGTCATTTCATTGGGCTGAGTGTGCTCCTTGAAGTTTTGGAACACTGTAAAAAGCACTGCAGCAATCACCAGCCACAGCACCAAATTTTTTGCCATGTCGTTCAAGACACCTCTCCTTTACATCGTCATGCCCTAAGGGCTTATCAATCAGTATAGCCGGGCAGAAATTACCAACAAAAATGCTGAATGCTTATGCAGCGCCTAGCCTATGCATCTAAGAATTCTTTAGCAACCATATAAACTTCGCGTGAACGCGCCCGGGACGCATCGGGCTTACGCGTGACCGTTTTCTTAAACACAGACTTGCACTGACGCATCCACGGATCAAACCCTTCACCGTGAAATACCTTACAAACAAAGGTTCCGCCAGGCTTTAAGGTATGTTGCGCCATATCTAAGGCCAGCTCTACAAGCTCCATGGCCCGCGGCTGATCTACATCAGTGATACCACTCATATTGGGGGCCATATCAGAAATTACAACGTCTGCCTTATCTTCCCCCAGCCACGTGAGCAACTGCTCGAACACCGCTTGCTCAGTAAAATCGCCTTCAATGAAGTCCACACCGGCAATTGCGTCCATGGCCAATATATCAGAGGCCAAAACGCGCCCTTTGTGGCCCACGCAGTCGGCAACCACTTGAGACCACCCGCCAGGCGCGGCACCAAGGTCCACCACTGTCATGCCTGGACGAATGAATTTATCTCGGTCGTTCAACTCAATGAGCTTATAGCTGGCGCGCGAGCGATAACCGTCCTTTTGAGACTGCTTGACGTACTTATCGCTAAAATGCTCTTGCAGCCAACGGCCACTACTTTTGGAGCGAGACATAAATGAGTAAAACCGCGGACGAAAAAGGCGATACAATAGCACTATTACTCAGCAATCAGAACACATCTTATGCCTCAAGCCGCTTTAGACAACACCACAAAAAAACACTTCCGCTCCATTGGTCACAGTTTAAAACCCATAGTCACCATTGCTGGCAACGGCTTATCTGAAGGCGTTATGACCGAATTGGAGCGCGCCCTTGAGGACCACGAGCTACTTAAGGTCAAATTGATGATAGAAGACCGGGATGACCGCAAAGCCCTAACAGAATCGCTATGCCAGCAAACAGGGGCAACCTTGGTGCAAACCATCGGCAAAATAGCGCTCATACATCGCACCGCAAAAAAGCCAGATCCAGCAAAATCGAATGCGCGATAAAACCGATCATCCACCTTCTTAAATCACCACCAAAGCCCTTTATGCTCTATCAATGGCGCTTACTGAACATACGCCTGCACCTCCTGCAGGCACTCGGCGCTGTGTGCCTAATCGCCTGCACCCCCAGCCCGCCCACACCCGAAACATACCTCACTGCATCTCAAGTGGTGAACCAACACATTCTCCCGACCATAAACTACCTGAACGAGAGCGCTGCCTCATTAGATTCTGCCACGGAGCGTTTCTGCCATAACCCTGGTAACACCGGGGAGCTGCACACCATTCAAAGCGCATGGATGAACACTTACCTCTCTTGGCGCAAAGCGCGCCCACTTAGGCGCATATCTTCTGGACAACAGCCTTCAACCAAGTTTATCACCACACTTCTATCCATTAGACGCCTTGCTTTTCACCCCTCTGCCAACACTTTTTTTACCGCACCAGAGCCCTGCCAAGAACTTAAGAGTCACATACAAAGCCTGATTCAACTGGCCAAAAACTGGGCCTGGGCCTGGGATACCCGTGGTGAAAATTTTGCAGGAAAATACCTAAGCACGCCCACTGCTTACAAAACCCTGTTGGCGCCAACCTTAATTCAGAGCCTTAAACAGCTAACAGAACCCAATAAGCACCCGGGGCTTCCCGACTCTATTGTTGAGCAGGGCCACCTAACTGAGGCGAGCTTTAGTTACACGCTTTTTGCAACAGGGGTTGCCCCACTGCTGACAGACGCGCAACAAGCCAGCAAGGCTCACCATAACTTTCAAAAGTTGCTTCACGCAATGAAGTATCACGCGCAAATTAATCAACACAAAGAAGTTGACCAGCTGATCAATACACTTACTCAGCAAATTTCTAGCATCGTGCACGAAACCAAGCAAAACCCATAGCATCCGCTCAAATCCAATGCTAGCGTTACTGCATCGGCTCTACTCTTGCCCGAACCATAAAAAATTTACACTCAGAAATTAGGAGACCCAAATGATCAAGCAAACCATTTTTGCTGCGCTACTTATTGCTTCACCGCTGGCACTTGCCTGCTCTGGAGAAAAGTCGCAACACAAACACAAAGCCACCCCGTGCGCAGAAGGGCTCTGCCCCCACGCAAAAACATCTTGGTCTGCCACCCTGAAACTTGACGGAGATAAGGCCAAACAAATAGACGCCTTACAAGAAAGCTATGCAAAAAAAAGAGCCGCCTTAAAAGAGCAACACCAGCAAGCATGGAAGACACTCAAAGAAGAAAAGAGAAAGACACTGTCTAACGTATTGAGTAAGGATGAGCTTGCCCAATTAACGTCTCACAAAAACTCCAAATGTAATCATCACAAAAAGGCGCAAGAAAAAAAGTGTGACGGCCACAAAAAGGGTAACGTACTCACAGATTAATATTCCGCACACCCATAAACTAAAGGGCACCTCTAAAAATGCACTTTTTGTTCGATTGCTGCGTCAGTTCCGTCCTCAAATCCTCATTTACTGCACGTAAACTGCGGTTCTGTGGGCGGTACATTCTTGCACTCAAACAAAAATTACTATTTTTAGAGGCGCCCTAAAGATACAAAAAAAGCCCGCTAGCGGGCTTAAACTGTTTTGGAAACCCAAAACGGAGACTTAACTGGTTTCACTCCGGCATGCAAACCATGAGAGACCTGCTCTAATTTACAGCCCACCTCATTGCCAGATTATTATTTGTGTAATCATACCTACTAAAAGTTAAAGACCCACCGAAAGACTTAACAGCAACATCACCAACGCTTACAGGTGAATTGCTTGCCCCAACGGCACTGCGCCATTGGTTGGCCAAACGTAAAATCGATAACCGCGGCTTGTACGTAATTTGCTGAGGCGACTAGCGCCCAACGCCTTAGACATTTTTTATGGTTTTATTTTTCGCTAAAAGCTGCCCAGAGAATGTCCTTGTTGATATTATTGTTTTGCTTTGTATCCATACTAAACTGGCTGCTCAACCTTAAATAGCAAAATATATACCAAAAAAACTAATAACCTCTAGGCCCCAGCTTTACAGGCTATGCCAATAAAAAGGCCGCGCCATTACCACCAAACTGTAAATGGTTCCGACACATTTCGCGCGTTTCAGCTCTATGGGCCCGAGAGCCGATGGCAAACCAGCTGCCGCTTGCAATACAGTGCACATTTTAATCACTTTGAGCATTGCCACAGCAGTATTAAATGCGATAATGGGTTGTCCATTCATTCGCCACCCACGTAATGCGACATACAATAAGTAAAATAAGCGACTTACAATTATGAAACCAGCTCAATTGAAACCTCTGATCAAGGCTTCGCTTTTGGCCATCAGTCTCTCTGCGACGGTATTAAGTACACCCGCTCTGAGCCAGACCAATAGCAAGATCGAAAAATACGAACTTAAGGAAAAGCACGCTGAGCGCGAGTTGGACTTCACCAAAGAGAAATTAAGCGAAGCACGGCGAAAACTCAAAAGCGCAGAAAAAGAACTGACCGCGCAGAAGAAACAAGTCAAAGCGATGCAGCAACAGGCACAGAACAACCCCAGCAACACCACCTTAGAGCTGCTCAAAAATGAACAGCAACGTTTGGCTGTGGCTGAGCTATCTATCAAATCTCAGGTCTCTTCCTATGAGCGCCTAAAAAGAAAGCAGGGCGAACTGCAAAAAGAAATTAAAGCAAGCCGCAAAGCCGTAGTCGACCTCAAAGCGGCACACAAAAAAGCTCAAGCTAGCGCAAAACGTGAGGCCGCGCAAAAAGCTAAAAAATCTGCAGATACCATACGTTACTTCGCCAAAGAAAATCGCGAGCTCAAATCCGCCCTGGCCAGTGAGCAACGCCGCTTGGCCAATGCCGAATTACGCATTGAAGAATTGGTGAAATCTATCGACGGGTATCAGGCACAAATTGAAATACTAAAAGCCGAAATCGCCGCCCTTTCTACTCCGCCACCTGTACCCGCTGAGGCACTACTCGAGCCTCAAGCTCAAACCCAGGTTGAATCCGAAACAGAGAACCCTACTATGGATTTAAGCACTGTGGTTTTGGACGGGGAAACGCCCATTTACCAAGGTGAAGATGGCGAACGTATCATTGTAAGAAGCCATAGCATTGATAAAAAAGTGGTTATGACCCAAATCGGTGAGCACTTGTACCAAGCAGATATTAAAGTAGATGGCGGGCGAGCTTATTTTGATTTGCGCCGAAAACGTTATCGCGGCACCTTCCCCAAAGGGTTTAATGGCGAATACCGATTCATCTACGATTTATCTAACCAAGATAAACCCGTACTTTCTGTACAGCACGCGCCTTCAGACACGCAAATGGTGAGCATGCCTGGTAACGATTTTTAGGTTGGTGGGATTTTTTCAACCAGCGCCTTAAATGCCCGCTCGTACAGAGGCCTTACATTAGCCCAAGCGCATTGATCAACGCTTGGCGCTTTGGGCAGCCGCTGCTGCTGCCACTGGTCGTAGCGCTTGGTCAGCATTGCTGACAAGGCGCTCGCCTCATCGGTACCGTAATACTGAAACGCCTCTGGAAACAGCTCTAAATAAGCCAAGCGCTTTGGCACCACAGGAATACAGCCTGCGGCCACCGCCTCCAATATAGCAATACCTTGAAAATCATGCGCTGCCGTAGACACAACCACATGCGCCGCGCCAAGCAATTGCTCATACTTATTCATGCTTGTTTCATAACCCCACGCGCCCAACCAGCCCCTAGTGGTCAACAATTGATGTAGCCGACTGAATACTTCAGGTTGCTGGCGAAACTGCTGCCCAACCACATTCACCCTCCAGGGTAAGCCCTCCGGTAAACGCTCTAGTGCTTCATATAACAATTCTGGGCCTTTATCGTATTCCCAGCGATGATTCCAGAGCACGGTAAAAACCTCCGCTTTGTGCTCTAGCCCCATTGCCTGTTTTACAGGAACCGGGATCACCGAAGCGCGGCGTGCTAATGTGGACAACACATTTCTCGGCACACAATCGGGGAATTTCCGTAATAAATCTTTGACCCCAGTTAAAAAAGTATCGCGATTAAATTGGCTATTAAACACAATGCTATTGGCGGCCAAAGCGCTGTACAAAGACGTTAATTGCGGCTCAAGGCTATTAAATTGATTTTGACTAGAAGGATACTGAAATTGATTTTCGTGGAAATAAAGCAATGCGGGCTTATCGCAAAGCGCAGGGAATAACCCCCGCACAGTGGCTAAGTCCACCATAGAGGTAGCAACAATCGCATCATGGGGTTGCGCCATGGCTGGTTCATTCAACCAACTAAGTCCATTACCTCGCACACGCCAGCTGAAATAACGCGCAGGCAAAGTGCGCACTGTCCAGTCAAACTCAGGCAGACCCTGTATCAACGCGTCACACCAATAAGCGTGACTGTGTGCGTGATAGGCAGACAATAATAAAATTTTCACAAAATGCGAATAGACACTGTCAAAAACCACTCGACCCTATCAATAAAGGCGCACACTGTATTAACGCCTTGCGAATTACCTCTGCATAACTTCGGCAAACAGGGCTTTAATCTCTAAAATTATTAAATTGTAGTGGCTGGCCAAAATCTTCTCGTTTTAACAGGGCGATCACCCCTTGAAGATCATCTCGCTTTTTTCCTGTCACACGAATTTGCTCACCTTGAATAGACGCTTGTACCTTAGCCTTACTCTCTTTGATGTGTTTGACAATTGTCTTCGCCAAAGTGCTGTCAATTCCCTCTTTAAATGTCACTGTCTGAAGAACACATTTACCTGAAGGCTCTACATCACCAGGCTCCATGGTGGTGATATCTATCTCTCGTTTAACCAGCTTATTACGCAAAATGTCAATCATTTGCTGAAGCTGGAAATCCACTTCTGCGCTGAGTTTGGCGGTTTTTTCGACCCACTCAAATGCGGCTTCCACCCCACGAAAATCAAACCGCGTGTCCAGCTCTCTTTGCGCGTTTTCCACTGCGTTGCGCGCCTGTTCAATATTAATTTCAGATACCACGTCGAACGATGGCATAAATTCCCCCTAGAAATGTGATTCTACTTTCATAACCAATTGGTATTCATCTACGACATCACGTTCCATCATTGGAAATGCAATATCCAAATGCACAATATGATCTAACTTGGCTTTACTAGAGCTTAAACGCAAGCCAAACCCCACATTCGCCAACCAAGCACTGCGACCATAGCGAGCCACGCCCCACGCGCGTCCCGCATCGAGAAACCCAACGGCACCAACACGCATTAAATTAAATATATGCCACGGTGTGACATAGCGGCGCTCATAGGTTGCCAAAATTCTTTTATCACCACGCTGGTAATCTAGCGGATACCCACGCAACCCACTTTCACCGCCGGCGGTTAATTCCTCATGCTGCAACAAATTATGCCCCTGGTAGTAACTTAACGCCGCAAAATAGCGGTGGTTTTCTCCCTTGAGTTGATAGTAAGAGACCTCTGCACCCCACTTTGCCCAACCCAGCGTTTGATGGGAGGGCACGTTAGTAATCTCTGAATGTACTTTCAACTTAATAAGATGATTCTCGCCCACCCCTAATACATCACTGTAATTGCCCAGCATGCGAAAAACATCATAATCGTTCTCCAGAATACCCGAGCCATACCCCAACAAAATAGAACCGTCGGCCCCTAACGGAACATCTTCTACCCGATGCAATGAGTCTAAATTTTTGTATACCCCAAAGTGCGTTTCTAGGTACTGATATTTTAACCAAGGGTAAGAAAAACGGAAATTTTCTGGAACGCCATAAGTGGTTTGTTCATCTTCATAATAATCATCCACCTCGTGAGCGAGCCCTAAGCTCAAGCGATGGACTGCCTCCGAAGTATTGTGGATGTTTCGCCCGACATACGCCGTATGGCGCATAAATGAGCGCTTATACCGGCTAACCACCGTATCGGCAAAGCGAATTTTTTCTACTTGTGTGGCATCTGTGCTGGATACCCCCATCGCCCAAACGCTATACAACGAAAAAAATGGCTGCTCTAACTGAAATGTGCTTTCTTGACCGTCGCTGTTTTCTGCAAACCCAACGCGAAAACGCATCCGTGTACCCCATAGGTGTGGGCTAGCAATATTATATTGAGCCCGGGTGCGAGCTTGAGATTTATCAATGCGAAACCAAACCGCGGCCCCGCGGCCCATGACATTCCCTTCTTTAAAACCAAACCCGCTTTTGGTGTCCCCCCCTTCGCGACTGTAATTTACCAAGGGCTCTAGGGTCCAGGCATCTCTAATCACCACAACCAGAGCGATGTTATCCCCACACACCTGCCCCACTTTCACTGCCGCATGAGATAAATATGGCAACGCCCTTAATAGACGCTCGGTTTCTGCTACCGTGTCTACATTGAGCACATCACCCTTTTTAAACAGCAGTAATTTCTCGATGACAGAGGCACGTGTATTAATATGTAACTTGTTTAAGAACCTGAAAAGGCCGTTATTTTCATCGGGGTTTTCGGGGTCAAAAACTGGGACAACTTTATAACGAATTGCGGCAATGGTTTTACCCTGATGCTGCGGGTAGTCTGAGGTCAGTACCGGCTCAGCTGACACATGCTTGTCCCAGTCTGGGCGGCACATACCATGAGCGTTAACGGCACTAAAAAGTATCGCCAAAACCCACAAACACCATGCGCACCCCTTGAATCCTAGGGGCTTTTTCAGATAATGCATGGCTCTACAACCACTTAACACATTGGGGCTCCAGTTTATGAATGGCCATTCGTTCTTGCGCACAATTGAGCTGGCAGGCAACCGCCTGCCCAACCCCACGTTTCTATTTGTGATCCTATGTGCCTTTGTACTTGTAGGCTCAGCGCTTGCCGCACTCGGTGGTGTCCATGCGCTCCACCCTATTACCGGCGATACAGTGTCTGCCGTCAACCTGCTAAGTGCTAAGGGCGTACATTTAATTTTAGGCAATACGGTCAAAAATTTTGTAACTTTTGCCCCGGTTGGCACCGTTTTAGTGGCCGTCTTAGGCATAGCCGTTGCCGAGCACTCTGGGCTCTTAGGCTGCTTGCTTAGCGCATGTGTTAAAAACGCCAAAGGCTACACCTTGAGCTTTCTGGTGGTGCTAAGCGGTGTGCTATCTAGCTTAGCAACCGACACTGGGTACGTGGTGCTGATTCCACTGGCGGCACTCGCATTCAAGCAGGCCAATAGAAACCCCATTGTGGGCATTGCCGCTGCCTTTGCGGGGGTGTCTGGCGGTTATAGTGCCAACCTCATATTTGGCCCCCTCGATTTTTTACTCGCGGGGATATCTACTGAAGCCGCTCAGTTGGTCAACCCCGATTACGAAGTGAACGCCGCAGGGAATTACTTCTTTATCATTGCCTCTACCTTCCTCATTGCAGCGCTGGGCACCTGGGTTACGGAGCGTATTGTTGCCAAACAACTGCCTAACCCTAAACATAACCAACCGGCTCAAACCACAGAGCCACCGGCACTCACCGGCGCGCAAAAACGCGGCTTATGGGCGGTAGGCTGGTTTACGCTAGGGTTTGCGGCACTTCTGCTGGCGGGGTTGATTCCTGAACAGGGCATTTTACGCGACCCTGAAACTCATAGTGTTTTAAAGTCTCCATTTATTCAAGGTATTGTCACCATTATTGCGCTCTATGCTTCGCTCTGTGGGGTTATATACGGCCGATTAAGCGGCAAATATCATAAGGTGAGCGACTGCATTGAAGGTATGGAGCAACATATGGCACTGATGGCCAGCTACCTAGTGTTGATGTTTTTTGCCGCGCAGTTTGTGAATTATTTTGCGTGGAGCCAACTTGGAAGCATCATTGCCATCAGTGGTGCCGCAGGTCTGAAAGCGCTGGCACTGCCGCCAGTACTGCTACTGATTGGCTTTATACTCCTTGCCGCATTTATCAATTTATTCATAGGCAGCGCCTCCGCTAAATGGGCATTAATAGCGCCTATTTTTGTACCCATGCTCCTACTGACAGGAATTTCTCCAGAGGCCACGCAAATGGCTTACCGCATTGGTGATAGCAGTACCAATATCATCACACCCCTAATGCCCTATTTTGGGGTGGTTGTGGCCTATGCACAGCGGTATGAAAAAGACTTGGGGATGGGGACGCTCATTGCCACAATGCTGCCTTATTCGATAACATTTTTGATTGGTTGGGGCATACTTCTGGCCATTTGGATTACGTTAAAAATCCCACTGGGGCCAGGTGTTCACGCATTGCTCGGCGGCTAAAACACCAGGGCGTCAGACGCTGGTAACGAGCCAGGCCCATGCAGGAACTTGGGCACGGCGCTTTCCGGCACCCTAATGGACTCACACCACCCCTGGCTAGGGGTTAGCTCTATTGGCTCGGCCCAGGAGGCAAAAAACGCAGGCCACTGGTTACCGGGCAACAACCTATCCACAACCAGTTGCATTCTTGGCTTAATATCCACCCGAGCCCCCCGATTGCGCATCCCCCACGCCAACAAAAACTGGTTGCACTCCGGGGCCCGGGCGGCAGTACCTTTTGGTACAGCAACATAGCCCACATCCCGGTCTACGCCAAAGTGATATCGCATCATGGCCTCTTCAAATAGCATGGCCACATCTTCAAATTTACTGGCAAAGGCGTAGTCGTCATTGGCTGCGTGTAGGTCAAACCCTTCAGCAAAGCTATCTGCTGTAGCCTCAAGCTCCGTTTCAGAATAGTTGCCTGCACGCAAATACGTTACCTGGGCAAAATGTGTTAATTCAGGGGCGTAAAGTGGCGATTGAGCCTGTAAAAAGTCAGATGCCCGGTGACCCACCATTTGCCCTGCTGCCTCATACACGCTGAGCGACGATGATAAACTCTCAATTGCATTGGGTGGGAAGAAGTCATTGGCATGAGCCAGCTCATGAAATAGCAGAGACGCCAAGGGTACGATTATATCCTCTGTGGCACGTTCAGAGTCGTCGAGTGACGAGTATACGCGGTAGGCAGGCTCATTATTTTTTACATAGCGCGACCAGCTGCGAAATTGCAAAGGTAACTGCGCCGCACTTAACGTCTCGGCAGATGCAGACGCCCTAAAAATGGCTTTTTCTTCTACGTTATGCCAAAGCAGCTCTGGGTCCAGGTAGATAGCGCCCGTTACGGTGCTAAATTGAGAGGGGCGAATGTCATCGGCGATGACAATTGCGGTGACAGACCGAAACAACAACAGCAAATCCGCAGGCATCTTGCGCAACGCCTGCTCAAAGCGCAGCCCCATCCACTGGTGGCTGACCACCACGCGCGACATGATCAAATCCACACTGGGAGAGGTGGCCTCAAAGCCAATAAACGGCAGAGTACTTAATACGCACGAATACTGTGGTGCGGTTACGATGACACAATCTGCCAACACTTTGCTGTATGCACCATCGGGTACAAAAGCCTCAGCACCAATCAAGCCCACAAACTCCGCGGGATTACTGTGCCCCCCAGGTAGCGACTCGCTCTTTGCCGATGAGGCACTAAGCAGTGACGCTTGAGAAACCTGGGGCTCGGTTCTAGCTGGTGCAGGCTTGCGGCCATTACACGCAGCCAACACAACAAAAAAAAGACTACACAGTATTATTCGGTGACGCACCATGTCTTACTCTCATTCCCAACGGTAATTCTAATTTAAGCCCGCCATTTCGCGGGAATTAAAAATCAGTTTTATTCCAGATACAATATCCATCTTAAGGGGGAACCCCGGGGTTGAAGTACCAACACTAAGCAGTGGCCAGCCACTGAAAATACACTCAACAGACTCTGGACTGGCTTTAGAGTACCGATCTGCCAAAAAATTCACAACGGCAAGGCTTCCCCCCAATGTGTAGGAAATCATCCAAAAGCTTTAATGCCGGATTAATCAAGCCCAATACACCCTCTGCTCGTCGGTTTTTTTTACAAAAAAAACACATTCGTATTATTTAATATTTCGGTTTAACGCCAATCGACCGGTGACATTTTTTTAAACACATGAATCGCCTACAATACAACCACTCTGGGGGTTTTGCTGTTCTCCGCTATCCAAAATGACCTGCTTTATTTGAACTTATCAATAAAGCTGCAATACTCAATGTAACTTTTTGGTTCTGTTAACAGCTCAATGGTACTTCAAGCACAACATTTACTGTTCATTCGTTCTATATTTGATACATACACTGGTGCCGCCTGCTGGGCGCACGGTACGTGCTTAGTACGCATTCTTGTTGACTGCCTCTATTTCATAAAACAAGCAAAAAAAATTACATCTCACGTTATTTAATGAGTCAATATCTGGTGGATTCGAACATTTCAAATAAAGAAGAATATACGGTAATGGCAATAAAGAAGGTGATTCGCCTTATGGCCGCCAAGGGCATTGCCACGCAAGTCGATTTAGTTGGCGTGAACGAACGGGACATTCAAAGCCTAGAAGCCCATTTTAACGTTGCACTACCAGAAACCTATCGCCAATATTTAAGGCAGTTTGGTCGCTCTGCGGGGTTTTTATTACCTTGGCTTGCTATTTATTACGACGATTTAAAAGAAATTAGAGAAATGTACGATCTGTGCATAGAGCAAGGCATTGCCTTTCGCCTACCAGCTAAGGCATTTATTGTAGGCAGCTTTGATTCAACTTTTGACTTTTTTGTTTGTAATGACTCACATGACCCGGCTGTGTATCGAGTGGATTTTAGACAAAAATCCCCTAAAGCAGAAAAGTACGCGCCTAGCTTCGCAAAATACTTAGAGCTATTGGTCAAGAACTCTGAAAGTGACAGTATTCCCAGTGATTTTTTGGCAGACAGAGAAGATGAATCCTTTGATGATGTGATCAGCTATCAATAAACCAGTGGCATTGATACTGCCCCCCTATTATTAAGCGGGTGATCTAACCCGCTACCCGCACTTTACAACTCTTCAGCTTCAAAAGCCGACAAAGCTGTTGCCCCCGAAGTAATTTTACGTGTTAACCAATCATTTTTGGACAACAAATGTTGAAAATAAAAGTGTGCTGTTTTTATTTTACTGCGAGTAAATTCTGAATCGGCTTGTGACTTTGCTGCACACGCCATACGCACCCACATATAAGCATAAGCCACACCACCGAGTAAATGTAAGTAATCTACCGCTACGGCACCTGGCAAATTAGCGTCATCTGGCGCACTTTTAAGGATATACGCAGTTGCCTGCTCTAGTTGCGTCACCGCCTGCGTCAAAGGCTCTAACAAAGCCAAGCCCTCAATGACTGCGCGATGGGCTTGGCAATAGGTGTCTATTTCCGCCACAAAGACCTTCAGCATGGCGCCGTCGCAAGCAACGGTTTTACGCCCAACTAAATCCATGGCTTGAACGCCATTGGTGCCCTCATAAATTTGAGTGATGCGAATATCCCGCACCAATTGCTCTTGCCCCCATTCGCGAATATAACCGTGGCCACCGAGCACCTGTTGTCCATGCACCGCCACCTCAAAGGCCACATCGGTAATATAGGCCTTGGCAACGGGCGTAAGCAACGCCACTAGTTGACGGGCCTGCAACACAAGCGCTTCGTCTTCACCGTACTTTGCCGCATCCAGCCATTTGGCCACATAGAGGTAAAAAGCACGGCTGCCTTCGTTGAGTGCTTTCATGGTTAATAACATGCGGCGTACATCCGGGTGAACAACAATCGGGTCCGCCGGTTGATTTGGGTTTTGCGTACCCAGAGGGGCCCGCCCTTGTAAGCGCTCTAGCGCGTACTGCCTAGCCGTTTGATACGAAGCCTCTGAGGCACCGATGGCCTGAATCCCCACCACCAAACGCTCGTAGTTCATCATGGTAAACATTGCCGCCAAACCTTGATTGGGCTCACCTACTAGCCAACCTGCGGCGCCATCAAAGTTCATTACGCAGGTGGCTGATGCTTTTATGCCCATTTTCTTTTCTAATGCACCACAACTTAACGCGTTACGTTTACCCGGTACGCCTTGCTCGTCTGGTATAAACTTGGGCACCAAAAATAAGGAGATACCCCTGGAGCCGGCCGGCGCACCTGGTAACTTTGCCAAAACCAGGTGCACAATATTTTCTGCCATATCGTGCTCACCCCAGGTAATAAAAATTTTCGTCCCCGTTATGGCGTAGCTTCCATCGTCTTTGGGTTGTGCTTTGGTGCGAATCAATCCCAAGTCTGTGCCTGCATGCGGCTCGGTTAAATCCATAGCGCCAGACCATTGACCAGAATACATCTTAGGTAAATACAGGCTTTTTAGTGCATCACTTGCATGAGCATTAATAGCCAAGCACGCGCCAGCGGTAAGCATAGGCGCCAAACCAAATGACATGCACGCGCCTTGGATCATCTCCTCTACCGCAGAAGCCAGAGACTTGGGCATGCCCATGCCTTCATAATCTGGGTTGCCACTTAGCCCCACCCAACCACCCTCACACAAGGTTTGGTAAGCAGACTTAAATCCTTGCGGCGTGAATACCTCACCATCTCTCCACTGGCAGCCTTGCTCATCTGCCTCGCGGTTTAATGGGGCTATTTCTTGCTCACACAGTTTTGCGGCCTCTTCTAGCACCGCCCTAGCGGTGCCTTCGTCCACACCACTAAATGCCGGTAGACCTTGCCAAAACTCCGGCATGGATAGAGCGTGATACAGCGTGAAGTAAATATCTTGTAAAGGGGCTTTATAGTCGGCCATTAAGACGCTCCGTATAGGTGTATAGAGGCATGAGCCGCCAGTGCGCGAACACATGGTGCACATGCAACAATTTTAGCTTGAGAATCGGGCAAATGCCTATCGACAGATAAATTAGAGCCAAACATAATAAATTGCGCGGTTTCGCCGCTGGGCGAAGGTGGCCACAATTTTAACGTCTACAGGTTTTTTAGGTGTGCACCACCCGAAAATACGAGTCTTAACGGGAGCGGGTTATCTAAGTGATTGGTAAAAGACGAAGTAAAAATGGCGCCATCAGATAAGGCTCAAGCAAACTGACTGACCTGACCGCCAGAGGCAATTTGGTTGGCAGCGCTGGGCAGTTGATAGGCGCGAACTCTCGTATTTAGCGCTTGCGGGGAAGCAACTGAAATTGCCAATTCTTCCTCCGATGATGCGCCTGGAGTATCTTCTCGGCTGTCTGATACGCGACTTTCTCTTTGCAAGCTTGCGCGCTTTTCATCTTCTTCGTTGGCTTCGCGCTGTTGTATTTGGGCTATTTCTTGACGAGCCTGCGCCTCTAGGCGCGTTGCAGCTGCAGCTACTTGCCTATCTGCAGGAGAGGGCTCGGCCGGAGCCAACGCCGCACGGCGAACAATTTGCGCCTTACGCAGAGTTAGCTCTGGCGTAGACTCTTCACCCGTACTAATCGGCACCTCTCCGCCAACCGCATAATTTACCCCGTTAGGGCCACGTTCGTATGTGTAGGAGGCTGCACCTGCGTACTGGCCACCAACGGCCATGTGGGCTTGCTCATGAGCTCGAACCTCTCGGTCTCTAGCAGCAAGCTCTTGAATCTCTTGTTTGTCCAACAACGCTTGTCGTTCTTGCGCAGCTTTTTTTGCTTGACCTTGCTTTTGAATTTGCGATTCATGACTACTGCCCTCAATGTCACTGCCGTTGGAATTCGCATTGGCGTCTATGCCACTCTCATTAGGAGCCTTTGACGCGAGGTTAGAAGGTTGTTCCGATACACCAGCACGCGCCTGGCGCGAGTGCAATTGAACACCATCGTCAGAGGTGATGCCCCCAACGGGGCGAATCACATCATGTACTCGATCACTTGCCGCAGCCGCCTGATAACCAGCAGGTACTAACGGCACCGGGTGCAAGGTAAATTGTGGGGCAGAATGGGTAATATTCATGAGTCGACACTACAAAATGGACGCCCTGAATCTATTTGCCGCAAACCAAAACTACGCACACCTCTAGAGATGCGCTTAAGATAAATCATCAATTAATGTACCCAATGTGTCATTGGCTACTTGTACGACGTTGGCCGACGCACTGAACAGCAATTGCTGGCGCCGTTGTTCTATAAGAGGCTCGGCCACATCGCCGTATTGGCTGCCATACCCCGCACTGTCTTCTTGCAGCGATGAGTTAGCTTCTACCGCGCCAACGGCCGGAAGATCGGGCACGGCTGCACCGGCATCCGTTAAGGGGGTGGCTCCTGTGGGGTTGGGGTTAAGCTCAGAGCGATCCTGTGGCTGGCCAGCACGTACTATGTCTTGTGCAGCCTGAAGCATTTTTTTCTGGCTTTGCTGCATACCAGCAACGCCTTCATTTAACACGGAATTAACTAACATCTGATCACCTCTACACACATACGTCACCCAACACGAGTTTGTTGGGGCCCAAAAAGTAGGGTTTACGCTTACATCTAAAGTGTACAAAATATGAACGATCGGTGGGCGTTACTCGTCGGGAGTAAGCAAAACTTTAAGACCGTTTGGTTCTGCCATCTTCATTTTTATAACACCAGGTTTGCACTGAATAATTCGGCCGCCCCAGCCGCTGCAACGCACTTCCCAAAGTTTTTATTCGCCCCAGTTATTTGAGGTTACACCCAGCTCGCTAACTCAAAAAGTCCCTACTAAAAATACTGTTTAACAAGTTTTTAAATCCCGCTGAAGATACAGCACGGCTTAGGTTTTTTATGCCTATACTTTGACAAAACACTCGTGCAGCTATAACGCGCTAAGGCTTTTGTTGCACTGCTACTGCTGGCTAAAGTGAATTAGCTTTTACCGTTAAATTTCGCAAAACCTCGTAAATGTAAGCACTAACACGCACGCCCCCATAGGGAGCGTAAACACCGCTTAAAAGACTTTGCACTCATGTCACAGCGCTTTACAACAGCTCTCTACATAAAAAAAAACCATAGGTTTATCTGCGTCTTAATTGGCTGTGTCTTATTGACGCTCCTAAATACTACCGCTTATTGCGCACCCATCGTCAACTTCGAGCGCCTACTATTATCCGACGACAATAACGAAAATGATGTAGGCGCCATTGTTTCCATGGCGCAAGACCGCCACGGATTTTTGTGGATTGGTGCGGAATATGGCTTAGCACGTTTTGATGGGGAGCGCATAAAGCGCTACTCCGCCAGTGGAGGCGACGCACAAGTCGACACAACCTACATCAATGACATCACTTTAAGTCCCGACGGAACATTATGGGTAGCCACAGAGCGAGGACTAAGTTGGCTGTCTGAAAAGGAAGACCGTTTTTATCAAATTCAACCCTTTACCGATGAAGCGCTTAGTCATTACAACCGTATTGCATCCATTGCGGTAGACAACACCAACCAAATTATTTTGGCCCGCCCCAATGGCATCAGCATTTACGACGTAAAACGCCAGCTCTTTAAACATTTTGATTTGCCTGAAAACATCCTTGCGCCCGTTGTGTCGCTGGCCATAGACAGCCAAAACAACATATGGGTGGGCACACATGGCGCCGGGCTGGCCTTTTTTAATCGCGTTTCAAACCGTTTTAGGTTTTATCAGCATGACCCTCAGCACTCAGGTTCCATCGGCGGTGACCACGTAACTCGTATTATGCTCGACCACAAAAAGCGCGTATGGGTAGGAACAAAAAGCGCAGGAATCAGTCGCCTAGACCCTGACCAACAAGAGTTCGTTCAATTTAAAAATAACCCCAGTAACCCAGATACATTAAGCCACAATTATGTTCGTGATGTATTTGAAGATTCGCAAAACTTGATTTGGGTGGCCACTGATCACGGTGGACTTTCTCTTTATGATGAGCAAACCGGCCACTTTACTCACTACAAACACAACGCCTACGACACCAAAACTCTTACCTCAAATCAAACCCGAGATATTGTCGAGGACAAACACGGTGATCTATGGGTAGGAACATTTCCATCGGGTTTAAATTATTTTAATCGCACCGCTGCCGCTTTTAAAAATTTTGAGCACGAGCCTGACAATCCATTTAGTTTGAGTCACAGTGCTATTTTGTGCTTTTTAGAAGACAGTGACGGCGACCTATGGGTAGGTACTGAAAGCGGCCTCAACCGCTTTGATGTGGCCAAGAATAAATTTTATCGAGATATATCTGAGCCTGGATTTTCACACTCATTAAAAACCGACGCCATTGTTTCTTTGTCCGAAGATAAAAATAAAAACATTTGGGTGGGCACATGGTCTGGAGGCTTACATCGCTTTGATAAAACCTCACGCCGGTTTTACCACTACTTCCCCACGGGTAAACTCGGAAGCATAGAAAACGCTTTTATTTGGGGGCTGGTCAACGATAAAAAAGGCCGTCTTTGGATAGGTACGGAAGGCTCTGGCTTGGCGCTATATCACCCAGACACTGACACGTTTGAACACTTCAAGCACACTGCGGACACAAACTCCATTGACCACAACCACATCTGGACAATGTTAGAAGACCACAAAGGGCATATATGGATTGGTACCACTGCCGGTTTAAACCGATTCAACCCAGACGACCGAACTTTTTATAACTTTCCCCGCATACCCAATGACTCTAGCACGGTCGACAGCGAGCGTATTCGCGCGCTGTACCAGGATTCACAACAACGCATATGGGTAGGCACGCAGGAGTCCGGGTTATATGTGTATGACTTTGAAACCAAACGCTTTAAACACATCCAACCTTCTGATGGTTTACCATCATCCTATGTGACTGGGTTTATTGAAGACGACAACGGGTTTATTTGGGCCACCACCACCAACGGCGCGGTAAAAATAGACACAAGCACATACAAACTTACGGTGTTTAATCGCTCGCATGGGTTAATCAGCGACAACTTGTACCGCCCAGCCACCTATAAAGCACCAGATGGTAAAATATTTTTGGGCAGCGCCGATGGTATTAGTATTTTCGACCCCACGAAGGTGGCGCAATATAAAGCTGATGCCTCGGTTTTTTTTACCGGGGTAGATGTACCGACAAAACCTTCAAATTCACTCGACGTACCCACGCCATCAATACACACTACTCACGGAAAACAATATTTAGACCTGTCCCATATAGATAATGTATTCACACTACAGTTCTCCTCTTTGGATCACAGGAGTGGCGAAAACCGACGCTACGCGTATCGCCTTGCGGGGTTTAATAAAACTTGGGTAAAAGTTAAGAACAAAAATTTCGTCACATATACCAACCTAAGCCCCGGTAAATATGTTTTTAGTATTAAGGCAGGCACATTGTCTGGTTGGAGCCCCAAAGTCAGTAATTTATACATCACCATAGCACCACCACCATGGAAGACGTGGTGGGCCTACACGCTCTATATCTTATTATTAGGAGGACTAATAGGCTTTGTGGCTCATCTTAAGCTCAAGCAGGTACAACTTCGTGGAGAGCAGTCGGTCAATAGAAAGTTGCGCGCATTGAATGTCATGAAGGACGCGTTTTTGGCTAACACGTCTCATGAACTGCGCACACCCCTCAATGGCATCATTGGTATTGCAGAGAGCCTAAAAGACCGAAAGGTCACCCGCGATCCGTTTACTGACCGTAACCTACAACTCATCATAACCAGTGGCAAGCGCCTTGCCACACTGATCAATGACATTCTGGACTACTCAAAACTTGCGAATGACAACCTGGATCTTAATGCTCACCCGGTGGACCTCTACGCACTGGTTGAAAACGTATTTGTGCTATTGGAACCATTAACCCGAGGAAAAGAGCTAAAATTAATTAATGACATTAAGCATTTGGCTCCGTATGTTGAAGCAGATGAAAATCGCCTGCAGCAAATTCTTATCAACCTTATTGGCAACGGCATTAAATACACCAAAGCTGGGCATGTGCGTGTAGATCTTAGAATAGAAAATCGAAGAGCTTACATCTATGTCGATGACACGGGTGTGGGTATCGAAACCCAAAAGCAACAAGAAATTTTTGAAGTCTTTAACCAAGTCCATCAAAACGACGCGCGCGAATATGACGGCACCGGGCTTGGCCTTGCAATAACCAAACAACTGGTGGAGCTACACGGCGGAAAAATATGGGTTGAAAGCGATTATGGGCATGGCGCTAAATTTGTATTTACCTTACCGGCAGCGGATGAGAATGCGGTAAAACTGCGCGCAGTGCCAAAGGTCAGTAGTACTACCCCACACCTCAAATCAGCCAATTTTCAGGGCAACCTAGAGCAGAGCGTACCCATTTCTGAGGCGCCCAGAAACGCAAAAGACCAAACCATTTTAATTGTCGACGACGACAGCATAAACCGTATAGTACTGCACGGCATACTCAGTTTGCATAAATACAATCTGATCGAAGCCACTGGTGGGTCAGAGGCCATCCAAGCATTACAAGATCACCCCAATATAGACCTTATTATATTGGACGTTATGATGCCGCATATGACCGGTTATGAAGCTTGCAAAGTTATCCGCAAAACCTACGAAATACAAGATTTACCCATTTTATTCTTAACCGCAAAAACCGGCGACGAAGATTTGAAGCAGTGTTTTGAAGTGGGCGGGAACGACTATCTAACCAAACCTGTTAATAAAAATGATTTATTAGCACGCGTGGCCAATCATTTACGTCTGCAAGCAGCAGTACGAAAAATTAAAATAGGGATGTAGGTGCCCGGCACCCCACAAATATAAGTTCGCGTGCCTTACTGCTGCTGACAATACGCGCGCCACCCACCCAACTCACTGATATTGGTGGCATGCGCCAACGCGTAGGGTTCGCAAATAAACCCGCTCACCCATTGGCCACTTGCCAACTCTATTTTACCAATCCCCAAAGGGGTGGGGATCTCACTGACAAAAGACCCAAAAGTCTCTACAGAAAGGCGCCACACCTCCACGTCAATAGATACGCCCTGTTCTCGAACTCGCCTCAACCCCGGGCGTTCTGGTGGGCCACCAGGCAGTGCAAATAATTCATACAGCGGGGCAGTTGTGGTTGCTTCGACGAGCACACCACCGCGCTCAGTAAGCTGCCAGTTAAGCGGCATGCCCTGTAAATGCGCACCGCACACCACCACATCAATGTGTGTATATGGCACCAGTGTATTTTTTATACCTTGCACCTGGTGCCTCCAGTGCGCGCCCATGGTTTGCTGCCAAATATTGTGTAATCGTGCCCCAATGCTGAGTAATTTTTTATCCTCCATAGCGTGGGAAAATACCGTCACGCCAAACCCTGCCCCGTTGGGTAGGTGTTTGTAGGGTATAGCCAGCGCAGAGTAATCCAACAAATTCATAAAATTTGTGTAGTACCCCAGATTAGAATTAAGCGTGATGGGGTCTGCCTCCACCTCGGCAATGGTATACGTAGTACCGTTAGTGGGTGTAATGATTACATCCACTGCGTTAAGTATTTGTTTGGCTGCCAGCGCATACTCCTGCAGCTGATATTGAGCAGAAAAAGCCGCTTGAGCCGTAAGATTTTTACCACCGTCAATAATTTTTTTAATGACAGGAAGCATGGCTTCAGGTTGACTTTCAATGAGAGATTGCGTCGCTAAATAGCGCTCTGTTACCCAGGGGCCCTCGTAAAGGAGCTTTGCGGCCTTAATAAATGGGGAAAAATCAATTTCTATACAGTGGATGCCTTGGTCAGTTAACGATTGCACGGCCTGCTCAAATAGACTCTGGGCTGCACTATCACCAAAAAACTCTAGTGTAGAAACACTGGGAACCCCGAATGTTAATCCATCTGCTTGTTCGCAATAATATCGCATTTTATTGCGATAAGGCGCCTGGCGAGAATAGGCGTCTGACGAATCAAATTGCGCAGCCACATCTAACACGGTATTGGCGTCATCGGTATTCAACGCAAAAATGCTGACGCTATCTAAACTTCTGCACGCTGGTACCACGCCGCTCATACTGAGCAGCCCTCGGCTCGGTTTTAAACCCACAATATGATTCAGTGACGCAGGCACTCGACCTGAGCCTGCGGTATCTGTACCCAAAGAAAAGCTCACCCACCCATTGGCAACCGCAACCGCACTGCCTGAGCTAGAGCCACCGGAAATAACATTCGGATTAAATACATTTTTACAAACCCCATAGGGTGAACGCACACCCACAAGCCCAGTGGCAAATTGGTCCAGATTGGTTTTACCTAGGGGAATGGCGCCAGCAGCAATAAGATGCTTCACCACTTCCGCGCTGGTTGTAGGCATATAGCTAAAACCCGGGCATCCTGCGGTAGTTGGTACATCTTTAAGGTCAATATTATCTTTAATGGCAAACGGTACGCCGTAGAGCGGCAATGATGCATTTGGAATACTAGGAAGCTCTTTAATAAAAGCTGCCAGTTCGTGAGACTTCAAACGATAAATCCACGCAGGGTTGTCGCTTTTATCTATTTGCGTATATAAATACTCAATTAATTGAGTGGGGGTGAAATCCTTATTTTGATAATGTTTCTGTAAGCCAGAGATACTGATATCAAGCGATTGCCAGTTCATAGTTTTTACTCAATTTTTGCAATAATGGACAAATGACAGAACGAGATACTCTATTCGGATGTGATGATCGCCAGAACTTGATTTGCCGACACCGCTTGCCCGGGTGACCGCACAATTCGTTTAACGATACCCGTGGCTGACGAAGGCACATCTATTTCCATTTTCATAGATTCTAGAATACAAATAGTGTCTCCGGCTTTTATCATTTGTCCCTCTTTTACATTCCACTGCCAAACACTGCCCGAAACAGGACTGAACAGCGCTTGCTCATTAGCAAGCAAAGCGGTGCCTTCTTGTGTATTCGAAGGCTCATCCATAGCTTCAAAATGTAACTGCCCCGAATCTTTCCAAAATTGCAGCTCTTGCTCAAAAGCCGTGTTACGTTTTTTAACAAAGTTGGAAATACTGTCCTCATTTGCGTTTAAAAACGTCTCGTAATCGGTTAGGCAAAATTCAGTTTGCTCTATTTGTAATGGCACTTGGCCTGAAGGAAATTTTTGACGAAGTTGCTTTAGCTCTTGCGCACTGACTTCATAAAATTGGATTTGATCAAAAAACCGAAGTAACCAAGGTTTTTCAAACGCCTGGGTTTGATGATACCGGTTCCACATTTGAATGGTGCGGCCAATAAATTGATACCCACCCGGCCCTTCCATTCCGTATACACATAGATATGACCCACCAATGCCCACAGAGTTCTCGGCCGTCCACGTTCTAGCGGGGTTGTACTTTGTGGTCACCAATCTATGACGCGGGTCTAGTGGCGTAGCAACCGGCGCGCCCAAATATACATCCCCTAACCCAAGCACCACATAACGCGCATCAAAAACTATTTTTTTAACGCTCTCTACAGTATTTAAACCATTGATACGTCGAATAAACTCAATATTATCTGGGCACCAGGGTGCGTCTTTACGCACCGACTGCATATATTTGTTTACCGCCTGCACGCACGCTTCATCGTTCCAGCTTAACGGCAAACGCACAATACGCGACGGTACAGTCACATTCGGGGTATGACTTAAGGCGGACTCAGCAGCTAATAATAAATCGATGACGTCCGCTTCACTGACCCGCAGCGGATCAAAATGCACTTGCAAAGAGCGCACGCCAGGGGTTAGATCCACCAGGCTGGTATGCCAATGATCATTGCTTTTCTTTTGTGCTTCTAGCCACAGGAGTAACGCATGTACTTGAAAACGAATGCGAATATCTAACTCTAGAGGCCCATACTCTACCAAAATATTTTGATCGCCCTGCCTGCGATAGATCACCCCAACGGATTGAGTATCGCTTTTTTCTACCGCGTGAATGACCCCAGAGGGAAGTTTACTTATTTCAATACCATCACACGGCGGTATTACCCCCAGAATATTGGCGTTCGTATTTTGCCAAGTGGCCACCGCTTGCTCTGACGCCACCACCACAAAACGAATACTGTCGCCGGCGGCCAATTGCCCCAGCTTCCATAAATCCGCACTGATTACCGTCACTGGGCACACAAAGCCCCCAAGAGATGGTCCGTCTGGCCCTAATATCACCGGCATATCCCCGGTAAAATCTACCGCCCCAATGGCGTAGGCATTATCGTGAATATTGGAAGGGTGAAGCCCTGCTTCTCCACCATCGGTTCTTGCCCACTGTGGTTTTGGTCCAATTAATCGAACCCCTGTGCGTGAGCTGTTGTAGTGCACTTTCCATTCAGCCGTTAATAATGACTCAATATCTTCTGGCGTAAAAAAATCCGGGGCGCCATGCGGCCCCATAATCACTTGCAGCGTCCACTGATGCGTTACCACCGGGCGTAAATCCAGAGGCAACGTTTGTAGGCTGTTATTGATGTGATTACTCAGCGGAACACTATCTCCCACTTGCAATGCCCGTCCTGTTAGACCGCCAAATTGCCCCAAGGTAAACGTAGCGGCAGCGCCTAAATACGGCACTACAGGCAAGCCACCGGCAAATAATAAGTAGCATCGAGCACCAGCGGCTTTTACCTTCCCCACAGAAAGTACTTGCCCGGCTTTAACGGTAAAGGGTTGGTAGAACGAAACCGTATTCTGATCTAGGTGCACTTCAAATTCAGCGCCGGTTAACACCAGAGTTTGTTCGCAATTAAATTTTATGGTTGGTCCATTTAAAGCGCACTCTAAACCCGCAGCTTCTGATGCATTGCCCAGCAAGGCATTACCCATGCGAAACGCACGCGAGTCAAATGGCCCCGACGGCGGCACGCCCACATCCCAATACCCCACTCTACCGGGATAATCTTGCACTGTGGTTTGTGTACCTGCGTCTAAAACCTCAAAAGAGTTAGATGGATATTGCACAGCCGACAGGTACCGCGTGGTCATTGCTCCACCAATGAAGTGCTTATCTTGCAATACTGAGCACACATACTCGCAATTGGTCATTACCCCTTGCAATTGACATTGCTCTACAGCATTTAACAGCTTGATAATGGCTTCATCTCTATTAGACGCCTGTGCCATCACCTTCGCTAACATAGGGTCATAAAAGGCGCTAATTTCTGTCCCAGCATTTATCCAATGGTCAATGCGCAGCCCAGCGGCCTTCGGCCATTGTACGGCTGTCAGTAACCCGGTACACGGCTGAAAATTTTTATTGGGGTTTTCTGCGTAAATACGAGCCTGTATTGCATGTCCGCTGGGTTTTAGGGTTTTTTCTAGCTCTGTGAGTGGTGGCAATACCTTGGCAGCTAACTGCACCATCCAAGCAACCAGATCCACATCATAAATAAGTTCTGTAACGCCATGTTCCACTTGCAACCGGGTGTTCACTTCTAAAAAATAAAAGTCATCACTTTGCTGGTTGTAAATAAACTCCACCGTGCCCGCATTGCGATAATTCACTGCGGCGGTTAACGTTTTTGCTACTGAGTGAAGCTCGGCTCTGACTACATTGGGAATATTGGGTGCAGGTGCTTCCTCTATCACTTTTTGGTGACGGCGTTGACTAGAGCAATCTCTATCGCCCAAGATTAAGATTCCACCGTTACCATCGCCAAAAACTTGCACTTCAATGTGACGCGCCGACTCTATAAATTTCTCTAAAAATAAGCCGCCATTGTTAAAATGATTAGCGCCTAAGTTAATGAGTGTTTGCCAGTTTTGTTCAATAT
>CAYZQH010000002.1:0-12736 GCA_964480055.1 uncultured Cellvibrionaceae bacterium
CCAATTGGGCCGTAGTCAAATTCGGGGGAGTTAATGTTGGTGGCAGTGACGCCCACTTGATATTTGTCGGCTACCCATAATAAACCAAGGTCAATCGCGGCATTGACGGTGGTTTCTAAATTGTTTTCGTATTCGTCTTCGATGACATCTTCAATGTCTTTTCCATCTAAGTTACGAAGAACCATGACTTGTTTACTAAGCTCTAGGCTTATTAGGTTTAATTTCACTCCACCGTAGAGTCGCCCACCATAGGCCGAGAATTTATTGCGATTAAACAACTCTTTGCTGTAGCCCAGGGCAAGTCGTTTTTGAATGCCACTTTTTAGATATCCTGCGGAGTCTGTATCGAATGTTTCTTTTTGGTTATCGTATGTGAGTTCATCGTCAAGTAGGCTTAGGTGCATTTGAGTGTTGACATCAAATTCAAAAAATACGGTTCCTGAGAAAAAGTGCGGTTTCCAGTAAAAAGGCAAGAGCGGCATGACCACGCCGCTGTTCACCTGTAGGTACCCGTTTTCTCCTGCTTCCTTAAGTACAGTGTTGAAACGGTCTAGGGTTTCTTGGATACTGTCGTCACCGATTGACGGGTCTTCGAGTAAGTCGATCAAGTCATTTATCTCATCGGCAAAATTGGATACATCCCCTAATTCGTATCCGGTACTTATTGTTGGAAGGAAGTTAAATCTAAAGTTTTCTCCTTCCCGTACTGCAAAACTCGCATTTGCAGGGTTGTGATGGGCGGCAAAAATGGTGTGATGATTGGGTGAGGGCCCGGTAGTTAAGGTTGCCCCTGGGTTCAAAACTACAGTGTTTGCTTGCGCCATACCGGTTGCAAGGCACAGCATGCCCGCTGCAAGACGGCAGCAAATTGTTGAAATACGTTTCACGTGAGCTCCATGAGTTTGAGTCGCACTGGTATTGGGTAACACCTACCCAGTAAATACAGCAGTTATTTGGCCGATTCTCCAGGCTTATGAAAACTCGGTCTGACTTCGGCTTGATTGATAGTCAGAGGCCATAAATGCGAAGGGTTTGAAGCTGTTGTCTGGCAGGGTTTGGCGGTTTGCGTCTAAAAATGGGCGTTTTTAGACGCTTGTTTGTTTTGGCCGGCGCCGTCGGTCTAGGATAAAAGGAGAAAGGGAGTGGTTCGACTAAAGAGAGTTTGCGGAGTTGGGCGTCAATTTGCGGATTTAAGCCAAACTTCCAGCGCCCACTCCCATATAGACTCCCATTGTTTCTCACCCTCTGCAGCTTCAATGTTGGCGCGTTCACTGATCACACCTTCAGGGTCGATGGTGTATATTGCGTTACGGGATACACAAATAGGAATGAGATGCCTGTCTAAGCCTCGGTTCCATAGCTCGGCGGTGACTTCAGGCAAGTAGGTGTGAGCAGAGGGGTCTGCCGCAGTGCACGGTTCTAGGGTTCCCAACACTAAATTGGTTGCTTGAAGTAAAAATGCTCGGTACTCCCGTGGGATGGGCAGAAGTATGGCTTCTTCTACAGTGAGTACGTCGTCTTCTGTTGGAAGTTCTAAAGGAACAGGGGTGTCTTCGGCGTGCTGCCGAAGCTCTTGAAGGACATCTTCCACGGGGTACCTCACAAAGATAACAATACTTGAGAGGCCATTGTGTGGCTTGCAACTTAGCTGAGCAACCTTAAATAAGCGATATATATTCTAAAAAAGCAGCTTAATTACCTGGACTTTACTATTCTTTGAGTACTTGAGGTTATAATCCCTAAGTTTAATTGCTCATAAGAGTCAAATAAACTGCATGCGCGGCGTCGTAAGGGGTATGTGAAGCCTTGAGTTGAATATGATCTGGTTGATGGGTTGCGAGGGCGATTTTATGTAACGCGCACGCTGTGGTTCCAAGTGATTGATTTATACAGCAATAAGCGTGTTCTTGCACAGACTAGCGGCAGGTTACAACAATAAAAGAGGTAATTTTGTGAAGTGTATTATCCACCATATGACTAAGGGGGGGCTGAGCTTTCAAGGTCAGTGCCAGTCGACCCTGGAAGATTCCTCTTCTTCTTTAATCCACGCAAACGCGCGTAGTGCAGGGTTGCGTAACGCTATTCGCTGTATAACTGGAGTGACGTTTGGCGCGTTCTCTTCCGTGGTGTTGGCTTTGGGGCTTGGCGATATTCAAGCACAGTCTTATCTTGGGCAGCCTTTAAATGCCAAGGTAAATTTGGTCAACGTGAATCGTAGCTTGGATCCAAATTACTTATCAGTTCGCCCGGTGGGCATTACAGAAGCCAGCAAAATGGGTTCTGACGTTTACCACGGCGCCCACGTTGTGAAGGTCAATTTGGTGAATGCCGCTAAACCGTATGTGACAGTGACGACTAAGGAAGCAGTCAAAGAGCCCTATCTATCGGTGTTACTTGAGCTTCGCTGGCCCTCTGGTGTGGTATACCGAGAGTATCCGATTCTATTAGACCCTGCGCCGGTGATTTCGGCGCCTACTTCTCAGGTTAAGGCTGAGCAAGAGCCTGCGCCAAAACCGCTTGCCGAAGCGCGTTCAGTAGCCCGCTATACGCGCCCAGTTGTTTCTCCTGGTAAGGCTACACCAAGAAACACCCCACCAAAGGCAGTTCAAGAGCCGCTTTCGGCTGATGCCGATCAGTACCGTGTTCGCTCTGGAGACAGTTTATCAAGAATATCTGAGCGCTGGCGTGAAGGCTCTACTCGGTCTATCACAGAGTTGAACCAGTGGGTGTTCCAGAACAACCCACATGCGTTTATTAACAATGATATGAACCGTTTAAAAGCGGGTGTAGATCTTGTGATGCCCAGTGTTTCGTCATTGAGCGAGGGAGAGCTAAGCTCTGATGCTGTGCCGGCATTGGCGGCGTCTTCTACTCAAACTCAAGCGGCGTCGCAGCCTGAAGCGACCAGTCGGCCAGAGCAGCCTGCTGGTGAGACTGCCGCTGCTACCGTTGACTCAAAAGATGTCAAAGGACTGTTGACGGTACGTGAGACCGCATTAGACGATAAGGCTAGAGAGCTGATTGATGCCCTGTGGCGTGAGAATGAGACACTTAAGGCGCGTATCGCAAGCCTAGAAAAGCTGGAAGATTCCGAATACGTCAACACTATGCGTGAGCTGGTGGCTTTGCAACAAGATCAAATAGTCGATTTACAGGCGCGCTTGGGCGAAGTGGCGAAACCCCCTGAGGAAATGGACGGTCTGTACGAAACCGTGGAGTCTGAATCCCCCGCATTGGTTGGCGGTCAAAACGACACGGGATCGAGTGAAGATCTAAGTAAGCAAGAAGTAATGCGCGAGCTTGGTGAAAACGTTAAAGGCGTTGATGTTAACGAGAAAAGGAGCGACGTGTTACTAGAAGCGGAGCCACAAGGTATTGACGCGATTGTTCAGCAAGGCAGTGAGCGTCGGTCACGTTTAGTGACTATCTTATTTATTGTGGGCGGCATTCTAACGGCGCTGTTCGCGGCTATGTTCTTATTTTATCGTAAAATGTTAGCCGAACGTCCAAAAGCCCAGGATGATTTGCCGCCGTTGGCATCTTCCGACAAACCTCAACCCATGGTCCCTGATCGTTTTAACTCTTTGTCTAGCGAAGCTGAAAATACCGACGCGACTGACGAAAAGAGCGAAAAAACTCAAATTCGTTACGATGGTGAAGGCGAGGCTGTTGAAAAAATAGTGCCCGAAAGCGAAGAGGCCTGGTACGGCGAAAAGGCTGATGAAGTTGAAGCTGAAGCAGAAATCGAAGGTGACGACGGAGTGATTGCCGAGTTGCGTGAGAGCTTTGATGATTTGGATATTGATGAATCTTTACTTGAAGAGTTAGAGGGTGGGGCCGAAGATTCGTTTGAGGGCTTAACGCAAGAGTTGCCTGATAAGAACATGCCGCGTAGAAGCGACGAAGAAGTTCAGGCCTCCATAGCGGAAAAAATGGCGCAGTACAACTCAGAAGAGCTAACCACTCATGAGGCACTTTCATCTTTAGAGTTGGATGAGGTAGAGGCGTTTGATGACGCCGAATACGATGAAGTGGATACCATTGTTTATCGTGCGATGATGTATTGTGAGTTCAGAAAGTTTGATAAAGCACGGAACTTGGTGGAAACTAAGATGCAAACGGATGAAGACGAGCGCTTAAGTACGGCTTTGGATCAAATTAACGGCTTGGCAGTGGAAGCCCAGAAGAAAACCGCGAGTTAAAGACCCGTTAGAGAATGAGGCCGCTGATTAGCGGCCTTTTTTATGCTTAGGTGATACTCAAAGTGTGAGTTACCGGTGGTGGAATACGCTTAAGCTTTTGATAGTAGAGGCTTAAGGAAACGCCCAGTGTGAGATGCTTTGATTTTACAGATGGCCTCCGGTGTACCTTCGGCAATGATTTCACCTCCGCCGCTGCCGCCTTCTGGCCCTAAGTCGACAATCCAATCTGCAGTTTTAACTACGTCTAGGTTGTGCTCGATCACGACTACGGTATTCCCTCTGTCACGCAGTTTATATAACACGTTTAGCAGTTGCTGAATGTCATAAAAGTGTAGGCCGGTAGTGGGCTCATCTAAAATATAGAGGGTTTGGCCTGTATCGCGTTTGGAGAGCTCTTTAGCCAGTTTTACGCGTTGAGCTTCGCCGCCCGATAGCGTAGTGGCCGATTGCCCTAAGCGAATATAGCTTAAGCCAACGTCCATGAGGGTTTGTAGTTTATTGGCAATGGCGGGGACGGCGTCAAAAAAGCTGCGTGCGTCTTCAACCGTAAGCTCTAAGACTTCGTGAATATTTTTACCTTTGTAGCGAACATCCAGAGTCTCTCTATTGTATCGCTTGCCCTTACAGGTGTCGCAAGGTACAAAAACATCCGGCAAAAAGTGCATCTCCACTTTGACTACGCCGTCACCTTGGCATGCTTCACATCGGCCACCTTTAACATTAAAGCTAAACCGCCCTGGTTTGTATCCACGTGAGCGGGCTTCTTGCGTCCCTGCAAACAACTCGCGGATAGGCGTGAAAATACCAGTATAAGTAGCGGGATTAGAGCGTGGCGTACGCCCAATGGGGCTTTGGTCTATGTCTACGCATTTGTCCAAATGCTCTAAACCGTCGATAGATTCGTGCGCGGCGGGGATGAGCGTTGTGGCGTTGTTAAGAGCAGTAGCCGCCAGAGGGTAGAGTGTGCGGTTGATAAGTGTTGACTTGCCCGAGCCAGAAACACCCGTGATACAAGTGAGTATGCCAAGTGGAATGGTTAGGGTTATATTTTGTAAGTTGTTGCCCGTGGCACCTTGTAAAATCAGGTGCTTGTCGGGGGCCGCCTGGGTGCGCTTGCTGGGAATAGCAATGCACTTTTTGCCAGACAAATAAGCGCCGGTGAGTGACTTTTTGTTGCGTAATATTTTAGTCAGTGACCCTTCTGCCACAACCTCACCACCGTGCACGCCTGCGCCGGGCCCAATATCAATGATGTAGTCAGCGCTGCGGATGGCATCTTCATCATGCTCAACAACGATGACGGTATTGCCAATATCACGTAGGTGAGTCAGTGTGTCGAGCAACCGGGCATTGTCTCTTTGATGCAGGCCAATGGAAGGTTCGTCCAAAATATACATGACGCCCACTAAGCCTGCGCCAATTTGGCTGGCAAGGCGAATGCGCTGAGCCTCTCCACCGGAAAGGGTGTCTGCGCTGCGGCTGAGGGTTAAATAATTAAGTCCAACATCCACTAAAAACTTTAAGCGATCGCGCAGTTCTTTAATAATTTTATCGGCAATCGCTCCTTTGGCGCCGGTAAATTTTAGCTTTTTAAAATACTCATAGGCCTCTCCTACGGGTAAATCTGTAATGAAAGGTAAGGTATTGTTATCAACAAAAACATTGCGCGCATCTTTGCGTAGGCGCGTACCTTCGCACTCTGGGCATTTTTGTGAAGATAAATACTTGCCCAGCTCTTCTCGTACAGAGTTGGACTCTGTGTCTCGAAAGCGCCTTTCTAAGTTTGGAATAACACCTTCGAAGGTGTGGTTACGCTGATAAATGTCGCCACGGTCATTGGCGTAAGTAAAGTTGATCACTTCATCACCCGAGCCGTACAGCACGACTTTACGGTGTTTTTTGGCCAGCCGCTTCCAGGGTTTGTGAACATCAAACCCGTAATGGTCTGCCAGTGAGGTGAGCATATGAAAATAATAAAGGTTGCGCTGGTCCCAACCACGAATGGCGCCGTCTGCCAATGCCGCGTCTGGATAAAGCACAATGCGCTCTTCACTGAAATATTGTTTTACACCTAAACCGTCGCAGCTTGGGCATGCACCGGCGGGATTGTTAAATGAAAATAATCGTGGCTCTAACTCCGTTAATGAATAATCACAGTATGCACAGGCATGTTTTGCTGAAAATATTTGCTCTTGGCTTGGGTCATCCATAAAACCCACTACGGCAATACCTTCGGATAAATTCAGCGCTGTCTCAAAGCTCTCAGCTAACCGTTGCTTAATATCTTCACGTACTTTGAAACGGTCTATCACCACATCAATAGAGTGCTTTTTGCGTTTGTCTAATGTAGGGGTTGAGTCCAAGTCTACGACGATGCCATCTATGCGTGCGCGCACAAAACCGTCGCGCTGTAATGACTCTATTACGTGTAGGTGCTCGCCCTTTCTATCGCGAATAACCGGGGCTAATAACATCACTTTACTGCCTTCGGGTAAGGTGAGTACTTGGTCAACCATTTCTGAGATGGTTTGTGCCGCCAGCGGTTCACCGTGTATGGGGCAGCGTGGCTCGCCAACGCGTGCAAATAGCAGGCGCAGGTAGTCGTAGGTTTCTGTAATGGTGCCTACGGTAGAGCGAGGGTTGTGCGAGGTGGATTTCTGCTCAATGGATATGGCTGGGCTTAACCCTTCCACATGATCCACGTCGGGTTTTTCCATCATGGATAAAAACTGGCGTGCGTAGGTGGAAAGGGACTCTACGTACCGCCGCTGCCCCTCAGCGTAGAGGGTGTCAAAGGCGAGGGACGACTTACCAGAACCGGACAACCCAGTAATGACAATGAGTTTGTCACGCGGGATGGTTAAATCAATGTTCTTTAAATTATGTGTGCGCGCACCGCGCACCAAGATTTTGTCCACAACTACTGACCCCGATATGGATAAAACGGTAAGTTTACTGTATAAATGAACAGTGGTGCAATGCGGTGACCGGAATCGGGTATATATTCAACCGATTTATGTTGCGAAAGGAGTATGTATCCCAAAGGGTAAACGTGAGATTGTGCCTTAATTACCTAGAGGTCTTCTAAGTCACGCACCCAGTTACTGGCCTCTAAGCGGTTGCGCACGCCAATTTTCTTGTACACGTTGTATAAGTGGCTTTTTACCGTGTGCTCACTTACAGCAAGAGCGTCGGCAATGTCATGATTGGTGGCGCCATCTTTAATCAATTTTAAGATTTGGCGTTCGCGTTTAGTTAACTTAATTTCGTGTTGCTTAACGGCCGGAGCCCGGCGATTTTTCTTTAGAAAGTGGTGTAACAGGCGGCGAGGAACCCAGTATTCGCCTTTGATTAAGCATTCAAGCCCGTGTAGTAATTGCTCTTGGTCGGTATCTGTAAAAAATAAACCCGAAATACATGGCCAATCTAATAGCTCTTCATGCTCACTGTTAGATTTGGCGTTAAGTAGCGCAGCGTTTAAGGGAGCAGCGGTTTGATGGAGGTCGCCGACAAGAGCGCGTAGCTCATCGGTGGTGTGGCCTTGGCAGTCAATGAGTAATAGTTGGTCGTTTACCTCACTAGCGGCGAGCTTGTTGACTACGTTGCAGCTATGGCCGGACTTCTCGGCTATTAATGTGGCTAAAAGCCCCGTTTGTAAACTGTTATCTAGCGAGTAGAGCAAAATGCCATGTGAAGACGGGTTTGTTGTTTGAGTTGTCACTCGAGTTCTGCCTTTTTATTTTCCTGCGCCGCGGGTTTGAACGGCGTACATCTATTATCCGGCAAGCAGCCCGTTCAATCCGGCTTGGGCTACTCAAAAGCGCATGCTGATACAGACGGTAATGGCAAGCATTACAGGATGAACGCGCGGTTATTCTTACGTGTCGTCGTTATTAGGTGCAAAATTGTAACCGAATGTGGTCGCAGGCTCCAGTAGAGTCACACCGAATGTATGGCCAAGGCTCTGGTTGGGCCTCCCTGTGTGCTTGTTTTGTTGCCGCGGGTCCGTGCTGATTGTGGCTTGTTGTCTATATCCAAAGAATTGACACATATGCACTGTCGTAGTGGCTGGGCCACTGTTAGAATTGCGCGTTTAAATTGGTAGGGGTGTTGGGGTGCAAATTGAGCGTTAATAGGCCTGTATCAGAGCCGCGGGTAGTGGCTTCTCTATCTTTGTTGTATATGTTTCGCATGCTGGGTCTGTTCATGGTGTTCCCAGTGTTGTCTATATTTGGCTTGGAGTATGACCAGGCCACCCCATTACTTATTGGCGTAGCGTTGGGTGGGTATGGCTTAACCCAGGCCGTTTTTCAAATTCCACTGGGCATGTTGTCTGATGTGTACGGCCGCAAACCCATTATTGTGGCGGGGCTTGTATTGTTTGCCTTGGGCAGTGTGGTGGCAGCGCTTTCCGACAGTATTTGGGGGCTCATTCTTGGCCGCTTAATCCAAGGGGCCGGTGCCATTGCCAGCGCGGTTATGGCACTCCTATCAGACCTTACTTCCGAGGAGAATCGCACCAAAGCGATGGCTGTGGTAGGTGTTTCTATTGGTATTTCATTTACTATTGCGATGGTGGCTGGCCCTGCAGTAGCGGGTGTCTTTGGCTTGGACTCTGTATTTTGGCTGTCTGCAATGCTCGCGTGCGCAGGGGCTGCGATTCTCACGCTTTTTGTCCCCAACCCAGTGCAGCATCACGTTGGGGAGCATAAAGCGGTAAAACGCATGTTGGTGGATGTGCTGCGCAACGGGGATTTACAGCGTTTGGATGTAGGTATATTTGCGCTTCACATGGCATTGACGGCCATGTTTGTGGTGGTGCCGGTCATGCTGGCCAGCCAAGGCGTACCCGTGGCCAAGCATTGGTTGTACTACTTACCCATTATGGCTGGGGCATTTGTTTTGATGTTGCCATTTATGTACCTCAGTGAACGTAAGCGTAAGCTTAAGCGCGTGTTTTTGGGGGCAATTGCTGTGGTGGTCATGAGCGAACTGTGGTTAATGAACGCCTCGGTACTTTGGCATTGGGTTTTTGGGTTGGTGATGTTTTTTGCTGCGTTTAATTTGCTTGAGGCTACGTTGCCGTCATTGATCAGTAAGCAAGCACAGGCCGGTAGCAAAGGTACTGCCATGGGAGTGTATTCCACCAGCCAGTTTCTAGGAGCCGCCACTGGTGGTTTCGTCGGGGGCGGGGTATACCAGATGATGGGCGCACAAGCGGTATTTGTGGTTTGTGCCGCGGTTTGCGCACTTTGGTGGTTGTATGCGTTGAGCATGCGGCCCCCTGAGTTTCTAAGCAGTTTGGTTTTGCCGTGTGTTAACCCGGTGAAAGAGTTACACCTGATTGAGGCGGTGCCGGGTGTAGTAGAAGCGCAGTGGGTACAGGAACATGGTGCGTTATACCTGAAGGTTGATAAAGCGAGTTTTGATAAAGTTTTATTGCACAATTATTTAGGGCGAGTAGCATAAGCTACGCATAAAATTAAGTTGATCAAAAAGTAGACATTCTGTTGGAGGTGTAGCGGTGGCAAGTCGCGGTGTGAATAAAGTAATTTTGGTAGGCAATATTGGGCAAGACCCAGAAACCCGCTATACGCCTTCGGGTAGTGCAGTAAGCAGGGTCAGCCTCGCCACTTCAGAAACTTGGAAGGATAAGCAAACCGGTCAGCCTCAAGAGCGCACCGAATGGCATAGAGTGGTGTTTTTTAACCGCCTTGCAGAGATAGCAGGTGAATACTTAAGAAAAGGCGGTAAAGTTTATATTGAAGGCGCCTTGCGCACCAACAAGTGGCAAGATCAGCAAGGTCAAGACCGCTACACCACAGAGATAGTGGCCAATGAAATGCAAATGCTTGATGCCCGTGGTGCTCAAGAGGGGCAGGGTATGCAAGGTGGTGGTTATAGTGCAGGGGCACCCGCACAGCAAGCACCCGCGCAAGGTGCGCCCATGCAAAGTGCGCCCCAACAATCTGCGCCTGCCCATCAAGCCGCGTCAAAACCGTCGCCAGCGCAACAGCCCCAGCGTACACCGGAGCCCAGTTTTGATAGTTTTGATGATGATATTCCGTTCTAGGGTAGAATCTAGTATGACTCGAAAGCCCTCAATTTTATGGCAAAATTAGAGGGCTTTTTTGTGAGAATTCTGGGGGTATTAGGTTTGGTTGTTACACCAGCGTGCCTTTTAGCAAACTATTCAAACGGGCCCTTTATAAGGGGCTAAATCTAATACAGCTTATAGCAGCGCCACGTTCTTAGAGCGTGGATATTTATTTGACAGTGAACTCATAATCCCTGAATTCCCAGCCGCCGGCTTCGGTCCACATCCGCATGTAAACCCGGCCCACATTATTTGGAATGTTAATGGTGACGCGGGTGCTTGTTGTAACATTCGTCGAGCGAATATTCGTTGTTCCGGGGCCATTAGACCCGACCAATAAATCATATGCCGTCGCGCCTAGTGTTCGATCCCACTCTACTGTGAGGGCTCCAGGTGAAAGCGTGCTCCCCGGGCCTGGAGACTGCAGAAAAGCTCTGCCGGTGTTGTTTGCCCCCTTAAACGTGTAATCGCGGTAATACCAAGCGTCACTTTTACTGAGTAATCTCACGTTGATATCGCCTCCGCCGATCGGTACGTCGTCTAAGGTGAGCCTTGTAGTATCGATGGGTTGGCTGGTGCGAATATTGTTTGAGCCTGGGCCTTGGTTGCCAACGATAAGATCAAAGCGAGTAGCTTCAGCGGGCTTATCCCAAACGAATTCGATGCGCTCGGACTCTAAAGTGCTACCGGGTTTGGGGCTACGTAATTGACTTGCCGACTCAAATTGATCGTAACCGAAGAATAGATAGTCGTGGTAGCGCCACCCGGTTTCACTCTCTGTCCATAGCCGTGCAAAAATATCGTCGCCACTGCCCGGTATCGTGTCAACGCTCAGGCTATTATCAACTACGGCCTGTGAGGATCTAATATTATCTGAGCCTGGGCCTTGAGTGCCTATAGTCAAATCATAGGATTGTGCATTTTGTAGAAGCTCCCATTCAAATAATGCACTGAAATCTTGGATAGTACCGAATTTAGCCGGTGTGACCAGACGGCTGCGCACATTGGCGGAGGTATCGTGTACCGGGTAAACATTTGCGAAGTTCTGGTCAAGAAATTCAAGGCGCCTGGGTATTGCGCTCAATATTGAGCGCTCAAGATCTGCTGATATTCGATCAGCACGAAAACGCACCGCTAAATAAGCCGTAATCGTTTCGGCTAGGTCCTCACCGCTATTATCGCGCGCATAGTTAGAAACATGATTATTATCGAGTGTTTGGGCACTTAAGTATTCTGGGGACGTCAGGAACCACAAATCCACAGAGTTATGTGAAAACTCATGAACCAAGAACTCTTCTAGGTAACCGCCATTAACAAGGTCGGTGTTGCCTTGCACATAAGTACTTACACCACCCAGTCGATTAGCCGTGCCGCGCCCATCACCAGCCCACACGGTGATCACATCTATTTGCTGTCGCAGAACCGCCGGAGCCTGCCCAATAGGAATAGCCAGCTTGTCAACTTCAGTGCGCCCCGCACTTTCACTACCCACATTTTTGTCAACGCTCACGTTGAGCGTGTCGCCGTCATCAAAGGTTAATTCGTAATTGTAAGCCGAGTAGCTCCTGGTTGTAGAGTATTCGCTGTGATACGCGCTGCGTTCAACCGTACCTGTATAACGTAGACTTTTAAAGGAGCTTGGGTCGCCAGTACGAATAATATCTGGATCTAGATATACAGTGCCGTTACTCGGAGGCGTCACCGGCTCTAAGGGCTGAAATTCGAAGCTTTGCAAAGCTTTAGGTTGAGTTTTTTTTGCCTCTATTTGGTTGTATTCGCAATGCCCTGTTTGACCGGGCACTTGAAACGACGCTGCATTGCATAAGACGCTGTTTTCATAGATAGCGACAGTATAGTTCTGACCATCGCCGAATCGCACGGCTCGCACCCCATCAAACGAACACATCTGGCCTTGCTCGGCACATTGCTCCCATTGTGAATCTGTATTTGATCCACTGGAGGAGGAGCTACTTGACGAAGAAGACGAACTGCTAGAACTGGAAGACGCTGTGTCGCCTCCACACCCGCTGAGAGGCATCGCTAAAGTGAAGTAAATCGATAAACAGAACCCAAGCCTTACGAATTTAGCAAGCATCACGACTCAAACCATTTTTATTTCATTAAATTCTTTAATCAATATCAATCTCTGTATCAGTGAAATTGACGAGTGTGCAAATGTACATCTATTTGTCGAGTGGCTCTAGTATTCAATCGCTCGGTTTCTAACGCCTTAAACACATTTTTAAGACCTAACGATCAATCGATACCGAATTTATAGAAATATTTGGCCAAGCTAAGGGCGCAGCATACTCACAAAACGTTCAGCATTTCTACTCTCTGGGACTAGTGGTTACATTCATCGGATAGTCAGTGCGTGAAAAGGACTAAGTGTGACGTACGTTAAAGACTAAGTGTGATGTACGTTTATAGGGTAAAT
>CAYZQH010000002.1:12836-36315 GCA_964480055.1 uncultured Cellvibrionaceae bacterium
TACGCAAAAAAACAGTTAGAAAAATTCAGTCAAATTGATCGATTACCAGTAGATAGCAAAACCAAACCGCCCCAACAAGATAAAACGCTGCACAGATTGTGCGCAAATTTGCTACCCATTTGGCAGCGACAAATAGAGTCTTCTCGCACTCAAACAACGCAGTCGGTCGATAGCTTAGTAGAAAATTTAAGTTCTATAATCAGTCGATTGCATGTCACTGTTTTGTCTTCACGCGAGACATCGGAAGGTAAGACGACAAATACCGACGTTGTAAAAACCATAGAGCAAAGCGAGTCGGCTTTAAATAATGTGCTCGATTCACTGCAGGTTTCACAGCAGGAGCGAATGAAAATGTTTGATGAAATTCGCATATTGACAACCTATACAAGTGAGCTACAAGACATGGCTGCGGAAGTGGCTAATATTGCAGGGCAAACAAATCTTCTAGCATTAAATGCTGCTATAGAGGCTGCTAGGGCTGGCGAGAGTGGTAGAGGTTTTGCCGTGGTAGCAGGTGAGGTCCGTAACCTTTCATCCCTTTCTAGCAATACTGGAAAGAAGATGTCAGACAAAGTACAGGTTATTAATGAAGCAATTTCTAATACTTCTAAGGTTGCAGAGTCGGCTTCCTTGGAGGACGCCGAACAATTTAATCAATCAAAGAAATCATTAACGGGTGTGCTAGATCAATTTTCCTCTATTGTTCACAGCCTGGCAGAATCTTCCAGCAAGATGGAGCGAGAAAGTGAAATGATTGCAAGTGAGATCGAAAAACTTTTAGTGGATTTGCAGTTTCAAGATCGTAGTAGTCAAATTCTCGCTCAGATTGAATTTAGTTTGTCGGACTTGGCTACTGAATTAGCTCAAGCGGAAGTTGATGATTTGAATGAGTTTTCGAGTAAGTTTGATGTGGACACATGGCTTGCCAAAATGGAAAAAGACTATGTGATGCTGGATCAAAGAGAGAATCATACAAACAAGCAAGAACAATCCAGTTCTGGTGAATCGGACATTACATTTTTTTAGAGGTACTAATGACTAAGACAATTTTAATAGTCGACGACTCATCTTCTCTTCGTCAGGTTGTAGCAATAGCACTTACGGGCGCTGGCTATACCACAATCGAAGCCTGTGATGGTAAAGACGCGTTGGCTAAAATGACTGGAGATAAAATTCATCTCATTATCAGTGATGTCAACATGCCTAACATGGACGGTATCACTTTTCTTAAAGAAGTTAAGAAGCACCCCAAATATAAATTTACGCCAGTTATTATGTTAACAACGGAGTCGCAAGCCTCGGCTAAAGCTGAAGGGCAAGCCGCAGGTGCCAAAGCTTGGGTAGTTAAACCTTTTCAGCCCCAACAAATGCTAAGTGCCGTATCTAAACTCGTCATGCCTTAGGAAAGAAAATGGTCAGTATAAAAAATCAAGGTGGAAAGTGTTCGGCCACGGTAGATGCTGAGATGACTATTTATCAAATAGAAGAGATCAAAGAAAAGATATTGCCCGTAATTTTTGAAAAAGGTGAGCTTGAAATTGATCTATCAGAAATTTGCGAAATTGACTCATCTGGAGTTCAACTACTCATGTTGATTGCAAAAGAGCGCTCGGCAAAAGGTTTGCCAGTTATTTTTACGGGACATGGTAAGCCCACCCTTGATGTATTGGAATTGATGGGGCTTGAATCATATTTTAAGGAACCAATTTTGGCTTCCGGTGAAACAGGATAGTTCGATGGATCTTGATGCTGCTCTAAATACCTATATTGACGAAAGCCGTGAATTGCTTGAGGAAATGGAAGAAGGCCTCCTATCATTAGGTCAAGTGGACGATGACGAATGTCTTAACGCGATATTTCGTACAGTTCATACGATCAAGGGTTCTGCTGGCCTCTTTGGACTGGACGATATAGTGAGTTTTACTCACGTTTTAGAAAACCTCTTGGATCAGCTGCGTGCCCATGAGCTTGAAATAAGCTCGGATATTACATCGGTAATTATTAGCTGCCGTGATCACATCAGTGATCTTATTGATTGGGTGGAAGGAGATCGTGAGGATTTGCCTGCTGAGCTATTTGATAAGAGTAATGAGCTGATACAACAAGTTCAAATTTTTAGTATAAGTTCTGTTGAAACATCTACGCAAATCGAGGTGCCTGAAAATCAGGAGCCCCTAAAGTCGAATGATCTAGAGGGTACGCAAAGTGGAAGTGAAAACTGGCATATTTCACTTCGTTTTGGCAAGAATTCATTTCGTGACGGTATGGACCCGTTGTCTTTTCTTCGTTATCTCTGTGGTCTGGGTGAGATAATATATATCCGCACATTGGATGACGCTATCCCGCCAGTGGATGAGATAGATGTAGAATCTTGTTATCTTGGTTTTGAAATTAGTTTTAAATCTGACGCGGAGAAACAATCAATAGAAGACGTTTTTGAATTCATTCGTCAAGATAGTCAAGTTCAAATTCTTTCTCCTCGAAGTAAATTAGCTGATTATATAGAATTAATCCAAAGCTTACCCGAAGAAGAAATGAAACTGGGTGACATATTGGTGCGCAGTGGATCACTGACTTCAAACGAATTAAAAGAAGCGCTTAACCTACAAAATGAAGGTGGCGATTCAAATGATACGCCAAGATTAGGCGATGTTGTAGTTAAGTCTGGCATGGCCACACAAGATCTTGTTGACGCAGCAGCCAAAAAGCAAACTCAAATTAGAAACAACAAAAAAGGTGAAGCGCAATCGGTTAGAGTGGATGCTCAAAAGCTAGATGAGTTGATTAACTTAATCGGAGAGTTGGTCATTGCTGGGGCGGGCTCGGCTCTGGTTGCACAAGCAAGTAAAAATACTTACTTGTCAGAATCTCTTTCTAGTTTAACCGGTCTGGTCGAGAAAGTTAGAGACTCCGCTCTTCGGTTACGAATGGTACAAATTGGTACTACATTTAATCGTTTTCATCGTGTAGTCCGAGACTTATCGAAAGATTTAGGCAAAGAGATTAACCTCGTTATTCATGGTGCTGAGACGGAGCTCGATAAGACTGTGATCGAAAAAATTGTTGACCCGCTGACCCATTTGGTTCGCAATGCACTCGATCACGGTATTGAAACCTCAGATACACGCATAGCGAAAGGTAAGCCTCCAAATGGAACCTTAAAGCTTAACGCATATCACGATTCCGGTAGTATCGTAATTGAAGTGTCAGACGATGGGGCCGGCCTCAATAATGAGCGTATACTGCAAAAAGCAATCGCTAATGGGTTAGTTTCAAAAGATACCTCCTTAGAGCCACACGAAATATTCAATTTAATTTTTGAACCCGGTTTTTCTACCACTGAAGCAGTAACAAATTTGTCTGGTCGAGGGGTTGGAATGGATGTGGTAAAGCGCAATATAACCGCGCTTAGAGGCAGCGTAGACGTGCAAAGCATACCAGATCAAGGTACAACCTTTCGTGTCAGAATGCCACTCACTCTGGCAATTATAGATGGGTTTTTAACCGGTGTCGAAGGGTCTTCATTTGTTGTCCCGCTAGATATGGTTCAAGAATGTGTAGAGCTTTCTGACGAAAATAGAAAGACTAATGAAGGAGGAGACTATATTGATTTACGAGGCGAAGTGTTGCCGTTTATTCGCTTGCGAGATGTATTCTCTGTTGCAGGAGCGCCCCCACGTCATGAAAATATTGTGGTTGTTCAAGTGAATGGCAATAAGGCAGGTTTAGTCGTCGATAATTTAATGGGAGAATTTCAAACAGTTATCAAACCACTGGGACAGATATTTCATAAAGTGCCAGGCATTAGTGGTTCGACTATTCTAGGTAATGGTGAAGTTGCATTAATTATTGATGTGTCCAGTTTAATTGACCAAGTAACACAATTCAATAATTTTAATATGTCAGCGTGAAAGCGCCTAGCTCGTGTCTATACCGAAACGCCGTTCGAGACGTTTTGGGTAGTTGAAATAAAAAATGTTTTTTATTTCTTGTAAAAGTATTTACTTACATATTTGATTTTGACGATATTTCCATATTCCGCGCTAGCGCCCACCAAATGTATGTTTTTGGATGAGCCTGGTTAATCTTATTCATCTACTGCTTGTAAAGGTATATAAAAGTGCTAAAAAACATGAAAATTTCCCAGAAATTGGTCCTTAGTTTTGGGCTTTTATTAGTCTTACTCTGTTTTGTTTCTGTGCTTGGTTTTTATGCGCTTGGCGAAGCTTCAGCCGGTTTTAAAGAGTATCGTTCGCTCGCTCGTGAAACAAATAATGCTGGAAGAATACAGGCAAATTTATTAAGCATGCGAATAGCAGCTTTGGCCTACTATAACTTTGGTCGTGATGAAGATTTAAATGAACAACAAAATCGGTTTACAGCACTGCAGGAACTGTTGGCCGAGTCTAAAAAAAATGCCCATAACGATAAAAGTGAAAAAACTTATGCGGAAGCTGAGAAGCTTGTGGAGGACTATGACCTCGCTTTTGACGGAATTGTAGAGCATATTAACTATCGAGATGAATTGGTTGATGAACAGTTGGATATAGTTGGGCCTAAGATGGAGCGCACTCTGACAAGTATGATATCAAATTCTAGTAAAAATAGTAATCCAGAGGTTGGAGTTTATCTTTCTGCTGCATTACGAAATTTACTTTTAACTAGGATTTATGTTGTTAAGTTTATAGATGATAATGAGCTAGAACACGCAGAACGAGTCAAGACGGAGTATGCCAGTTTACAGACTAATTTAGAAAAGCTAGGAAGTTTTACAGTTATCGGTAACGATTTAAGTAACGTTAAACTATTGGGTACTCAATATATCACTGCATTTAAAAATTTAGAGAAAACTATTTATGCACGCAATGCGTTAAAAGTGAGCAAGCTCGATGCGAATGGCAGAAAGATAGCCGGACTAACCGAAGAATTTAAACTCGACATTAAGAATATGCAAGACGCACTGGGACCAAAACTACAAGCATCAAATAAAACTTCGGTTTCTTTTATAATAATGATGAGTGTGATCGCAGTAGTTATTGGCGTGGTACTCGCATTCGTGATTACGGCCAGTATCACTAAGCCCATACGAAATACCGTGGAGTTAGCCGAGGCCATTGCTCAAGGCGATTTATCGATAAAAATTTCGGTCGATTCTAAAGATGAAATGGGAGCGCTACTACTTGCCATGAAAGCAATGGTAGATAAGTTGTCGACGGTCATTCTAGGCATCAGTGGTGCGGTCAGTAATATCGCATCTGCGTCCGAGCAAGTCAGTGCGACAGCGCAGAGCATGAGTCAAGCTTCTAACGAGCAGGCTGCGAGCGTGGAGCAAACATCTGCTTCTATCGAAGAAATGTCGGCCTCTATTACTTTAAGCACAGATAACGCAAAAGCTACAGATAGTATTGCGACTAAGGCTTCAAAAGAAGCCAGTGAAGGTGGTGATTCGGTAAGGGATACAGTAGAGGCGATGAAATCAATAGCAGAAAAGATTTCAATTATTGATGATATTGCCTATCAAACCAATTTATTGGCATTAAATGCCGCTATTGAGGCTGCGCGCGCCGGTGAGCACGGAAAGGGATTTGCTGTAGTTTCTGCTGAGGTTCGTAAGTTGGCCGAACGTAGTCAGGTTGCTGCACAAGAGATTGGTGAAGTAGCGCAAGGAAGTGTGGGCTTGGCAGAAAAAGCTGGTAATTTGCTTAGCGAGATTGTGCCTTCCATCCAAAAAACCTCTGACCTTGTGCAGGAGATAGCAGCGGCTTCAGAAGAGCAATCATCCGGCGCTGATCAAATTAATCTTGCTATGGCTCAATTAAACCAACTTACGCAACAAAGTGCCTCTTCATCTGAGGAGCTTGCGGCCACTGCTGAGCAAATGAATGGTCAGGCGAGCCAGCTTAAGCAGTTAATGAGTTTTTTCACCTTAGAGAGTTCGAGTGCGGCGGCAGGTCATTCGATGCCAGCGCCAAGAAGCGCGGCAAGTATGGTTGATAGCGATCACGATGAAGACTTCGTTCGTTTCTAGGAGGCGATTATGAATTTAGCTGCTACTCATGAAGAAGATGCAATACCTCCGGTCATAAGTGAAAATGGCGATGAGGGTCAATACCTCACCTTTTTTCTTCAAAAAGAAATGTATGCGATAGGTATCTTAAATATAAAGGAGATACTGGAGTTTGGTGGCTTGACACCTGTGCCAATGATGCCTGACTTTATTCGTGGAGTAACCAATTTACGAGGGGCCGTTGTCCCAATAGTAGATTTAAGTGCCCGTTTTGGTGGAAAACAAAGTGAAGTGACAAAGCGTACCTGTATCGTAATTATTGAAGTTAGCGATATTGAAGGGCATCAGCAGGATATTGGTGTCGTCGTTGACACTGTTTCTGAAGTTCTTGAAATACCAGATGTAGATATAGAGGTCACTCCTACCTTTGGAGTAAAAATTCGTACGGATTTTATTTCTGGTATGGGTAAGGTGAACGGTAATTTTGTTATCATTCTTGATGTCGATAAAGTTTTATCGCACGAAGAGCTATCCGTCGTAAATGAAATTAGAAAATTAAAAGAATAGTAAAATAGTTATCAAAAGTTGATACGTTTTCTAGCTGATTTTATTTTGAAACTTACGTTTCTGGATAGAACTAGCTAAGAATGATATTAATCAAAGTTGGTTCTTCACACAGGAAAGTATGGCTGTATTAACCACCGTCCCGATCATGTCGAATGATGACTTCGATCTATTTAGAAGATGGATTTATATAGAGGCAGGTATAGATCTGTCAATTTCAAAAAGGGACATGGTGTCTGGCCGTTTAATGCCTAGATTAAAACACTATAATATAACCGACTTCAGAGACTACTTCGCTTTAGTGAATATATCACCTAGCGGGGAGTCAAAAATTGCAGTTGATTTACTGACAACAAATGAAACGTCTTTTTTTCGAGAAAAAAAGCACTTCGACTACATAGTCAATAATATTTTAACGTGTTGTCAGGTCGGTACTTTTCGCGCATGGAGTGCCGCAAGCTCTACTGGAGAGGAGGCTTACACTCTGGCGATGGTTCTTGCTGAATCGAGTGATGTAAAAAATTGGAATGTAGTGGGTAGCGATATCAGTACACGAGCTATCGATTTTGCAAATGCTGGGAGGTACTCAATGGAGAGAATAAATAAAATTCCTGATCGTTATCTCCGTAAGTACTGCTTAAAAGGGGTCGACGCCCAAAAAGGATATTTTATTATAGATCCAGAGTTAAGACGAGGCGTTAATTTTGTTAGAGGAAACCTATTATCTGACCAAAGTTGCCTCGGAAAATTTGACGTTGTTTTATTGAGAAATGTATTAATTTATTTTGACGTACCTACAGTTCAGAAAGTGATTTCACAGGTAACCAAATTATTAAAATCAAATGGACATCTAATTATTGGGCATTCCGAGACACTCAACGAAATTGATCACGGTTTAAGTAGAGTTATGCCATCAATATATCGTAATTAGAGCACAATACTCTTTATGTAGGTATGTACATGAATATACCTCGGCTGGGACTACGACTATGTCAAAAATTAAAGTAATGGTGGTTGATGATTCAGCGGTGGTGCGCCAAGTTTTAGGGGAAATGCTTTCCAAGGACCCTTCAATTAATGTTATTGCTCGAGCGTCAGACCCTATATTTGCGCTAAATCATATGAAGAAAGAGTGGCCGGACGTGATAGTACTGGATATTGAAATGCCAAGAATGGATGGTATTACATTCCTCAAAAAAATTATGTCGGAGCGCCCCACGCCCATTGTTATTTGTTCTACCTTGACAGAAAAAGGTGCTGAAACCACATTGCAGGCGTTAAGTGCGGGGGCTGTAAATATCGTCACCAAGCCAAAAATTGGCATAAAGAGTTTTCTAAAAGATTCTGTCGACGATATTATTCAGGCCGTCAAAGTTGCGTCTAAGGCCAACTTGAGAAATATACATAAACACCCCCCTATTGCAGCGAAGCCTAAATTGAGCGCTGATGCCGTATTGTCTCAACCCAAACAATCACAAGCAATGTTAAAGACAACGGACCAAATTGTGGCGATTGGTACCTCTACTGGGGGAACTCAAGCCTTGGAGTTAGTGTTGAGTGAGCTTCCTAAGAATTCTCCAGGAATTGTTGTTGTTCAGCATATGCCGGAGATGTTTACGGCATCTTTTGCAAAGAGATTGAATATGGTATGTGAAGTCGAAGTTAAAGAGGCCTCAAATAATGATCGAGTATTGACAGGAGTCGTACTAATAGCACCAGGTGGAAAACACATGGTTCTGAAACGTAGTGGTGCCCAATATCGCGTACAAGTGATTGACGGCCCTTTGGTTAATCGCCATAGGCCGTCTGTGGATGTATTGTTTAGATCAGTCACAAAGGAAGTTGGAAAAAATGCGATGGGAATCATTATGACCGGCATGGGAAGCGATGGGGCACGCGGATTAAAGGAGTTGCATATGGTTGGGGCATCAACGATTGCGCAGGATGAAAAAACTTGTGTGGTTTTTGGCATGCCAAAAGAAGCGATTGCCCTGAAGGCAGCAGATAAAATAGTCTCCTTGAATAATATCTCTCGAGAAATTGTAGCGTTTAGCAAATTAAAGGCTTTGTAGCTTGCTAGTGCTCTTACACTTATGTACCAACTAAAGATGACTTAACTCAGTTGCTTCTGTAATTTCGACAGACAACGTCTGATACATATCGTGGAGGGCGTTATAATTCATAAGGTTGTTCAGTACTATGTAACCAGGGGGGCAGGGATGTGTACTCCTAAACCTTGGGCGTAATCTACTTCAAGCTCACGCAAAACTTCAATGATAGCCGGGCTTTCTGCGTATTCTGCAATGGTTTTAATGTCCATGATATGACCAATGCGGTTAATGGTTTCTGCCATGGTTTTATTGACCGGGTCCTGCACGATATTTTTTACAAAGCTTCCATCTATTTTAATAAAATCTACGGGTAAGGTTTTTAAGTAGTTGAACGAGCTTGCTCCTGTTCCAAAATCGTCTAAAGCAAATAAAAACCCAGAAGTTTTACAGCTTTGTATGAACTCCGCGGTGCGCGCCAGGTTATTTACCGCGGTAGCCTCAGTTACCTCAAAGCAAATTGCGTGTTCCGGGAGGGCATGAGCTAGTACTTGGCTACGAATAAACTCTATAAGATCACGAGTATTCAAGGCGCTTTCTGAAACATTGATAGCACAAGTGAGCGGCGCACCTAGCCTTTGCTGCACCAGTTTATGATAAAGAGAGAATACTTTTTTGATGACCCAGCGGTCTACGCTGGCCATTAATTTATAACGCTCTGCCGGAGGCATAAAACTAGAAGGTTGGATAAGGCTTCCATTTGTATCGCGTAGTCTAAGTAGTACTTCAATGTATTCGCGGTTACTTGAGTCTTTTTTAAGTGCTAAATATGATTGGTGATAAAGCACAAATTGGTCTTCTTCTAGTGCCGTATTGATTTTGGTTATCCAGTCTGCTTGACGTTTTTTTTCAGTAGGGTTGTTAGCACTAGACTGGTAAGTGCACACGCGGTTCCTGCCTTGCTCTTTGGCCATGTAGCATGCAGTATCAGCTCGTGTGAGAACTTCTGCGCAGCTTACTGTGCCATCAACTATGGCTAACCCTATACTCACACCCACCGTAAACAACTGACTGTCATATTCAAAGCGGTAGGCTTCTACTGCAGTCAATAAAGTTGCTGCAATTCTTTGTGCTTGAATCATTGGGCAGTTTTCAAGTAGCAGTGCAAATTCATCGCCACCTAAGCGTGCTAGTGTATCGGTGGGCCTTACTTTTTCGCTTAAGATTGTAGATAGGCCTTTGAGTAATTGGTCACCTGCAGCGTGCCCCGCAGAGTCATTGACGTTTTTAAAACGGTCTAAATCCATAAAAAACACAACGTGTTGTATATCATCCGGTTGAGTTTTTTCTAGAGAAATCTCTAGTCGGTCTGTAAATTCCCTGCGGTTAAATAGTCCTGTTAATGCGTCGTGAGAGGCTTCCCACGAGAGGCGTTGGGCCATGTTGCGTTCATTACTGACATCGCGCAAGGTCAATACGCCGCCGTTAACGTCACCGTTTGGTGAATGCATGGGAGCGGCGGTGTAATCTACACCAATGGCTGCACCATCACGCCGTAAAAGTTCAGCGTCTAAGTTGCTGGATATGGTTTCGCCCTTAAAAAATGCAGGTTCAAAGGGGTTGGGTAAAGGGGCGTTAGTTTTTGAGTTAAAGAGGTGCAGAACATTCTGCAATGGCAGGCCTTCGGCTTCTTTTAGTGGCCAACCGCATAAGTGTTCTGCTTTGGGGTTGAGGTATTGAACGTTTGCTTTGTTGTCTACACTAATGACTGCATCACCAATGGAATGCAGTGTTACTTCAACCTGTTCTTTTTGTTCTACCAGTACGCTCGAAAGACGCTTCAGCTCGCCCATTGCGGTTTCTAATTCTACCTTAGAGACGGTGGTGTTTTGCAACTCTTCCATCAACTGATTAAAGGCTGTGCCCAGTTGTCCAATTTCGTCGGCCGTCTGCACTGGAGCCCTGCGCGTTAAATCCAGTGGCGATTGACGAAGTTTTACCACTGTAGAGAGTAAATCTGTGAGTGGGCGTGAAACAAAGCGCGCTAAGGATGCATACAGGATGATTAACCCAGTTAATAGCGCGGCCAACCCAACACCGATATTTACCCAGAGTGTACGCGCTAATTTATCGGCAACAATTTTTCCGTGGAAGGCAACAATCACGCTGGCCACATGTTGGTTTTGGGGGGTGATGGCAGGAGCGGTGGCGTTGTGCCACAACAAGCCGCCCACTTCTTGAGTTATAACGCCTTCAGTACGGTTAACAACTGCAGCACGTAGAGCCCCGTCGAGTGAGGCCGCGGCGCTACTCGAATGAAACAGTACATTGCCATTATGGTCTGCGACTAAGGCCACATCAATGCCAGAATAGGAACGGACCACCTCCTGGCATTGCTCTTCAAAACCGACGATGTCGTGTACTTCTATGCCAAGCTGTAAGAGCCTTTCGAGCTGAATGGTTAGGCTTTTGGCGATGGCAAGAGAGCGGGATTGTAAGGCTGCTTCATATTCGTGCTTGGAGAGTGTGGTGCTTGTGGCAACGACGGCGCCAATGGTGCATAGGATAACCGCCGTGGCAATGACCAAGATTTTATCTCTAACAGATAACCTCACTTGTCCCACTCAAAATTTTGAATGATTTGTGTCGAAAGTAGCAAGCTGCTTTTAATCTTAAGGTTTAGTTTTTTGGCACGAGCCAGATTAATCACAGGCACGCCCTTGCCGGTAGCTTTAAATGTTAGCTCGCCTGGCGATATACCATCGACTAATATGTCGCGGGCCAGTTGCCCTGCCGCAAAGCCTTGCTCTCGGCCAGATACGGTAACAGCTGCTAAGGTGCCGTTGTGTACTCGGTCTAACCAAAAACTCATGTCTGGTAATTTACTGTGGGCTGCGGTCCATTTTAGTACGGTTTGATAGGGGACGTTTAGGTTGTTTTCATCCTTGAAGTTGAATAAGCCAACGATCGCAATCGCGTCTGCGGTTTCTTGGTATCTGAGAATGTTATTTTGGTATTCGCTGTAGGTGAGTATGGTGTCCCATGCGACCAGTTCAATATCTGGGAATTCTTGAAGACCAGCTCTGATACGTTTTTGAATCGCTTGCCACATGGGGGCACTGTCATACACAACGGCCAACTTTTTAATTTTGGGGTTGATGGCCTTAAGTAAATTGATAGATTCTACAAAATGCTCGTGTTCGACCACGCCGGTGATGTTTTTTGCGCCTGTAAACCCGTATAGCTCAGGGGTTTTGTTGACCCCGCTAAACACAAACGGTATATCTTGATTGACGTAGTCTTTGGTTATCCACTGCTGTGCGTCGTCGTCACTGGTGTAGACAAGGTCTGGCTTCCAAGTTTCAATCAGTGACTTTGCTTCATTCGCTTTTATTTGCTTAGCATCGTCGGTACTGTTTTGCTTGGTGTTCATTTGAAACACCTTATATTCAACCGCGCTTACGCCCAACCCTGCTTTAAAACCTGAGAGTTGATCATCCGTCCATCGCCAAGGTGAGTGGTAACTCATGATGTGCAAAATTCTAAAACGCGCGGGCTCGGTCAATGTGGCGCCAAAGGCGAACGGCGTATAAAGGTAAAACGCAAATACGGCGGCAATGGATACAATATAAAACCGTTGAGGTGAATGAATAGCCATTTACATGAGTCCGTTGGAATTTGGCGTTAACACGAATGAAATTTTTTGGCCGCTGAGCGTATCCAGAGTGAGCTCAATGGGTGATCATAATGTTTAATGTTGTTTGTAACGACAAGAGCGGTTAGGGCGTCGTACCTGAGAGTGGACGACTATATATTTTTAGGTGTGCCCTGCAAATAAACGGGCGTAGCGATTAGGGTCAACAACAACCCATCTGTGCCCGATGCCCAATGGCATTATAGAGTAACACATCGTCTCGGCAAAAAGTTTGACTCTAGGTGGCGTTTATACGCTTTGTTGACGTGAAGTCCGCTAGAAAGAATGTTATTAGTCGAATTATATTTTCATATTGGGCGGATAATTTCTTTGGTCTTGATTACTGTGTTAAAGCCTAGGTTTGGTGCAGGGCAAAGTGCATCAATATCTTCTACAGATCAAAAGAACAGAGTAGGTTGTATGTTAAGGCAGTTATTCAAATTCAGTCCAAATGGGGCAGTGATCTGATGGTTTTTCAAATGCGCGAATGTCGTAGTCAATTCCTGCGGCAATACTGCGTTTGGCCAACGAAGCGCTTGCTAATATTAAGTCTATGCGCAATCCCCGCTTAGGTTTACGCTCAAACCCTTTGCTGCGGTAGTCAAACCAACTAAATTGGTTGTTTTCTTTGGGGTAGTGGGTTCTGAAGGTATCAGTTAGCCCCCAATCTATTACGCTTTCAAGCCATTGGCGTTCTTCTGGTAAAAAGCTGCATTTCCCAGTTCTTAGCCATCGCTTTTTGTTATCTTCACCAATACCTATGTCGTTGTCGGATGCGGATATATTCATATCCCCCATAACAATGAGGTTGTCACTCTGTGTGTGATGAGAATTTAAATGGGCCAGTAGGTCAGCGTAGTATTTTCTTTTATTAGGGTATTTTACTGGGTGCTCTAGGCTTTCGCCTTGGGGAAAGTAGCCATTTAGAACATGAATACGCTGAGTTTTATCGAGTAAAAATGTGCCGCCAATAAGCCGTTTTTGAGCGGTATCGTCGTCGGTATCCCAACCTTTGACCACTTTTTCAAACGGGTGTTTTGAAAGTAGAGCAACACCGTAGTGCGTTTTTTGGCCCATGAATTCTACGTGATACCCCATATCAATGATGGCTTGCTGTGGGAAATCCTCATCCGTGGCTTTGGTTTCTTGTAGGCCAATGAAGTCGGGCGAGTGCTTGTCAATTACGGCTTGTAGTTGGTGTAGTCGCAGCCGTACGCTATTTACGTTAAAGGATACGCATTTCATGTTTTGGCTCCAATGGGTGTGCTTATTGTGGTCTAAATTTGTGCGTGCTTGTAAAAGACAGGGCAGCTTGTACCAAATTCAAAAATAAAAAGGGCAACAAACCCCTGTTTTGTTGCCCTTTGCTTGAATGCTTACGTTGATTAGCGTCTAGAGTTGGCTAGGCGCTTAGGTTGGGTGCTGCCAACTAGGTCCATCATGTCTATTAAGATGTTACCTGTTTCATTGAGTATCGCATCGCTTTCTAGGTCAATGGCCGGTTTTGGTTCAGCAGCTGCGGTTTCTTCTTTTTCTTCGTCTTCTTTTTCGTAATCTTTAAAGTCTTTAAGCGAGGCAAACAGTTTTAAGCCTTTGCTTTTACGGCGTTTGTTTTCAATGATCATTTGCTTGCGCTCAATGTCTTCTTTTTCTTGAATGCGTTGTTTTTCATTGAGCGATATGGTTTTTCGGTTTTTTGCTTCTTCGGCAAGCGCGAGCTGATCAAGAATAACAATGATGTCGGGATCTTGAATTGAACGAGATTTATGGCGCTTTTTTAGCCTGGGAACTAACTGAGTAAAATCGTAGTATTTGCCGTGCTTGGCTGCGCCAATTTTGTCCCAAGGTAGAGCATTGTCATAAGTGGATTCACCCACTTGTTCGTGGTCAACAATCACAGGCATTTGTATGTCTGGAATAACCCCTCGGTGTTGGGTGCTTTCGCCAGAAACGCGGTAAAATTTAGACTCAGTCAGTTTTAATTGTCCACGGGGTAAAGCACTCAATAACTGTACCGTTCCTTTTCCAAATGACTGTGTGCCGACAATCAGGCCACGCTGGTAGTCTTGAATTGCGCCAGCAAAAATTTCTGAAGCTGAGGCGCTTAAGCGATTGATGAGTACCACTAGGGGGCCGCGATACAATGCGCGCGAACGAGAGCGGTTTTGCTGGTTAACTCTGCCACTGGACTCTCTAATTTGTACAACCGGGCCCTGGTCGATAAAGAGGTCTGTTAGCATGGTGGCTTCTTGCAGTGAACCACCGCCGTTGCTACGTAAATCCAATATTACCCCTTCAACCTTTTCTTGCTGAAGCTCTGCAAGCAAACGAGCCACATCCCGTGTGGTACTTTTAAAGTTTTGATCACCCCGCCGGTACGCGTCAAAGTCGTGATAAAACGCTGGAATATCAATAACGCCAATTCTTCTTAATTTGTTGCCGTCGCTTACTTCTAGTACGGCCTTTTGTGCTGCTTGGTCTTCTAGCTTCACCGTGCCGCGCTTAATCTGAATTACAGCAGCCTCGGCTTCTCCCGAGAGTACCTCTAGTTTAACGACGGTGTTTTTCTTACCTCGAATTAAATCAACCACCTCATCTAAACGCCAACCAACCACATCAACAAGCTCGCCACCGGCTCCTTGCCCCACACTGATAATTTTATCTGCGGGGTGTAGTTGGCCCTGCTTATCCGCCGGGCCACCGGCAACTAACCGTACGACTTTAGTGTGCTCATCTTCTGATTGTAAAACCGCGCCAATGCCTTCTAGCTGTAAAGACATATTAATGTTGAAGTTCTCAGATGTGCGGGGCGAGAAATAATTCGTATGTGGGTCGTAAAGCATCGTGAAGGTGTTGATGAGCGTTTCGAATACGTCTTCGCTATTTTGTTGAGATACGCGTTTGAGTTGGTTTTTATAACGTCGTTGTAACGTTTCTTTTGCTTCTGGCAGAGTTTTACCAGCAAGCTTTAAATTTAATAGGCTGAGCTTTAAGCGTTTTTCCCAAACCTCATTGGCAGATTGCTTATTACTAGGCCACGGTGCGTTTTCGCGGTCTATTTCGATTGAATCTTTTGATTCAAACTCAAAGACGTGTTCTTTAGCCGTAAGGCGCGTCAGCACCCACTGCAGCCTAGCTTCCACCCGGGTTCTATAGGCTTCATATATTGCAAAGCCCGGCCTTAAGTTGCCTTTTTTTAGATAGTCGTCGTGCTCCAGCTCTTTGGCTTTAAATGCAGCAATATCGCTCTGGTAAAAATATAAGCGAGCAGGATCCAGGCTGTCGATATAGTCGGTTAAGAATTGTTTCGAGAGCAAGTTATCCACTACTAAGTCACGATAGTGTCGTTTCTGTAGTTTGGTAAGGATGTCTACGGTGGTTATAGACTGCTCGGTCGTGGGGGCTATTTCTGAGGCTTTACTGGCAACTAATTGTGCATACGCGTTAGGTAAAATAGCTATGGTCAAAGCGACTGCCAGTGTAGGCACTGTCAGTAGTCGGGCAAATAATTGCATGTAGGGCTCTAATCTCTCAGTAAGGTTAGTAGGGCTAATACCTATAAGCTGGGGCTGAAGCCCCTGGGCCTATACAACCTCATCTAGCAACGTTAAAGTCTCTCATTCCCAATCAGGGGTAGGATCGTTTAATTTACTCTTGCGTTCTAGTCAGGTTGTCGTCTTCTAGGGTTTAATGGCCGTTTTAGGTAAAACTATAGCCCCTAATCAAAAAACTATAACACAGCTGACGGATTGAGTAGATGCTGAGGCGTAAACGGTTTAGTTTACTGCCCCGTTAGACCCATGTGGCATGAATCAGACGTTCATCATTGCAACGGCTCGCAAGATTTGACTCATGTGCGCAATAGGAAGTTCCAATGGGGGTAGTAATCTTCAAATTGGCACTTAAAACTTCGTTGCTGCGTGGGCGCGATAAATGTGCCCATATAAACATATGGATTTGTTCTAAACTGAAATAGTAGGTATTTTCGCGCTCTAAATCCCTAATAAGTGGCCTATTTTGGCAGGCTGCCAAGCTCGATAGTTAAGATTGTCTATGGCATCAAAAAACCTCAAAGAAATCCCGCTCGCGGCTCTGCGAGAAGGGATGATTGTCGTGAAGCTGGATATATCGTGGTTAGATAGCCCGTTTTTAACGCATACGCGGCGAATTCACGGCGATAAAGACATTGAGGCGCTCAAAAGTGCGGGTGTGCAGCGTGTGGTCATTGATGTAGATCGCAGTCCCAAATTTGGCCCCCAAGACATAGAGCAAGAGTCTCGCCCTTTGGCCGATGATATGGTTACGCCGATTGCAGTTCCCGCCCCCGCCCCTACGCCCACAGTAGCGTCAAAACAAGGTCAAAACCCCGATAGACCCACCGTAAAAGAGGAGCTTAGGGCTGCAGTGGCAATTCGCCAACAGGTGAAAAATGCAGTGTCCAACCTGCAAAAGAGTTTTGAAGATGGCACCCCAATTCACAGCTCTGAGCTGACCCCGCTGGTAGATTCAACTCTAAGCAGCTTGGAGAGAAACAACCAAGCGTTATTGAGCTTGGTGCATTTGAGTCGCAAATCCCAAAAGCTTGCTGACCATACTTTTGGGTGTTTTTGCTTGGTGCTAAACCTGGCCTTAACGCGAGAAGTAGACCCAGAGCAAAGAGAGCAACTAGGCCTAGCAGCATTGTTACACGAGGCCGGTTGGGTTCAGATACCGTTGCAGTTAATGGGGAAGCGGAAAACGTATTCATACACCGAAAAGAAACTGGTTCAAAATCATATTGCGCTGGCAGAGAAGATTCTTAGCCAGTCTGTTATTCCCCCCTTAACGCTGCGGATTGTGGCGGAGCATCATGAGCGTTTAGATGGCAGTGGTTACCCCAAGGGCTTGAAAGGGGCGCAGATGCACCCACTCACTCAGTTACTTGCGGTTGTAGACGCCTATGAAGAAAAGGTGCACCAGTTAGCAGATAAACCCGGCATGATTCCAACGAATGCGATGCGCTCACTTTATGTAGAGGCAGAAAAAGGGCTGTATGATTTGGATGTTGCCACTACATTTATATCTATGTTGGGGGTTTATCCTGTAATGACAGCGGTGAAATTAAACACTGGTGAATTAGCGCTCATCCGCGAAGTTCACCAGGGCTTTCCACTTACGCCTTCCTTAGAGGTTCAATACGACGCTAAGGGTAAATCACTGACGCCGCCAGTGTTTTTAGATTTGCGTGAACAAGAGCCGTCGTCAGCACGCAGTATTGAGTGTGCCATAGACCCTCACGAAGCTGGCGTAGATTGGGCGTGTCGGCTGTCACCGGAGCACGGTGATTTGATATGACCTTTCCCATGGAAGAGATTACCGGCGAAATTGGTGCATGGATGGCGCAGTGGCCTGATGGACTGATTGCACTGGATCAAGATCAGCGTATTATTTTTTTTTCTCCGGTTGCAGAAAAGACGTTGGGGTACACCCAAGAACAGGTAATAGGTAAGTGCGTCCATGACTTATTGTGTTCAGCTAGCCGTGAGGTTAGTCATTCAAAAACCTTGTGCCCGTTATGCCGGGCTAACGGCCATGAAATAGAGTCAACGTTTTGGGTGAATGCCAAAGGCGAAAATGTCAGTGTAGATTATCGGGTCATTGCGTTGTCAGGACGTCTCAAAGCCAAGCGCATTTTATCGTTTCAAGGTAACTACGGTCGGCCACATAGTCATGAAGAGATGGAAAAGTTCACGGAATATGTGGAAAAAAGCCCAACGCCCATCAGTGAGTTTGATATTGATGGGCAGATGGTATATGGCAATACAGCGTTGCAAGAGAAGCTCTTGCTTTATGGTTTTGACGATGTTGGGAGTGCGCGAATATTACCTGCGCAAGTAAGTGAGCTATGTTCACAGGTCTACCAAACTCAATCCATTGTAAGCGCTGTAGAGGTGGAGGTGGATGGCTGTTGGTATGCCTGGCATTTTTACCCCATGGAAAGCGGGGACGCGCACTCAGTTATGGGGTATGCATACAATATTTCTGAGCAAAAGTTAGCAGAGGCTGAGGCTGCGCGGCAAAAAGCCGAGGCGCGGCGCGATTTTTACGCAAAAATGGTTCATGAACTGCGTACCCCCTTAAACGTAGTTATTGGGTTTTCTCAAATTTTGCAAAAAAGAACCAAAAACTCCTTACCTCAAAGAGAGTTGGATGCAATTAATGCCATACGTTCTGCGGGGCTTCAATTAAACGAGTTGGTTACTGACACTTTAGATATCTCTAAAATTGATGCGGGTAAAATGGAAGTACTTTGTGAGATCTTCAGTGTGAATCGGTTGGCAGAAACGTTTAATGATCAACTGATGGGGTTAGCGGAAGTCAAACAACTAGAATACACCGTGCACTGCGAAGAGGCTCTTGAGTGTTATTCAGACCCCAAAAAAATTCGTCAAATTGTTATTAACCTAGTCTCTAACGCCATTAAATATACGCCCAGAGGCTTTGTTAAAGTTAAGTTTTTCAAAACAATTCATGAAGATCTAAACGAAAGTATTGGTTTTGAGGTGTCTGACTCTGGTGTCGGCATCCCAGAAGCTCAAATTCACAAGCTTTTTGGTGCTTATCAGCAGGTGAGTGAAGAGCAAAATCGCGTTATTCAAGGTACCGGTTTGGGGTTGGCCTTAGTATCAGAGCTTGTGCAAATGCTTCACGGGGTAATTGAAGTGGATAGTGTAGTTGGCGAAGGCAGTACGTTTCGGTTTCTGTGGCCGGTGGATTTTCGTCAATAATTTCCTATACCTTCTAGATATTTCAAAATGCTTCTCGGTCAATAAGGTGTCGCGGGTCAGCTGCGGTAGCTCTACTTCCCCCTCTATCATTCCCGTTATTTAATTATAGCTTTCTTGCTCTCACGTTTACATTGAGCGGTTTCAGCTCGCGTGGGTTTTCAGTGATTAATTCGGGTACTTGCAGCGGGCTTGCTCGTAAGGATCGGTGATGCGTCAATAAAATACCAGTCTCAACACCTGCGTCTATCCTATCGTATTCAATGACAATTTTTTGCCAGCGTGTGTTGTTGAAGCCGAGTTTGTTGCGAGGTGCCTTACCACTTGGCACGTTTTAGCGCTTTTCGTCGCGTCGGACAAGGAATTGGGTGGTTGGTCACGCCAAAAAAGTCGTCAGCTAGGCAAAATTCCATTTCGTTGGATGAGGCGCTAGGGATTCTTGGCTGCCTCGCAAAAAATAAAAATAATTTAGAGCCTATTCATGTTAAGTATTCAACCTGTTGTGTACAGACCTATTATCCGTCGGAAGTCATCAGTTAGGGCAGGGCTCGCTTTACGTGTTCGTGGTTTGTTTTTGGGTTTGCTTGCTGTTTTGGTAGTGAGTAGTTGCGGCGGTCATTCTGAGCCGAGTCAATCAAAACCAGCTACATCAAAGCCCGTATCAACAACACCCATCGCCAATATCAGAGCATCGTCACTTCGTGGACAAACGCCGTTTACTGTTAACTTTGATGGCAAACGCTCTACCGATGACAAAGGTATTGTTCGGTTTGAGTGGGATTTTGGTGACGGCACCTCAAGTTCTGGTACAGATACTTCACACACCTTTCCAAAGCAAGGGCAATACATTGTTCAGTTAACCGTGACCGATGCTGATGGCAATAGCACAACCGATACCGTGACGCTTAACGCAGTTGGTGACAGTGAGCGTTTCAAGTTGTTTGGTACGGTCAGTGCCATGCCCTATATGGACGTGGATGGCGACACCAATGACCCAAACGCACCAAAAATTAGAAACAATGGCGGTTCGCCACACCAAGTCCAACCATTGGCCAACCCAGTTTTGCTGAGTGGGTATTTGACGTTTGGAGCTACCGGTGGGGACTCTGATGCTTTTGGCAAAGTGTCTGATGTGGACGATGTGTATTCTGTTGTACTGGAAGAGGGCGAATACGCCTCGCTAAAAATAACGGACCCAAGTGCCGGCGACATTGATTTGTTTTTGTTGGACGCATCTAACTTTGATGTGATAGCCAGCTCTACCCAAAAGGGCGAGCTCGAGTCCGTTCGTGCCCCACAAAGCGCAGCTTATTATGTGATGGCACGTATCTCAAATGGGGCGACCAATTACGTACTAAAAATAGGGGAAGACTCCTTTGTAACAGACGGCATGGCCGCTGGGCAGTCCGGTAACTTTGAGCCAATGGAAGCGGTTGTAAAGCTTGCAAGCTCTGGTTCCACGGCAGCGGCTTATACAGTGGGCAAAATGGAGGTGCTACCAGAGTTTATTACGCAGGCTCAAATACAATTAACGCATGCCGGTACAAACCGTGCAACGTTGGCGCGATTGAACCCATTAAACCCACAAACAGCCCATCAATTAAAAATGCGCGCACGCGGCGCGATTGAGCAACGCATGGCGAAACATAACCCGCGTGCATTGGCCAAATTACATACATTGCATGTATTAAAACAGCTACGCCAGCAGCGTGCCGTGGAATATGCTGAGCTGAATTACACACTTAAACGTAAGCTCATTCCAAACGATCCACACTTTGGGTTGCAGTGGAGTTACCCTGTGATGAACCTGCCCAAAGCTTGGGATGTGTCAACGGGTGATTCGGAAGTCATTGTGGCGGTGTTAGATTCTGGCGTATATAAAAACCATACTGAGCTTTCAGGTCAGCTTGTGCCTGGGTACGATTTTGTTGCCAACGCCAACAACTCTAATGACGGTGACGGCATTGATGATGACCCATCGGACCCTGGTGATAATACAGATATCAGTAAAGCCTCTTGGCATGGCACTCACGTGGCCGGTGCCATTGTGGCTAAAATGAATAACGGCATTGGCATAGCCGGTGTAGCGCCAAACGCTAAGGTGATGCCCTTACGTGTTTTGGGGTTAAAAGATGGCTCTGTATACGACGTATTACAAGCGGTACGTTTTGCCGCTGGCATGGAAAACGACAGTGGCACTGTGCCCCAAAAACCAGCATCGATTATCAATTTAAGCTTAGGCGGCATGGGGTTTTCTCAAACGTCACAAAACTTGTATAACGAAGTACGCAAAAAAGGCATTTTTGTCGTGGCTGCGTCCGGTAACGAAAATTCTAGCGAGCCTCTATACCCAGCTTCATACAAAGGTGTTATTTCTGTTGGGGCTTATGACTATGCGGGCAAGCGTGCTCATTATTCTAATTATAATTTATACGTTGATGTCTCTGCGCCCGGCGGTAGCTTAGTGAGGGATTTAAACGGCGATGGATATGGCGATGGTATCTTGAGTTTAACAGTGTCTGGTGCCGATAAAGCTATGCTTAAAAGCAATTACGCGTTTTATCAGGGTACTTCTGTGGCTGCGCCTCATGTGTCTGGCATTATCGCATTAATGAAGTCTACCTACCCTGAGTTAACGCCAGATCAATTTGATAGCCTATTAATTAACGGGGAAATCACGGATGAACTTGGGGAGCCTGGGCACGACAAATATTTTGGGCACGGTGGCATCAATGCGCATAAAGCTGTGCAGTCTGCGCAGAAGTTAGCAGGTGGTGAATTGACCGCGGCGTTTGCCAGTTCTTTGCCAGAACTTAAATTCGACAGCGTTACGCAAAAACAAACAATTACGCTGAACAAATTAGGGCGTGGTGATCTGCAGTTAATGAACGTTGAGGTCTCTGAACCTTGGTTGAATGTTGTGGCAATGGATGTTGATGCAAACGGGGTGGGCACTTACGATGTGTATGTGGATCGTGATCAAATGTCGCATGGCACCTATTCAGCGGTCATTGTGCTTTACACGTCTGCAGGTACAACCATTAAGGTTGAAGTGACCATGCGAATCGGCGATGACATCGAAACAGGCAGAGCAGGGCGTATTTATATTTTATTATTTGACGCAGAAACAGACAAGGGTGTTGCGTCAGTGGTCAGCGATGGCGTGGATGGTGAATACCCCTACGTATTTAATGATATCCCCGTGGGCAATTATTACGTCGTTGCAGGCACGGACACCAACAATAATGGTTTGGTGTGTGATGCGGGTGAAATTTGCGGGCATTACCCTAACTATGACAATAAAAAAGTGATCACTGTAAAAAGCGATTACTCTCATCTTAACTTCTCTACCGGTTTATTTGAGGCAGTAGATAGTAATGCTGCAGGTGCCTCGTTGTTTGGCTATGCTCGATTCGAATAAGCTGACCTTTGTAGAATCCTTAAATTAAGGTTCTACAAAAAAGTGTGCTGCCTGGTTGGAGGCTGGAGAGTGCTGAGCGCTTTACCACGTGAACATGGTGGTTTTTAGCCTGGATACAATATATTAAGGGCGGATCATTGACCTCAGAAATTGACAGAAACCGCATTTTACTTAGACGCCCTCTACTCCCCTTGACTTGCCCCCCAAAGCCCCGTACCGTGCGCCCTGATTTTGGTGGCGTGCCCGTACATTGCGTACGCCTTAAATGGGAAGTAGGTGCAAAACCTACGCTGCCCCCGCAACGGTGAATGCCTCCGGCAAAGCCCGATACCAGCCAGTATCAATTCGTTGATGGAGCGGAGGGCTACCGTCTAGGAATGTCGATGTGTTGCGTTACTCTCGCGAGCAGCCTGTACACGGCTCACTCCTTTAGATGCCTCCCTCAATAGCTTAGAAATCGATGTTTGGCTTTTGAGGTAACTATGAAGACCCCCAATACTTTTATACCCACTTTGTTATTTGGCGCTGCTTTACTGGTGCCAATGCCGTCATATTCTGTGACACCGGCATTAGAAGAAGTTGTCATTACCGCTTCTAAGATTGAAATGCCACTTAGAAAAATAGGTGTTTCTATTAGCGTGATTGACGCTCAGGAGATTCAGCAGCGTGGTTATCAAGACATTGCCAGTTTGCTGCGTACCGTCCCTGGTGTGGGCGTTTCAAATGTTGGCGGAGCGGGTAAGGATACGGGCATTCGTATTCGCGGAGAAGAAAGCTTTAGGACGCAGGTACTCATTGACGGCGTCAATGTGGCAGATCCCAGCGGCCCACAATCGTCTGCGCGTGTGCAGCATTTTGGCAGCGCCTTACAAGCTGACCGTGTAGAAGTATTACGCGGCCCCCAAGGGTTTATTTACGGTGCTGATGCTGGTGGTATTGTTAGTGTTACAACGCGCACGCCAGAACAATTTGAAGCCAACG
>CAYZQH010000003.1:0-31369 GCA_964480055.1 uncultured Cellvibrionaceae bacterium
TCTACAAAAAAGTTGGATATTTGCTCGTCTCTACCATAAGAGATTAAACCGCCGTAGGGCGTTAATATATGGTCAATACGGTCTTTTATATGCTCAATATTGGCATTGCGGTCTGTTTTAAGCGATAAATCGTTAAAAGCGCCCTTCATATTCACGGCCGCTTCCAGTGACCGGCGGCTCATCCAAAAAATGCCGTAACGTTTGGCATCTGGCATTAATGCACCAGGGGCAATGCTGTATACATACTCTGGTGAGAGTACCACGCCAACTATTTTAAGCTGCCTGCGGTGACCGTTCATTATTACAGAGATAGAGTCGCCCAGTTCTAAGTTGTGGGCTTTAAAAAAACTCTCATCACATAAAATGGCGTTGTCTTCATTGGCGTATAAAAAGCGGCCCGAGCGCAAATATAAGCGGTTGAGCAAGGCGCTGGTGCTGTCGGGTACAGAGATAACCTTACCAGAGGCAGGCTCGGTTAGGCTGTCCATTTGTAGGGTAACGCCAAACACCACTCGGCTTTCTACAACGGATACACCAGGTATTTCTCTGATGCGTGTTTTTACCGCCTCTGGTGCACGCTTTAGTGAGGCAAATACATTGGCAAACTGGTAGCGATCATAGTAGGTATCTTTGGTGAGTTTTAAACTGTCGAGTACACCAAAGGTAATTACAAATACGGCAATACCCGCCGCCATCACCAACACAATAGCGGTCATTTGCCCCTTTATGTTCCAAGTGTCGCGTAGTAGTTTTTGGTTTAAGGCACCGATCATTGATAATTATTCCTTGGCGGTTACCAGTCAATGTCTTCGGGGGCTTTACGGGTTGTGTTGATATCCACGTGGTGAATATTGCCATCGGCAAAATGGATAACACGGTGCGCCAGCTCGGCGATGGAGGCGTTGTGAGTAATAATAATGCACGTTGTGCCGTAGGTTTGGTTTACAGCCATCAGGGCCTTTAACACCACTATGCCTGTTTCACTGTCTAGTGCGCCGGTGGGTTCATCACACAGCAGTACTTCAGGGCGCTTGGCCAGTGCGCGGGCTATGGCAACGCGCTGTTGCTCCCCCCCAGACATTTGAGAGGGGAAGTGCCGCGCCCGGTCTTGTAGGCCCACAATGGCCAGTGCCTTTAATGGGTCCATAGGGTTGGGGGATATTTCAGTTACTAGGGCTACGTTCTCTAGCGCCGTTAGGCTGGGGACCAAATTGTACGCTTGAAATACAAACCCAATATTCTCTCGGCGGTAAAAAGTAAGCTCGGTATTGGAGTAATGAGATAAATCTTTACCGTGAAAATAAACCTGGCCCGATGTGGGCTGATCTAACCCGCCAATGATGTTTAAAAAGGTAGATTTACCGCTGCCAGAAGGGCCAAGCATGACCACCATTTCGCCATTAGGGATCTCTATATCTACGCCCCGTAGGGCGTGCACCTTGGTTTCACCGGAGGTATAGGTTTTAGTGAGCGCCTGCGCTTTAAAGCTTATGTTGTCAGTCATAATAGTTTACTTGAGCAGGTTAAAGGAGCGCATTAGATACAGACCTTTGCGGCGCTACTAGGTGATTGGTTCGACATCACGACCATATTATTCTAAAACGGCAGCTAGCCTCTAATTTAGATCAACTAAAAACGAATTTTTGAAGCGTGATTTCACTGAGGTGAAATATAGGCCGTTGGTTATGACTATCTCCTTTGGCGGCGAGGGGTTCAATGGCGCTTTGAGCAATTTGCAAAGCAAATTTGAGTACACTGCGGCTGTTTTTTTGTTTTTAATCAGCCACGTGAGCCTAATGATCTCAATTAGAAGGCTTGCTTATTTATCGCAAACTGGGCCTATTGGGTTTGAGTGTTTTTATGGGCTGCGCAAAGGCGTTTTAGCTTTTATTGCCCTCCCCAGAGGAGTGTTGTTGATGGGGCCACCGATCCCGCTTTGTATAGCTTAGGCGTTAAATTACTCTGGGGTTTTTGTGGCACGCCTGTATGCAGAATGACGCCCCTGAACTAGTCGGACAGAAGGTTAGCGTGCTGCTCGAATGCCTTTTATGAATGAGCGGATTTGAATGATAGTCTTCAAATAAAGTTATTGAACAGTCTGAATTATACGGTTGAATGTGTGTGGTGTGATTTATTTGGTTTTTGGACGGTAATACAGGTCTGAATGCGTTAATTCCATCACTTTTTAAAGCGGAAATTGGCGTTACCCTTTGGGATGCTTAGTGATACAAATTCACCGTGGGCCCTTTTAACAATAACGAGATGCGTAGCTATGAACAATAATAAACTCCTGCTTGCTTCCATTTTAGCAAGTACAATAGTGGCATGTGGTGGGCCCGGAACCACCAGTTCGTCTAGCTCGAGCAGCTCTAGCTCGTCAAGCTCAAGCAGCTCCTCAAGTTCAAGTAGTTCCTCAAGCTCAAGCAGTTCCTCAAGTTCAAGCAGCTCTTCAAGTTCGAGCAGTTCGTCCAGTGGCAGTGCGGCACGCACAATCACCATTGAGGAGCAAAGTACGGGTTATTGTGCTAATTCTGGCGTAGTTATTGAAAATGAACATAACGGCCACAACGGAGCAGGGTATGCGAACACACCCAATGACGCGGGGCAGAGTATTACTTGGAGCGTACGCTCATCAGAGACCGCAACCTACAATTTGAGTGTTCGATACGCCAACGGTGCAGACGAGGGTCGTGGTGGGAATGTAACAGTTAACGGTAACAGCGGTACCGCGGCAAATGTTTCTATGCCGAACTCTGGCGGGTGGACCTCGTGGAAGACGGCCACGGCCAGCATTGTGCTAGAGCAAGGTTCAAACCTTATTAAACTGACCAGCACCGGTGGTGGTGGCTTAGCCAATATCGACTCTATTAGCTTAACGGGTGCGGGGGCTTTAGCTGAACCTTGTGGAAATGTTTCTAGCTCTTCAAGCTCATCCAGTAGCTCTGGCAACAACGCCTCGTCGTCTAGCTCCTCGTCGTCCACGTCTACCGGTGGAACGGCGCAAAGCCATGCGGTAAAACCTGTGGGTTACGGTGCTGGTACTACGGGAGCGGGCGGTAGGAACAGGAAGACGGTTTCTTCAATGGGTGCTTTAAGGAGTGCGTTGAAGTCCAATACCACGGTGGTGGTGAATGGCACCATTTCTGGCTCGGGAGAAATTAAAGTCAAAGAGGTATCCAACATCACCGTAATTGGTAGTGGAAACAACGGCAAGCTCCGCGGTGTGGGCATTGTGTTTTCAAAGGCCTCCAATATCATTGTTCAAAACTTGAATATTCACCAATCAGGCAGTAAAAACAAGAAGGGCGATAGCTTAGCGTTTGAAAACACCACACGGGCGTGGATTGATCACAATGATATTTCCACCGATGTTGATTACACTAAATGTGATACCAGCAGTAGCGTGAAAAATTTATATGATGGTCAGTTAGACATCAAAAAGAACTCTAGAAACATTACGGTTTCGTTCAACTATATTCACGATGCCTGTAAGGCAATGTTGCTCGGGTTTAGTGATGGTAAAGAGACTGATAACAATATAACTTATCACCACAACCGCTTTGAACGCGTAGGCTCACGCTTGCCGTTAATTCGATCTGCCACCACACATGTTTACAACAATTACTATAAAGACATCATTATCTCGGGGATCAATGTGAGAATGGGTGCCAAAACACTGATCGAAAATAACTATTTCGAGAATGTGGATGACCCAATTCTTTCAGCGGATTCAAAACAAATTGGGTATTGGAACGTGAGTGGCAATATCTACGCGCCAAACGGCCCTACATATACTCATAAGATTGAAAAGCAAGACAAGGTAGGTGAGGTTGTTAATGGTGAAGTGAAGTCCACCACGAACTTTAGGGTGAACTATAACTATAAGCTAGATAAAGCGAATGACGTGCCTCCAACCGTTATTAGGCATGCAGGCTCTGGCAAAATTTAACAGAAGTATACGCGCCTAAAAAGGCAGCCTTATGGCTGCCTTTTTTTATGCCTTGTGATTAGTTGAGTGGGGTATGGTAAGGCAGTAAAGGGACATTTAGCTTGACGAACTAAAATTAATGGTATATTGTTTGTATATACATTTGATATCAAATGTATATGTGCTTCCGTTCACACTCGTAGAGTTCTGATTATGTCCACAGATAATAAGCGAAAAAAAATTGGTAAAAAAGATAGCCAGTTGATTATTCGTATTAATGGTGTGCAAAGAGATGAATTTGTATCACTCTGTGAAGAGCTCGACACCAGTGCGGCGCGCGAGATACGCCGATTTATTCGCTCGTATGTACAAGAGCATGGTACGGAAGGTAATTAAACACCTAAAAGGAGACAACTATGTCTAAGAAAGTTAGCAAAAAAGTAAAATCACTAAAAAAAGAAATTAAAGCACGCAAGTCTAAAGTTGCGAAACAAACAGGTAAGATCAAAAGTTTGAAAAAAGCTTTAAAGAAAGCTGCGTAATTTTTTAAACAGGCGCAATTGTCATTGCGCCTGCTGCCCTTTATACCCCCAAATATTTAACTAGCCCCCTCCCAAAGTGATCACGGCAGTGTCTTTGCCAAAGTACTCATGCGAGCCAGTTTGTGTGGCGTGCGCCAGGTGCGCTCTCGCTTTTGTTACATTCCCCGTTTATAGAGCGCCATGCCAAGATGATATCTAATTTTTGCGCGGCAGCTAATTTGGCGCATGCAAAATACTATCTAGAATGATCAGACCCAGTAGTTCCGTGGGTTCGTTATTAAGCATGGGTGAATAACGACGTTTGCTTTGTCCTAATCTTGTTGCCCGCTGTAAATTTTCTCAAAGAAGTAGAGGCAATGGTGTTGAGGGGGGTATTTTATTGGTCGTTCCAAAAAGTTCTGAGTCGGTGTTTGGTCATTTTCTATTTGAGTGATACGACCCGCGTTCACCAAGGCGTCTAGATTGTTGGGTTGTATGCCACGCCGTATTTATATACTAAATGTAATAAGCGTAACGCGTTATTATTTCGGTTTGGAAAATGAAAAAGGTTGGTTTCAGAATGCAGTCTATGGTGGATTAATGCCTTTTTTATTAACCTAAAACTTAGAGGTTGCTTGCTTTAATCTGGAATAAAAGAAATTTTTTTTGTCTGCATTAGGAGCGTTGTGTGCAGAGGCCGTAGCTTATTTAACAATAAATACCTCATATGAATATTATTATATAGAGGGTTTTGTGGTTTTTACGATAAGTTTTATTTTTCGTTCTTTGTCGGTAGTTTTGTGTGTTATCGAGATTGTTTGTGGCTTTTAATGGTGATTAATCGCGCAGGTTTTTTTAACTGTGAAACAATAAGTGCTTGCCTTTAGGGAATTGCCCGCATGGCTAAGCTGTGGTTTGCGTCAGATATGATTTGTGATGCCGTACATATAAATGTGAAGGGGTGCGGCATTTCGTATTACAGGCCGGTATAAAAAGGCCTATTCTTGGTATTGCCAGTTTCTAAATGTTTAATCATTTGTATTAGTGGTTGGCGTGAAGGGATTTGCGCATTTGTGTTTAAGCACAGCGCAATAAATAAAAACATAAATAATTATTTCCATAGGGTACAAATGATGCAAAACACTAAACATATTGTGATGGGTGCTTTAATCACAGCCATTGTTGGCTGTGGTGGGCAAGCGCCTGCGAACAACAACCAGAACTCTGGTAACAATAACCCGCCGCCTGTGATTAATAACCCTCCGCCGGTAGTGAATAATCCTCCGCCTGTGATTAATAACCCGCCGCCGGTAATAAATAATCCTCCACCAGTGATTAATAACCCTCCCCCAGTAGTAAACAACCCACCACCAGTAAATAACCCGCCTACGCGCTCCACTTTAACGCTGCAAGAGCGTAGCAATGGTGTGTGTGTGCAGTCTGAGTTTGAATCCAAAAATGGTGGGTACACAGGCGCAGGTTATATTAATACGTCAAACGACCGCGGTGTTAAAGTGGTATGGGATGTTAACGCAACGCGCAGTGAACGCTATACAATTCGTATTCGTTACGCAAATGGCGGCGACGGCTCGCGTGCGGCTAGCCTTATTATCAATAATGGTTCAAATGGGTCCCACAACGTTACACAAAATGACACAGGTGGATGGGCTAACTGGCGGACGCTTGAGGTAAACGCCGACCTAACTCAAGGCAGCAACCTCATTGAGCTGCGTTCAAACTCAGGTGCAGGTTTGGCTAACATTGACCAAATTGAAATTGTTGGCGCCAAAACAAACCCCGGTAACTGTGCCAACGCACCCAAAGATACGCCACCACCTAGCAATAACAACAACGGCAATAACAATAACAACAACAGCAATAACAGCAATAACAGCAATAACAGCAATAACAATAATGGCGCCAAAGGGTCTTCTTGTACGTCTTCCAAAGGTAACGTAACGGTTAGAGGCAACCCGATTGTTGTTAAGCCCGGTCAAGTATTTGATGGTGGTTGTAAAACGTATACACCAAACTGGGGTGATTGCGGCCAGAAAGAAGGCCAAGATCCAGTCTTCCGTGTCGAAGGCGGTACCTTAAAGAATGTCATCATCGGTCAAAAAGGTGATGGTATCCACGTGTATGGCAATGCAACCATCGACAACATCTTTTGGCCAGATGTTTGTGAAGATGCCTTAACGTTGAAAGGTGGTAGTGACTTCCCAGATAACATCACCGTGAACATTAAAAACATTACTGGCCGTAAGGCGGCAGATAAGTTCTTTCAAGCCAACCGTAAGGGTACCTTGAATGTAACCAATGCGGTCATTGATGGCGCAGGTAAAGTATTACGCGAAAATGGCGGTAAGTGTTACCCCGTAAAATTCAACTTGAGAAACTCGGATCTTAAGAACGTGAAAGAAGCCATCTTCCGTTCAGACTGTAGTGGTAGTTCACTTAGCATCAGTAACGTTACAAAGTCTAACGTTAAAGCTAATTGTAAGGGTAAGCTTAAGTGTAATTAATACGTTAATTGCAAATTTCTAGTAAAAGGGCCCTAAACTAGGGCCCTTTTTTTATGGTTGCCTGTTAACACTGCCTAGGGTATTCCGCGGAGTAATATCTGAAATCAGAATGGAGTTAATTGATTGATCTCGTCAAGCTCTAGCTGAGAAAAGGTCATGTTATTTAAGGCCGTTACCGAATCTTTAATTTGCTGAGGCTTACTGGCGCCAATTAGGCAAGTTGTTACCGCCGGGTTGTTAAAAACCCAAGCCAAGGCCATTTGAGCCAAACTTTGCCCGCGTTTTTGTGCAAGTGTGTTTAACGCAGTGAGTATTTTTATTTTTTGCTCGGTAATGTCGTTTTTGTTGAGATATATTTGCTCTGCGCGCGATGCACGTGAGCCTTCTGGCACCCCAGAAAGGTATTTATCGGTTAGTAGCCCTTGCGCCAATGGCGAAAACACAATACTGCCAATGCCTTCGCTGATTAAAACTTTATCCAACCCTTGCTCAACCGTACGGTCGAATAAATTGTATCGTGGTTGATGTATTAATAGAGGAGTACCCAACGCTTTTAATATGGCGCTGGCTTTTTGAGTTTGATCGGGCGAATAATTAGATAAGCCCACGTAGAGTGCTTTGCCAGAGCGTACCAAATAATCCAGCGCTTGCATGGTTTCTTCTAGTGGGGTGCTAGGGTCCATACAGTGGTGGTAAAAAATATCGAAATACTCTAGCCCTGTACGTTTTAAACTCTGGTTGCAGCTGGCCACCAAATACTTACGAGAGCCACCAATGCCGTATGGGCCAGGCCACATATCGTAGCCTGCTTTGCTAGAGATAATCAGCTCATCTCTATAGGATGCAAAATCTTTGGTGTAAATTTGCCCAAACGTTTCTTCTGCGCTGCCGTAGGGCGGCCCATAATTATTGGCCAAGTCAAAATGTGCAATACCCAAGTCAAAGGCTGTTTGCAGTAGTTGTCTTGCGTTGTTTAGGTTATCTACGGCACCAAAGTTTTGCCACAACCCCAGGGCAAAGCGTGGGAGTTTTAGTCCGCTAGCGCCGCAAGGCTCGAAGGTCATGGCGTTGTAACGTTCGGCGTGGGCAATGTAGCGTGGGTTAGGGGTATGGGAAATCATTATCAGCCTTTAAGTCGCGCAATAAGAGCATGCACTTTAACAAACATTACTGTAGCGGGCTCTAGGCCTTTGCTCCTGAGATGGTGAATCATAAAGGGGCTATCGCAAACGGGTATCGGATACTACCAAGGGGCTATGTGTCTCAGTGTTTGCTCTGCGCACTTGTAGTTGGTGAGCATAGCTTCTATTATGCCGCTCACTTTTTAGGCGTAAAAGACGCCAAATCTCAGGCAACTACCATCCTTTCATGCAGACATTTCATTACAGTCAACACCTGCGCCAAACCTTGGCGTCACACCGCGCAAAAGGCAAAACCATTGGGTTTGTACCCACAATGGGCAATTTGCATGACGCCCATATCGCCTTAGTAAAACAAGCGCAGACCAGTGCAGATGTGGTGGTTACCAGTATTTTTGTGAATAGATTACAGTTTGGGTTAAACGAAGATTGGGATAAATACCCCCGAACCCTAGAGCAAGACGCCAGCAAACTGCATGATGCCGGTTGTGATGTGCTTTTTTGCCCAGCGGAACAAGAAATGTACCCAAACGGCATGGATGGGCAGACGCGAGTGATTGTGCCAGTTATGGCCGACAGGTTATGCGGCGCCTCGCGTCCTGGGCACTTTGAAGGTGTCACCACTGTTGTGTCAAAGCTGTTTAACATTGTGCAACCAGACATAGCGGTATTTGGGCTCAAAGACTATCAACAGCTGGCCATTATTCGGCGCATGGTAGAAGATTTATGCATGCCAGTAGAAATACTAGAGGGAGACATAGTACGCGAGGCGGACGGTTTGGCTATGAGCTCACGCAATGGCTACTTAACAGAACAAGAGCGGCCGGCGTGTAAGCAACTTAATATCAGCTTAAACTGGGTAAAAGATCGTATTGAGGGCGGCGAGCGTAATTACACGACGCTAGAAGCTACTGCGCGCCAGCAAATAGAACAGGCTGGGTTTAAGGTGGATTACTTTTCGGTGTGTGAATCTAAGCGCTTAGAGCCCGCCGCCTGTGACGACATATCCCTAACTATTTTGGGGGCAATGTACACTCAAGCCGCCCGGTTGATCGACAATGTTCAGGTCTCTTTAAAAGAGGGTAAAATAGCATGAGAAGAAGGGTTGCTGTGAGAGTAACGAAGGCCAGATAGTTTTCAATTTGATTCGGTGAGCGTTTTAGGCGTTGCTTCACGACGGAATTAGATACAGAGGTAGAGCATGCAAATTACATTGTTAAAGGGCAAACTGCACATGGCGCAGGTGACTCAAGCTGAGTTGTGGTACGACGGCAGCTGCGCCATTGATAGCAACCTAGTCGAGTTGGCGGGGCTGCGTGAGTTTGAACAAATTGAAATATACAACGTGGATAATGGCGAGCGCTTTGCTACTTATGTCATTTTGGCAGAGCCAGGTTCTGGCATCATTAGCATGAACGGCGCTGCGGCGCGTAAAGTGCAAGTGGGCGATCGTGTGATTATTGCCGCCTATGGACAATTATCTGAGTCTGAGGCCGATGTGTTTAAGCCCAAGCTGGTTTATTTGGGTAAAAATAATTGTGTAGAACGCACATCTAATACCATTGCTGTGCAGGTGGTCTAGTGTAGGCTCCTTGTGGCTCATTTCCCTTGCATTACGTAACATTTTCTGTCACATCAAACTTTTACCCCCCGTTTATTCCAGTTAAACCGTGTATTATGCCTACCAAATACCAATAACAATTTGGGGGCCCTATGCAACAGCCGCATCTATACCCGGTTCCATCTAAATTCGCGCAATCAAGCCATCTTAACGCTGAGCAATATCGCGCTTTGTACCAGCAGTCGATTGAGTCTCCAGAGACTTTCTGGGCAGAGCAGGCCACGCAATATTTAACATGGGATAGCCCGTGGCATACCGTTCGCCAATACGATTTTGAGAAGGGTCAGGCTGCCTGGTTTGAGGGTGGCAAGCTTAATGTCACCGTGAACTGTATTGACCGCCATTTACCCAGCCAGGCCGATCAAACAGCCATTATTTGGGAGGGGGATGACCCCTCACAAAGCCAACACGTGTCCTATGGGCAGTTGCACGAGCAGGTTTGTCGTTTAGCCAACGTGCTAAAAAGCCGCGGTGTTCAACCTGGGGACCGTGTATGCATTTATATGCCCATGATTGTGGAAGCGGCCTATGCGATGCTGGCTTGTGCGCGTATCGGTGCTGTTCACTCAGTGGTGTTTGGTGGGTTTTCTCCAGAGTCGTTAAAGGACAGAATTCTAGACTCAGACTGCCAAATGTTAATTACTGCAGATGAGGGAGTGCGCGGCGGAAAGACCATTCCCCTTAAAGCCAATGCCGACAAAGCATTGGCCGAATGCCCGAATGTGCGCTCTGTCATTGTGGTGCGCAGAACCGCAGGAGAGATCCAGTGGCAAGAAGGCCGCGACATTTGGTACCACGAAGCGGTAAAAGCGGCCGCTGCGCAGTGCGCGCCCGAACCAATGGACGCAGAAGCGCCACTGTTTATTTTGTATACCTCGGGCTCTACCGGTAAGCCTAAGGGCGTCTTGCACACCACTGGAGGGTACCTATTACAAGCGGCAATGACCCATAAACTGGTGTTTGATTACCAGCCAGGAGAGGTCTATTGGTGCACTGCGGATGTGGGCTGGATCACCGGGCACACCTACATTTTGTACGGGCCGTTGGCCAATGGCGCTACAACCTTAATGTTCGAAGGTGTGCCCACGTACCCCAGCGCTGCACGGTGCTGGGAGGTTATCGATAAACACCAAGTGGCCAAGTTTTATACAGCGCCGACGGCTATTCGCGCGCTTATGCGCTTTGGCGACGAGCCCGTTAAAGGTACCTCACGCTGCAGTTTACGGCTGCTTGGTACCGTAGGAGAGCCCATAAACCCTGAGGCCTGGGAGTGGTATCACAATGTTGTGGGGGAGGCGCGTTGCCCCATTGTGGATACTTGGTGGCAAACAGAAACAGGTGCTCATTTAATCACACCTCTGCCTGGGGCTACAGACTTAAAGCCTGGCTCGGCCACATTGCCTTTTTTTGGGGTAGAGCCTGCCATTCTAGATGAAAACGGTCGTGAAATTGAAGGCGAAGGTGAGGGAGTACTGGCTATTAAAAGTAGCTGGCCCAGCCAAATCCGTAGTGTATTTGGAGATCATGACCGCCTGATTCAAACCTATTTTAGTGCATACCCTGGTTACTATTTTACCGGGGATGGTGCGCGTCGAGATGCCGACGGTTACTACTGGATTACGGGCCGAGTGGATGATGTACTCAATGTCAGCGGTCATCGGTTAGGCACCGCAGAGATTGAAAGCGCACTGGTTTTACACCCCGAGGTGGCGGAGGCCGCAGTGGTGGGCTTCCCTCATGATATAAAGGGGCAGGGGATATATGCTTACGTTACATTAATGGCAGGCGCCGAGCCCAGTGGTGCGCTGCAAAAAGCTTTGATTGGCCTATGCAGCGAAGAGATTGGCCCCATAGCCAAGCCAGACATTATTCAGTGGGCGCCAGGGTTGCCCAAAACGCGCTCGGGTAAAATTATGCGCAGAATCTTACGCAAAATTGCCGCCAAAGAATTTGATACATTAGGCGATACCTCCACCTTGGCGGACCCTTCGGTGGTCGATGACTTAATAGCTAAACGTGCTTAAGCCTCGCTACCGAGCCTTCTGGACATTTTATAGGGCATTGAAGTAGTGTGCCCACCTCTGTTCGCGGCACCGTGCAGCGACGTTAACGGCTTAGGCTCGGAGTATTCATTGAAAATTGCAGATAACTGTGTGGTGAGTATGCACTACACCTTAACGGGCGAAGACGGAAGCGTTATCGATTCATCTGAAGGGAAAGACCCTTTAAATTACCTACATGGTGCCGGAAATATTATCCCCGGGTTAGAAAAGGCCCTTGTGGGGTGCGAAGCGGGAGACAGCAAGCAAGTGATTGTGCAACCTGCAGAAGGATACGGGGAAGTGGAGTCAGATTTGGTTCAAACCGTCCCGCGCGATATGTTTGCAGGCATTGAAACCGTTGAGGTTGGTATGGAGTTTGAGGCACAAGGCCCTAACGGAGAAACCCAATTTGTGGTGGTCAAAGCAATTACCGACGCTGGGGTTACCGTAGATGCCAACCACGCGTTAGCCGGCCAGGTGCTTCAGTTTGACGTAAACATAGAGTCCGTAAGAGAAGCCTCAGCCGAAGAGATTGACCACGGCCACGTACACTGAGCAAAAGCCAGTTGGCGTGTCAGAATGTGCTAGCGCGGAATTTTTCGCGCTTTTTTTTGCCTTAAATTAAGGCTTGTGCTTAGCGCTGGAAACCGGACTATGATTAACCTAGCACGGTAATTTCACCGCTAAGAGAATTTTGTAATTTTAAGGGGGTTTTGTGAATAAAATTGCTACTGCTCGAGTAACGCCAGAGCACAGCCTAAATTTGTTGTCTCAAATAGAGGTGGCACGTTTAGCTAATACACGTGACCCATTGGTGGCAGAAACATTTCGTCGCTGCGCATTGGCGGTACTCAACACCGGCAGTGAAACCGATGATACCACTGAAGTGTTAAAAGCCTTTAAAGATTTTGCGATTGAGGTCATACAACAAGAGCGCGGTATTAAGTTAGAGATTAATCACGCCCCAGCGAATGCATTTGTGGATGAGCAAATGATAGAGGGTATTCGTGAACATCTATTTTCTGTTTTGCGCGATTTGGTATACATCCACAATGAGCTAAAAGAAAACCGTGATATAGATTTTGCAGACTCTGCCGGCATTACCAACGGTGTTTTTCACATACTTAGAAACTCCGGGGTTTTAAAAGGCAATAGCGATATTAATTTAGTCGTGTGTTGGGGTGGCCACAGTATCAATGAAGAGGAGTACCAGTATACAAAAAATGTGGGTTATCAAATGGGCCTGCGGGGTTTAGATATTTGTACTGGGTGTGGCCCAGGGGCAATGAAAGGGCCAATGAAAGGCGCCACCATCGGCCACGCTAAACAGCGTAAATCGGGCCGATATATCGGCATTACTGAGCCGGGTATTATTGCTGCAGAATCTCCTAACCCCATCGTTAACCAGCTGGTGATTTTGCCAGACATAGAAAAACGCTTAGAGGCATTTGTACGTGTGGGTCACGGCATTGTAGTGTTTCCAGGTGGCGCAGGCACGGCAGAAGAAATATTATATCTAATGGGGATACTACTAAACCCAGAAAACACCCATATGCCGTTTCCTGTAGTATTTACAGGGCCTAAATCAGCAGAGGCGTATTTTCAACAAATACATGAATTTATCGGAGTTACTTTAGGCCCAAAGGCCCAAAGCTTGTACACAATTATTGTGGACGACCCACAAGAAGTTGCGCGTACCATGGCAGAAGCTATGGGGCGCGTACAGGTATTTCGCCGAGAACATCAAGACGCCTATTACTACAACTGGTTATTGGCTATAGATGACGACTTCCAGCACCCGTTTGAACCAACTCACGAAAAAATGCGTGAGTTGAATTTATCCAAAGATCAAAAGCAGCATAAACTTGCTGCCAATTTACGTAAGGCGTTCTCGGGCATTGTCGACGGTAACGTTAAGGCCAATGGTATTGCTGCCGTTGCCAAGCACGGCCCGTATGAGCTAAAGGGTGAAGCAGAAATTATCGAGCCCTTCGAGCGGTTGTTACGCTCTTTTGTAGCGCAAAATCGCATGAAAATTCCCACCACAGAATATGTTCCGTGCTACAAGATCGTAACCGAGTAATACGCGGTTGTATTTGACTTGAACGTTCGTTGTTGGCTTAACAGAGGTTTGTGCGAGTAAAAACATGTCGGAAGACAAAGACGATTTTAGCGCTTTGGTAGGTGACGATGTAGCCCCTATTCATGTTGAGCAGCGTGTTCAGTTAACTAAGGCGCAAACAGACGTTCAGTCTATGGATAGACGGCGCCAAGATGCCGAGCAAGAAGAAGCAAAACCAGAAGACCCGTTAGTGGGTGAGCCCTTAGAATTACTAGACCCAACAGCGGTAATAGAATTTAAACGCTCGGGGGTTCAACATGGCGTCTATAAAAACTTGCGATTGGGAAAGTACACCATAGATGCGCGCCTAGACCTACACAGGTTAACGGTAGAGCGCGCAAGGCAGATGGTGTATCAATTTGTTCGCGATTGTGTTGCAAACGACGTGCGCACCGCTTTAATCACTCATGGCAAGGGAGAGGGACGCGAGACAAAAGCGTTACTTAAAAGCCATGTGGCCTTATGGCTACCGCAAATAGATGACGTATTAGCCTACCATACCGCTCAAAAACATCACGGTAGTCATGGGGCAACCTATGTCTTACTGAAAAAAAGCGAGCGCAAAAAGCAGAAGAATCGAGAGCAGCACAAAGGCCGAGGCTAGACTATGAATCACGAGGTTATTTGTGCAATTTTGCTTTGAGCCTATTGCCATTGCACACACGTGCTACCCAGAAAAGTTTGGTGTACCAAGGCAGCCGGGGTTGGTAGCCCAAGCGTGGGGTGAGCTACGTATGCGGCCTCCGTTTAATCAATACGACGCAGTAAAAGAGCTGGAGCACTGCTCCCATATCTGGGTGCAGTTTGTGTTTCATCAAAACAAGCATTCAAAGTGGCGCCCAAAAGTACGCCCTCCACGACTAGGCGGCAATCAAAGCGTGGGGGTTTTTGCTACGCGCTCTCCGTATAGGCCTAACCCCATAGGGCTGTCGGTGGTGGAGTTACTTAGTATTGAACATAACAAGGACGAGGTCACATTACGTATACAGGGCGTTGATATTTTAGATAAAACGCCAGTGCTGGATATTAAACCCTACGTGCCGTATTCCGACAGGGTACAAAACGCAAAAAATAGCCTTGCTTCCAGTGAGCCAGAGCGTATTCCTGTTCATATTGCACCGCAAGTGTCCAAAAATATTTTGGCGCACACCAAAGTTTTGATTCAATCCACGCTTGCCCAAGACCCTCGGCCCGGGTTTCACACGTTTGACGCACGTAAAATTTATGCAGCCAATATTGATGGGGTTGAAGTCAAATGGCGATATGTTAAAACGAAGGATCAATTGAGTATTGAGGTGCTCACCTGTCAGGTTGCGGTTGTGTAGCGTATACACCGCTACTTTATTGTTTGAAAGTAATGGCCGTAATTATTTAGAAACCGTTGCGTAATAATGGCATTTTGCTCATCCGTCATAGCAGGGTTCGATATGAGGTACAGCGCCCGTTTTTTATTACTTTCTAGTAAATGTGTTATTGAAAAGTGACGCTTAAATAAATCGAGCAGCGGCCCTTTTTCAGCCCGTGATAAGCCATCTGCGATACGAGCATTCAGTTTAGTATCCTTTGCATTAACATAGAGTTTAAAGTTCATTGGATAAAATATGTTGTTATACGGGTGCATTTTTAGGGCTGGATAGCGCCTGCGCTTTTTATTCAGCGCCGTTTCCGCCTCTAAAATACTGAGAGGTAAATAGTCAAATCGCCCTTTATTGAGCATGGAAAATAGCGCACTGAATGTTTGAGACTCCACAACGGTGACGCCTCCGTGGCGTAAAATTGTAGAGTCATCCCAGTAAAACCCTTGTCCGGCTTTTAAGGTTTTGAAGTTTTTTGCGCTGTGTATTTGGGTTGTCAATAGGGGGGTGCTACCCATCAGCAGTGTACGCAGCCCAAGTAGGTCATTAAAGGCTGAAAAGCGATGACCAATTACGTGTTTCTCATTTAATAAGTCGCCCCTCCAGTCACTGCCAAACAATACGTTTAAATACGCTCCCTTTTCTGTTTCCACTTTTGATCGCGCCGAAGAGAGGGGTTCTGTTCGGATGATCAATTGGTAGGGGCCGTAGTCGTCTTCTGTTAAATCTAACGTCAGCTTTAAGACGTCTAACATGTAGGGCTGCAGCGCCTTGGTGAATCCTGCTTGGTAATGTTTCACTACCATCGGTTCGGCTTTTAGTGCCGCTGAAGACAGGGCGCTAATAAGCACCAGAAAAAGTACAACCATCGAATGGGGCATATATAAGAATCGCTCAATTGGCCAAAAGTGCCTGGCCACCCCCCGCAAAACCGAGGCTAAATGTTGTTAGTGAGTGTTTATTCGGTGTTATTTACCTACAAGCGGTAAGTTAACTTATTACAGGCATATTGTTTTTTTATACAAGTTTAGACGAATTTTCATGTGTTTGCGCGACAAACAGTGATTACATGGGCGCTTTTAATGCCAGTTTACACTGCAGTTGGGGGCGGCGTAGACAAAATCGAAATATGCGAGTCAAGCCGGCCGTAAAAAATGGCTTTTGCTGAGCGCCTTTTACTTGCCTTGCTATAGTAAAAGAGGGTCATAGTTACTCATGAATATTTGTGAGCCGTTGTCGATTTATTTTCATCTTGGTTGGCCTTTTTGTGCGAGAAATAGCACAGGGTGAAAGTAGAGATGGTTTAACCGGTTGTTTGCCCCGAATTCTGAGATGTACTATTAGATGAGTGAGCCAGTTGTAAGCCCCCACAAACGCACATCAAGCCTATACGGGTACCTAGCCCTCGTGATATTTGTGTGTGTTGCCGTGCCCGCTCTGGTTAGTGGTGGCGTACTTATTTATACCAATTTTAAACGCACCATTGATAACGACAGTAGAATTGCTGCTGAAGGTTATGGGGATGTTTTGCAAGCGGGATTATCCATTCCTCTATGGAACCTCTCCCCGGATATAGGCCAGCCCATACTGGAAAACGTATTTGTAGACCCGTCTGTTCGATCCGTGGTGGTCGTAGCCGATAATGGTCGTAAGTTTCTTGAATATCAAAGAAATAGTCGTGAGACCGAAGGCGACTCTTTAGAAGTTAATAGAGATATTGAATACAGCGGCCAAAAAATTGGCGCGGTCAAATTAGTTTACAGTGTGGAAAAGGCACACAATCAAGCCAGTAAAGAAGCTAAATTATTGGCCGTTATCATCGCGCTGCAGTTGGTATTTTCGTTGGCAGCTGTGTCTTATTTAATGCATCGGCGAGTGTTATCCCCGTTAAAAAAATTAGACCAAGCCGCGGCTGGAATCGCCAGGGGCGACTTACGTACCACCATCCCCTATTTAAGCAACGATGAGTTGGGTAGCTTGGCTATACGGCTGGAAAAAATGCGCGGCGTTTTAGAGGAAAGTTTTGGGGAGTTAGAGGGGCGTGTCGATAAAAGAACTGCTGAGTTGCAGAGCACTTTAGATCAGCTCAATAAAACGAAAGACGACCTTATACAATCTGAAAAGTTGGCTGCACTGGGCTCATTAGTTGCCGGTGTGGCGCATGAGCTTAATACTCCGATTGGAAATGGCTTAACAGTGGCCTCGTCTTTGTGTGATACGTGTGAGTCGTTCGAGGCCGAAGTACGCACCGGCCTTACGCGCACTGCGTTAGAAAAATTTAAACAGGATATGACTGATGGCACCCAATTAGTCTGTCGCAACTTAGAAAAGGCCTCTGAATTGGTGAGCAGCTTTAAGCAAGTTGCCGTAGATCAAACCAGCGCTAAGCGACGTACCTTTGAGCTTCGTGCATTTCTAGAAGAAACCTTATTGACGGCCTCTCCCATCTTTAAGCGTACCCCTTATACCGTAGACCTGCGCATGCAAGATGATGTGACCATGGATAGCTGCCCCGGCCCCTTAGGACAAGTTATTACCAATTTATTAAATAACGCCATTATACATGCGTTTGATGGATTGGATCATGGTGTGGTGACGGTCCGGGTAACGCATAGTGACACGGTTGCCACTATCCAAGTGGAAGACAATGGCAACGGCATTGCGCAGGAAAATTTAGCCAAAATATTCGATCCATTTTTCACCACCAAGCTAGGTGATGGAGGGAACGGGTTGGGAATGAACATCGTACATAATATTGTGACAGGTGTGTTGGGCGGTGAAATTACTTTGTCATCTAAGTTGCAGCAAGGTACGACAGTCACAGTGATAATACCCCTTGTGGCGCCAGAAGATGCCGGCGTTCCTTCTGAACCCATGGATATGGTTGTTGGATCCAATAAACTAGCGAGTTAATCTAGGTTTACGTTATGCCAGAAGATATAGATAAGTCTGATGATTTAATTGAATTTGTTGATGATCAGCCAGTTATTTTAGAGTCAGAAGGTATCGGTCAGGCTCCTGTAAAAGCCAAGGCCGTACAGGCGGTATGGCGAGTGCTTATCAGCGACGATGAAGAAGATGTGCATCAGGCCACTAAATTTGCTTTGCGTGATATGGAGATTCTTGGCAGAAAGTTAGAGTTTTATGATGCGCACAACTCCCAAGAGACACTGCACATCCTAAAAACCGTACCGGACATAGCCGTTATATTACTTGATGTGGTTATGGAAACCTCAAATTCCGGTTTAGATCTGGTTCCGCAAATTAGAGAAGATTTGGGCCTAAGAGATATTCGTATTATTTTAAGGACGGGTGAGCCCAACCAGGCGCCAGAATTAAGCGTCATTCACAATTATGATATCAACGATTACAAGCTCAAATCAGATTTAACGCAAAAGAATTTGTATGCATCACTTACGGCATCGATTAGAAGTTATCAACAAATTCGCACCATTGAAAACAGTAAAAAGGGATTGGATAAAATAATTCGGTCTAGCTCAGAGCTGATCACAACTAAGGGCTTACATCAGTTTGCAGAAGGCGTGATTGTCCATATGGCAGCGCTCTTGCACGTGCCACCGGAGGGCGTGATATGTGTTCGTAAGCGCGATCTACAAGAGCAATCAGAGCCGACTATTATTGCTGCAGCAGGACATTATTTGGAGTTGACTGATTGCTTGTTAACAGCAATCGACAAAAATTTAGTGCGTGACCTAGTGCAAGAGAGCTTAAACAACCGCTCTAACATTTACCATGAGAGTGGTGTGGCCGTGTATTTGGGAAGCCACGAACGCGGCGATATGAGCTGCTTCATTGCCAGCCCTCAAGGTATTAACGAGGATGATAGAGGGTTGCTTGAATTGTTCTGCGGGAATATTTCTTTGTGTGCAGACAATATCAGTTTTATGGAAAAGCTGAAAAGCTATGCATATACCGATAGCTTGGTGAACCTACCCAATCGTAATGCTCTTGAAGAATTGGTGAGTGCTCATATAAATAATGGTGGCAATGTACCTTTTTCTTTGGCGCTGATTGACATAGACAACTTTGCAGAAATTAACGCAGTCTTAGGTCAAGACTATGGCGACAAACTAATACGTGCCTCGGCCGAGCGTTTGCGCGGTAGATTTCAAGACCCTAACATTGTGGCTAGGGTAGGTGGAGATACCTACGCAGTGTTTGGGCCTTCTTCTCATATTGACAGAAAGGCCTTATTACAACCATTTGTGACGCCTTTTGAAATTGGCGGAGAGTTACAGCTACTCGCTGTTACCGCCGGTATAGTGCCTTTATTTGAAGTAGATGGTGGAGGTTCCGAGGCCATTAAGGACGCCAGTATTGTGTTAAAAGAGGCAAAAACCACTAACCGTGGGGATGTGGTTATTTTTAACCGCCAAATGGTCACAGATGCTCATGCGCGGTTGGATATGCTAAAGAATTTGCGCTCAGCTTTTGAGTTGAACCAACTGTTTTTGGTTTTTCAGCCCAAACTCAAATTAAGTGATTTAAAGGTTACAGGGTTTGAAGCGCTGTTACGATGGCGCAATGCCAAAGGCGAGTTTGTGAGCCCCGCAGAGTTTATCCCGTTAGCTGAGCAGTCGGGGTTGATCATTCGTATGGGTGAGTGGATATTACGTAATGCCATTGCAGAGTTAGCCTTGTTGCGGGCAAAAGGGTATACCAGCGTCAAAATGGCTGTGAATATTTCAGTCGCCCAATTGGAGCATCCGGATTTCCTGGATATGCTTAGACGAGTGGTGGGAGAAAGCGATATTCACCCAAGTTACATAGAGCTGGAAATTACAGAATCGGTTGCCATGGGGGACATAGAGCAAAACCTAGAAACTTTGCAAGAAGTGCGTGAGATTGGCTTTAAGTTATCGATGGACGACTTTGGAACTGGGTTTTCTTCGTTAACTTATTTACAAAAGATGCCCATTAACTGCCTTAAAATTGACCGCTCATTTGTCGATAGATCTGATACCAAAAGCGGACGCGATATTGTAGAGATGATTGTTCATTTGGGTAAAACCCTGGGGCTCAATGTGATTGCCGAAGGTGTAGAGGAAGAAGTGCAAGGCGTATTATTAAAGGAGATGGGTTGCAATGAAGTACAGGGGTTCTTTTACGCAAAACCCATGGCTAGGGCGGAGTTGCATTCCTGGTTAAAAGTGAATAATGCTTAAGTTTTTATCATAGTCGCTTTTCCATTGGTTTGGTCAATAACGCTTTTACATAGATCTGCAGCTTTCTCTGCGTCCAATTGTGCATGAATATGAACCGCATGATGATATTTGCAGTGTACATTGGCGGCACCGGCTTTAGTGAGCAGCGCCCTCACGTGTGCCTCTAAAGCAAAGGGTACTTCAAACGCAATGCTTGTTGTTGGTCGCAGGGTGAATAGTTCAGCCCCATCTAGCGCGTTGGACACAGCCGCACCATAAGCTCGCACTAGCCCGCCAGCGCCCAATTTTATCCCGCCAAAATATCGCACCACTACGGCACATACATTCCCCACTTTACGCATCATTAAAACGTTTAGTATGGGCTTTCCTGCAGTGCCGCTGGGCTCACCGTCATCATTAAACCCCGCTTGGCTTGCTTGTTCTGGGTTGCCAATGACATAGGCCCAGCAATGATGACGTGCATCTGGGTATTGGGTTTTTAAATGATCAATGATAGGGCGAACTTCGTCTTTGGCCGCAACCGGGTATAGGCATGCAATAAACCGGCTGCGTTTTTCCTCTAAAGTAAAACGGGTTGGACATTTTAGTGTGGTAAGTGTTTTGGCTGCAGGCTGCATAGATACATCAATGGTATGGCGGATGGGTTAACGTGGTTTTCCCCGTTTTGGGCCTACTTACAATCAAGCTATTTGTGCAATCTTATTCTTTAAAACTAAATAAGCCAATAGGCTTAGAGCGGTTGCGCATGGTGTGCTCACCAAGGTTTTTAAGGTGAGGGGTATGGTGTAAGTGTTGTAGCTGTTCTGCCACAGGGGTGGAGCACAAAAATTCGGTGCCCAAGTTGCGATTATAGTGTTCAATACGGGTGGCGGTATTAATAACGTCTCCAACCGGTGAGTATTCAAAGTGCCCTTTTGCACCTAGGTGCCCCAGAGAAAACTCACCAGCGTGCAAGGCAAAGCAGGTGGGTAATTTTTGATTAAATTCTGGATGTGCGTTTAACCGTTTTTGCATTTGAACTACGGTTTTAAACGCTTGTTCGCAATTTTCTGGATTAATACTTGAGCCGGTCCATAAGGCCACCAAGCTATCACCCACTAAGTTGGCAATGAACCCTCCATTGGCTTCTACCAGTTCAACTAAGAGTGCGTAGTAGTCATTCATTAAAGCATGCAAATCATTGGGCGCAAGTGCTTCCGATAGAGTAGTATAACCGCGAATATCCGTGACTAAGCAAACGCCGTGCGCAAGGTCATGGGCTTTCTCTAGCGTTACAATATTGTGCGTGAGCTTTTTGGCCGCGTGGTTGGGCATGTGTTGCTCCAATACGTGCGTCAATCTCGCGCCACGTTGCTTTTGCCACATAAATCGGTGGTGAAGTAAAACAGCGGTTATCGCCAGTATTGCAAAGCTTGAGGTGGCTGCAGGAAACCACAGGTTGCTTAGAAACAAGCCATAGCCAACAAGCCAGAGCACAATCAGGCTCGCTATAGACGTAGCCACGAGTATGGTAGGCTTTACGCAGTACGCCGTGACGAGTAACGCGATAGTCAGGCTTACCAACAATACGCGTTGTACTATTTTTGGTGCCGTCAGTAGCGAGCCATCCATTATATTGCTAGCAACCGTTGCAGAAATTTCTACGCCACTTAATTCAATGCCAAATCGCTTGGTAAATACTGTCGGGTAGGTGTCTTGTTGTTCGGTTTGTACGGTTTCTGCCAGGCCGATATATATCACCTTATTTTTTAAGTGGACTAACTCTTGTGCGGGGCGCTGTAAGAGTTGGTCTACACCTAAATTATTTAAATGAAATGCTGGACCGTAGTAATTAATAAAATAAGGTGTGGACGGACGTATTGCCGAGCCTTTACCCCAGTGTTTTGCCACCAACACCGGCTGAACTGGCGTTTGACCATCGGGGGTGCTGAGTAATGTGTGCTGCACGGTTCGCTCTTTGGGTAAAGTGAAGCTGCCGCTACCGAGCGCATGCTGGGCGAAGCGTTTGAGTGGTGGCATTACTCGGTGGATATCTAATGTACCACTGGGGGTGGGCCATTGCTCACGCTTAAGATAAGTAAAAAGTAAAACGTTTTTTGCTTTGGCTATGGCTGTTTCTAGCGCGGCATCTTCTGCTTCGTTGCGGGCATTTCGAAAAGCAACATCTAATACCACAAGTTTGGCGCCCACAGCGTGCAATTTATTGATTGCATTGGCCAACTGCGTGCGTGGCCAGTAGGATCTTGGAGGGGGTAAGCCCAGGGATTCGTGCGCTTTAGAGCTCAACGTAACAATATATATCTGTTCGGGCGCTGCCCGTGAGCCGCGCCATTTAAAAAACGTGGGCAGGCTGGCGGATTTTTCTAGGTGAATGGCCAGCGGCGATGCGCTAAACGCAATAAGAAGTGCGCCTGCTACCAACACCAGGCGCAAATTTTTCAGCTTAGCTGGTTTTAATGTGGAGAGAATTGTCGCAAAATGCCACATCAAGCTTGTCAATGCTCTAGTCAAAATGGTGTCCATCATGCTTAAGACAGTTAACTTATTCAGTGAACTATTACCCGAACAACTGGCCGAGCTAGAAAAGGTCTCCACTGTACGCAAAACGCCAAAAAATACCATCCTATTTATGGAGGGCGACAAATCGGGCCAACTTTTTGTCATTCGTTCTGGGCAAGTGTGTGTGTATACCGACGATGAAGATGGTAAACAGCTGGTGCTGAATTTTATGGGGCCCGATGAATATTTTGGAGAACTTAGCTTATTGGATAGCCGGCCTCGATCTGCCTCGGTGAGTACCACGCAAGATTGTGAATTTATTTGTATATCCCGAGATGCCTTCAGAGATTTTTTGGGCGCCTACCCTGAGTTAAACCAACGGTTAATGATGGCATTGGTGGAGCGCATTCGCAGGCTCACCGGGAGCATGCGCGATATGGCGTTGATGGACGTGTACGGCCGTGTAGCACACACGCTAGAGCGCTTATGCTCTGGTGACAATACCCAACCCAAATTAACACACCAAGACATTGCCAATATGGTGGGCGCGTCCCGTGAGATGGTCAGCCGCGTAATGAAAGAGCTGGTGTTTGGCGGTTATATTCGGGTAGAGCAAAAGTATATTACGCTGCTAAAGCCGTTCCCCAGGCATTGGTAAGGGCGCGAGGTGATTTACTTCATGTAAATTACAATTCTCCGGGCGGTTCTTTCTTGTGCTCCAACAAAAGTGACTACTTTTAGAGGTGCCCTAAAAGCTTTTATTAGTGTGATCTGGGTACAGCGGCCCTTTGATGTCATATAGTTTGATTCTATTAATGGTATCAATTTGATTGAATTGATTTATTTAATGCTATTGTCTATGATTTATTCATAGCTTAAAACTATTAATTGGAGGTTGTTATGTTATCCAGTAAAGAAGGTCAGAAGGTTCCACACGTTACATTTCACACACGCCAAGGTGACGATTGGGTGAGTGTGAGTACAGAGGATATTTTTAAAGGTAAAACCGTCGTAGTATTTGCCTTACCAGGTGCATTTACACCCACGTGTTCCTCAACCCATTTGCCACGTTATAACGAGCTTGCGCCCACCTTTAGAGGCGAGGGCGTAGATGCCATATATTGCTTGTCGGTGAATGATACTTTTGTCATGAATGCGTGGGCAGAGGATCAAAAAGCGGAGCACATCCAAGTCATTCCTGATGGCAATGGAGAGTTCTCTCAGGGTATGGGTATGTTGGTAGATAAAGCCGAGCTTGGCTTTGGCAAGCGCAGTTGGCGTTACTCCATGTTGGTGAAAGACGGCACTATAGAGAAAATGTTTATAGAGCCTGAAGAGCCTGGCGACCCGTTCAAGGTCAGTGATGCCGACACCATGTTGAATTACATCAATCCCAAAGCGCAAAAGCCGCAGCGCATTTCAGTGATTAGTAAACCAGGTTGCCCTCACTGTGCGCGTGCAAAAAAAGCACTCAGTGACAACGCATACAATTATGAAGAAATTGTGCTTGGTGAAAACGGCGTGAGTTACAGCTCGTTAGCCGCAATGACTGGCCAGGGTACAACCCCGCAGGTGTTTGTGGATGGTAACTTGGTGGGTACCGCAGATGAGGTAGAGCAGTGGATTAAATCGCAAAACTCGGTGTAATTTGTCTTAGGCGTATTCAATCCCAAAAACCCCTAGCGGCGTAAGCCCTAGGGGTTTTTTTATGGTGTACTAAGTCGGTATTGGGTAATACCATGTGTAACAAAATATTTAGGGAGTGAAAAATGAGTGTAAGAATATTAGCCATTGCGATAACTGTTTGGTTGGGTGCCGTAAATGTCTATGCAAGTGGCCTCAATAATACACCGCTTTTTTCGCCCAATGGCGACAGTCAAATCGCCCTTCATCTTAATAATGGGTCGATCGCCTACTCAGTAAAATATAAGGGCAATTTGATAATAGACAAGTCTCAGCTTGGTTTGATTATTGATGGTCAAGAAGTTGGAAGCCAAGGGATTACACTAAAAAACGTCACCCACAACACTCAAGAAGAGGTGATTACAAACGTTATTGGCAAGGTGAGCGAAATTACCTCTCGCTTTAACGAGCAAACCTTGCATATGACATCGAGCACAAAGCGGCCCCTAAAATTTACCGTTATTCTACGGGCTTATGATAGCGGGGTGGCCATTCGTTACCATTTACCTGCACAACCTAACCTAAAGTCACTAACGGTTCAAAATGAGCTGACCCAATTTAGCTTTCCCAAAAACTATTCTTGTCACGGGTTAAACCTGGGTAAGTTTACCAATAGCCACGAGGGAGAGTACGACCCCTTTGTCGCTTCCAATATCCGCGAGCATCATCTTTATCATGCCCCCGTGGTGTGTAAAACCGGTGTAAAAAATACAACCTTTGCCTTGGCCGAAGCCAATGTTAAAGGCTACCCCGGAGCATGGTTTACGGGTAAGGGTGATGGCACATTGGGGCTGCAAACTAAGTTAACGCCCTTAACCTACCCCAGCTTAGAAGAGGTGAATAACAAAGTAGCGGCGTATATTAAGCTTGAGCAGCAAGGCTTTTTTACCCCTTGGCGCGTCATCATGTTAGGTGACTGGCCGGGTGCACTGACAGAATCCACTTTAATTTATGAGTTAGGAGAGCCAAGCACTGTAAAAAATACCCAATGGATTAAACCTGGCAAGGTTGCATGGGATTGGTGGAACAACAATCAAGTGGCCATAAAAAAACCGGGTATGAATACGGCAACCTATTTGGCGTATATCGATTTTGCAGCCACCGTGGGGTTGGAGTACATATTAATTGATGCTGGCTGGCACGAGGGCGCTGCGTGGACGGCAAAAAAAGGTGCGAATTTAATAAAACCCATTAAAGATATGGATATGGGTAAAATTTTACAGTATGCCAAAAGCAAGAATGTGGGCGTATGGGTTTGGGTGCAATGGAAGCAGTTAGATTGGCAAATGGAAGCGGCGTTATCTGCTTACAGTGCCTGGGGTATTAAAGGCATTAAGGTGGATTTTATGGATCGTTACGATCAGCCCATGGTGGGCTACTACCATAAATTACTGGCCTCTACTGGGCGCCATCAATTAATGGTCGATTTGCACGGTGCATACTCTCCCAATGGTTTAGCCAGAACTTACCCACATTATTTAACGCAAGAGGGTGTACTGGGTGCGGAGTACAATAAGTGGAGCCACCGTATCACGGCAACCCACAATGTTACCTTACCCTTTACACGTATGATTTTAGGCCCCATTGATTACACCCCCGGCGGGTTTAAGCATGTGAGTGCAGTGCACTTTAAACCTTGGTCAGATCACCCCAATACCTACGTTAAAACCACGCGCGGTCAGGCGTTGGCTATGTACGTGGTATACGACAGCCCGTTACAAATGCTGGCGGACTCCCCCATTAATTACAGTAAAACCGATGGCGTTTGGCCACAACCTAAAAACGAATGGCAAGCAGGGCTGGAATTTATTCAGCGTGTGCCAGTGACCTGGGATGAAACACGAGTAATAGCCGGAGAAATTGGCCAGTTTATTGTCATGGCACGCAGAAAGGGCCGTGATTGGTATGTGGGTGCAATGACCAATGAGGAAAAACGCAAAGTTAAAATTAAGCTAGACTTCCTTCAACCTGGTAAGTATCAAGCTCAAATTTGGGAAGATGGTAAAACCATGGCCTCACTGAAAACCCATAGTAAAAAAGTCAGCAAGCATAAATCGTTGACGTTGAAAATGGCTGCTTCCGGTGGCGCCGTGGTGCACTTAACGGCTCCGCACGCATTGTAAGAGGCCAGTTCTACAACGCCTTGGTGCGAAAAACTCGGCCGCTGTTGTTTAATTCAACTGAGGTATAAGCGTCAATAACAGCGGCTTCGCCTTGTGATAGCGTCAATTGCAGTGGGCCTGCATTTAATTGTGCAACTCCGTTAATACAAAACAGTAATTCAGGGGCGGAGGTACGCCAATTTAATAGAGTGTTGCCTGAGAATTCAGAAAGTTCAAATGACGAAAATGGAGAGTGGTAGGTGCGTTCCCCATTGCCCGATAAATGTTGCTGTAAAACGTAGTCCGTTGGGCTGGTAGGCTGAATGGTTGCCACGCTTAATAGTTCATCCACGTCGATATGTTTTGGCGTTAACCCAGCACGCAAAACGTTATCAGAGTTTGCCATCACTTCGACATTCTGCCCCTCTAAATACGCATGTAATAAGCCAGGCGGCTGGTATACGCCATCGCCGGTTTTTAATTCAATCACATTCATAAAATACACGCTGAGTAACCCGTTGAGGGAATCTGGATGGGTGTTGACCCATCGATACGCCCAAAAATCCGTGGAGTGTTTATCCTGCGGCGTAGGGGTATTTTGAAAGTGGGTTTTTAATGCACTTAATATCTCAGTAATGGCTGGGTTGTTGTGATTTAAGCTCAGCTTAAAAGCCGCTTGCAACCCCTGTGTTTTTAATTCTCGCAGCAGTGGTAAAAAAAACGCTTGGCTTTGTAGGCGTTGGGTAATTAATGCTTCCTCGGCAAAGCCATGCAATAACCAAAAAGGGCTTAATGCCACCATTAACTCGGGTTTATCACTGTTATCTTTGTAGTTTCGGTTTTTAGCCTCTAGCGCAATGCCTAGGTTATTTTCCCTCTCAAACCCCTCTTGGGCTTGTGCTTGGGTGGGGTGTACTTGAATAGAAAGCATTTGCTTTACATCCAATATTTTAAAAAGATATGGCAGCGGTTCTCCGTTTAATACGCCCGAATCATTTGGCGGTGTATCTTGTGCTTTCATGGGGGCTTGTGGGTGGGTACCTAGCCAATATTCTGCACAAGGTAGAGCTAGCGTGTTTTCAGTGTCCAGTAAGTTAGGTATGTATTCAAATCCACCCCAAGCGTAATTTTGAATTTTACCTTTAACTTTAAAAATATTGGGCTGTTGAGTTGTCACTGTTGGGTTCCGTGTTGGTATCTTCTGCTTGCAAAAAAATTAGCGGGAAACAATGCAGTATCTTCCGTTGGCTCAATAGCGTTTATGTAAGAATAGTGTAAAAACTACGCTCGGTGACCAATATTAACCGCAGGGTTGCCACCCACTTTATCATTGTTGGCAACATTTTTTGTGACCACGCTACCCATTCCAACCACGGCCTGCTCACCAATGGTTACACCATCCACAATTTTAACGTCGGCACCAATCCAAACATCTTTTTCAATAGAAATTCCTTTGGATGTGATGCCTTGCTCTGAAATGGGTTTATGCGTTTGCTGGCCGTGATTAAACGCAAATAATTTACTGTAGCAAGCAATGCGCGTGTGATCACCAATATGTATGCCTGCCCGGCCACCCTCTAAGGTGCAGTGGTGGTTAATGGATACATGATGCCCCACAGTGATTGGGCCATGTAATACGCAATCTGCGGCAATAAAACTGTTATCACCAATAATAATGGGGCGGCCGGGCTCTGCAAAAATCTTAGCTTCAGGTGCAACAAAACAATTTTCACCAATGGTGACGGTCTCTATGCTTTGCAAGTACTGTTGCCATTCGTACTGCCAGGCGTTGGCCCATGAGCGATGTTTGGCTTTTAGGCTCCAATATAACCAGGGCATATAACTTAGGCGTAATTTATGTTGCGTGCGGTAGGCCTCTATGGAGTTGGTTGTATTTGTCATAGGGGTTTTGATGTAAGTCAAGGGGGAATATTTATGGGCCGCTAGTATTATTAGTAGGCCAGTGTTGTTCCTGCGCAGTTAGTGCTGGTGCAGCAAGTTGTTTTGTTTTTGCGGTATTGGAGGTGGTATGTATTTAGATTCTGTCATCGTTGCCAGCATCATTACCATAGTGGTGGTGTGCGTTATTTTGGGTTACATGGGGCTTTACGCTTATCGGCACATTAAAAACGATGCGGCGGCCAGTAAAAAGCAGCCTACGTCACCGCGGTCTTAACGTAAGTTCATGGTTGCAAATATGGCCGGTAAGATCAATGCATAAGGGCAAGTGCATGCAGGTAATTACTGGCAATTCGTAGTTTTTTGGCGCGGCCTTTAACTGTATCGGGCGGGTATTGCGCGTCCCAGTCTCGTGCTTTGGCAAATTTATGTAGATAAATTTTTGTCTCGTCTAAGGTGTTTAATTCACCCACCGGGCTTATTCCAGGCAGGCAGGGTCGCTGAGTTTTCCGGTGGAGGAATACGGAATAGGTGTTTGGGTGGTTTGTTGAACTAGGGTTAAAACCTGTTTGGCGTATTCGTTCTCTACGCAGCGGTGTACCGCCATGGTAATCACCGGCTTATTATGTACTTCTAGTAGTCGCTGTAAATTCTCTAGGGTTTTAACTTCCGTACCATTGACCATAAGTTTGTCTACGGTGACGTAAATATGAAATAGGTTCTTTTTTAAGGTTTTGGGGCGGGCCGTTGGAGGTGCGTTTTCGGGCAGTGGTGCACGCAGTGTTACAGTCTTTGCTATGGGAAGCACTGTGGGCTCGGTGGATGCACAGTGAGTTAAGGTTAAGGCGAATAAGGCGGTTAGAGCAGGGCGTATTCTTAAACGTTTGAACAAAAGCATGCGTGTTGCCCTCAATTATATATAAAAAACGTCATCCTTAACGTATATGAATAGTAGGACACATCTGAAAAATGTAATTTTTGTTTGAGGGCGCAACTGACGCAGGCATCGAACAAAAAGTGCATTTTTAGGGGTATCCCACTCTAAAGACTGACTTACTTGGCGCTTTGTTCCCGCGCTATGGCGCGGTAGGCAATGTCGGTGCGTTTATAGCAGCCATCCCAATCAAGGGCGTTTGCGACCGTGTATGCGTTTTGTTGCGCCTCGGTGACGCTATTGCCCAAGGCCGTTGCACACAAAACACGGCCACCGTTGGTGACAATGGATTGCCCGTCAAGCTTTGTGCCCGCATGAAAAACTTTACCCTCTATAACAGCGGCGTTGGCTAGCCCGCCAATGATATCGCCTTTTTTGTAAGCGCCGGGGTAGCCTCCGGCCGCAAGTACCACACCCACGGCTGCGCGCGTATCCCACTCGGTGTTGCATAGATTCAGCTCGCCTTTTAATGCCGCTTGGCATAAGGCTGGCAAATCTGATTGCAGGCGCATCATAATGGGTTGTGTTTCTGGGTCCCCAAAGCGGCAGTTATACTCGATAACTTTTGGCGTGCCGTCTGCGGTAATCATAAGGCCGGCGTATAAAAAACCGGTGTAGGTGTGCCCCTCGGCTTTCATGCCATCAATGGTTGGCATGATCACTTCATCCATAATGCGTTTGTAGACCGCATCGGTTACTACCGGCGCCGGGGAATAGGCGCCCATGCCCCCGGTGTTTAGCCCAGTGTCGCCATCACAAGCACGTTTGTGATCTTGACTGGTTGCCATGGGCAGTACATGGTTACCGTCGGCAATCACAATAAAGCTGGCTTCTTCGCCGTCTAAAAATTCTTCAATGACCACACGGCAGCCCGCATCGCCAAAAGCATTGCCAGAAAGCATGTCTTTTACTGCTGATTCGGCAGTCTCTAAGGTTTCTGCAACAATCACACCTTTACCGGCCGCTAAACCATCGGCTTTGACAACAATGGGTGCGCCCATTTTTTGTAGGTATGACAGTGCGGGCTCTACTTCAGTAAAAGTTTGGTAGGCGCCAGTGGGAATGTTATGCCGGGCCAAAAAGTCTTTGGTAAAGGCTTTGGAGCCTTCTAATTGTGCCGCACCTTTGGAAGGGCCAAAGCAAGCAAGGCCTTGCTCGGTAAAGTAATCCACAATGCCTTCAACCAAGGGTACTTCTGGCCCCACAATGGTGAGCGCCACTTGATTGGCTTTGGCAAACTCTGCAAGCTTTTCAAACTCCAAAACACCCAGGTCAATATTTTTTAATTTGGGCTCTGTTGCCGTGCCGGCGTTGCCTGGTGCAACAAAAACGGTGTTAACGGAGTCACTTTGTGCGGCCTTCCAAGCCAGCGCATGCTCTCGGCCACCGCCGCCTATTACAAGTACATTCATTTTTAACCCTTAAGCCTCTGTACCACAGAGGTGAACTTTTAAAATTTTAATATTGATTTTGTGAGTGTTGATTTTGGCAACGCAGCGCAAATGCTTCTCTACTCAAACTACCGTTAATGACGGAAGTGGCGCATGCGTGTAAATACCATTGCCATGTGGTGTTCGTTTGCGGCAGCTATGACCTCTTCGTCGCGCATAGAACCACCAGGTTGAATGACCGCGGCAATACCCACGGCGGCGGCGTTATCTATGCCGTCACGAAAAGGGAAGAACGCATCAGAGGCCATAACAGACCCTTGCACTTGAAGGCCTGCATGTTCTGCCTTAATGGCGGCAATGCGCGCACTGTTAATACGGCTCATTTGGCCAGCGCCTACACCAATGGTTTGAGCATTACTGGCGTA
>CAYZQH010000004.1:0-3234 GCA_964480055.1 uncultured Cellvibrionaceae bacterium
CTTGAAAGGCTTAATCACGGCAGTAATCATTTTCATGGGACTGCTCCTAACTCATTGGTTATTAAAGAAATAAAGACACTGAAGCTGACCACAGTGCCCTTTTGAAATTACATGCTTAGAGGAATACTGTAACCAACAACAAAGGTAGGTTTAGGCTCATCTCTGTCATAATCATCATGCTCAGAGTCAAGTAATGCGCTAAAAGTAAACGACAAATTATCGTTATAGTTATAGGTTGCATCAAAATGCGTGGCGTTCTGTGTGGTTCCTGCCTCACCATCAATGCCTTCATCATGCTTTCCCAGTGCTAATGAGAAGCTACCTAAATCAACACCTAGCTTGTAGTACATGTAGTCTTCTGTGAAAGCGTAACCACCTGTCTCACCAGCAATGTTCTTGTGAATGGTTAAACTGGCCGGACCATAGCCGATGGTGCCCACAATTTCCATAAAGTCACCGGGATCTCCGTCCGTCAAAAACACAGGCTGCATTATCTTTTCCCCATCTACTTCTGCCTCTATGTCTGGGCCTGTGGGATACACGTAAGTCACAATAAATACGTCGTAACTAAAATCTCCAGATTCGCCACCGTACCCCAAGTACAAGTCATATTCTGTACCTGCAGTGCCGTCACCAGACGATGTCCACATACCGGTATAAAAACCTGAATTGCTGTATGACAAGTCTCCCCAGACAACAGGCGTACCAGAGCCTAATTCATACCCACGCCATAGGTAGGTGCTTGCAATACCCACAGAACCCGATACTTCGGCTTGGGCAGGTACAGCGCTAACGGCCACAGCCGCTGCAGTAATAGAACCAGCTAACAATTTTTTGGCAAAGTTCATTAGAATGTTTCCTCCAGTTTGGATAGCAATTTGCGTTATGCGAGCGACACATTGATTTTGTTTTGGTTGTGTCCGCTGCGATGCACTAATTGCAGAATCCACACCAACTTTAATTAATCCATTAAATTCAATGAGTTACAAACAAAAAGGCAGAAATAATCGGGGTTTACCACTCAAAAACGCACAACTTAGGCGCTTTTCTGTGCACCTAAAAACACCGATGGCACCACTATGGTGCATATGCATATTAACCTATTGCACTGCACAGCAATAGGTTAATTGCCCACATGTTAAAACACGCATTTTTTTGGTGGTTTTAAACGTAGGAAGTAGAAAAAGGGGAAGGGCGCAGCATCAAGATAGCTGTTATAAAAGAGCTAAGAGCGAGCGATGATTACTGACCCAGAACGCGATTCAACCACGTGCCAATATCGGTTAACTGCTCTGGAATAACACTGTGTTCCATCATGTACTCCTGCCAATCAACACAATAACCCAGTGCACTTGCCTGCTCTGCGCTTTGTTTACCTAAGGCGAGGGGCACCACGCCGTCTTGCACACCGTGCATGGCCATGACGGGTGTGGGTAGATTAACCCCGCTATGCTCCTGTTCAAGCGTATCGGCAAATGGCAAATAGGTAGACAGCGCCAAAATACCAGCCACTTTGTGTTGTGAACGCAACCCCGTGTAATAAGCCACTGCCCCGCCTTGAGAAAAGCCCGCCAAAACAATGTTTTTACTGGGCACGCCTTGTGCAACCTGGGCAGAGATAAGCGCCTCTAGGGTGCTTTGGGACTGCCTCATGCCGGCTAAGTCTTGTTTATCGGCTATGTCTGCACCCTTTATGTCATACCAACCGGGCATCATATAGCCACCATTGACGGTAATAGGGCGATCAGGTGCCTGAGGGAATACAAAGCGAGTACACCGCGATGATGCCAAGCCAAGGTGTGGTACAACTGGATAAAAATCATCCGCCGATGCGCCCAAGCCATGTAGCCAAATAACGGCATGAGTGGCCGTACCCGTACCGTGAACGCGCTCCATTGTCGCCATAGGTTAAAACCTCTATTTTTATTTTATGCTACCGCGGTACCTGCTATAAAAACACTACGGAGGATAAAGGGGGATGTAATGAGGCTTGAAACTGATCTATCAGGCCCTAAAAATTCTTGGGCTATTTTCCTATTCTTACCATAAAACTGGCAACACTTATTTTTTAGCGGCCATCAACCGCCGTTCAGTAGAGGCTAGGATGTGAATGAGGTATTTTAGATCTGCCGTGTACGTCGCTTCACTTCCAATGTAACTGATAAGTTTTTTGAGCAGGCGTATTGGGGGAAACAATTGAGTATTTTAGGTACCTACTACTGGCATTTACTTCATAAGAAAGTTTTGGTCTGCACCTTCAACGCTCTCCTCTTGGGAGAGGTAGGTTAACCACTGCTGCGCCAGCGCTTTGGTTTTTTCCGATTCACCTGCCTTTTCAAAGGCCTTTCGTGCGCCGCTATAGTTTTTTTGATAAAAGCGCGACATACCCAATAAAATGCGGGCTTTACTGGTGTCAGTTAACTGTCCTTTCTTTAATGCTTTCTCTAACGCGTCTTCAGAGTTTTTCCAGTCGTATAGATTCATATAAATACTTGCCAAACGCACATAGATACTGCCCTTTTCAGACAACTTTGCCGCTTCTTTTAGTGGCTCGATGGTTTTTCGATCTTCTGCCGCAAGTTGCCACGCTTGAGCCAGCAACTCCAAGTTTCGCTGGTTTCGTTTAATTGTGCCTTGCTGTAGCGCTACATCAATCACCTTTGCGCCTTTGACCGGCACCTTATGTAACATAAATAGATTGGCAAGATTCAGCAAGTAGGCTTCTCCGGTTAGTAAGCCCCCATCATAAAGCGGCTCCATCAACAATAGTTGCTCTTTTGTTTTATCCATTTGCCCATAAACTGCGGCCAAATTTAAGACATAACGTTGGTTGGGGTAAAGGGCATTTAACTCCTTTAAGACCGAGATCATGTTGTCGTAATCTGAGAGGTTGTAATACACGGCATTAAGCAACAACAACCACTGCTCTCTGGGCTGCCTGCCTAAATCTCGCTCTAGAGTAATTGCCGTTTGAACAGCCTTAACTGCCTCTGGGTAATGCTCTAATTTAAAAAGCGCCTGCCCCTTAAGCACGTAAACGCTTGAGTCTGGAGATTCGCTGCTTTTAAGCATTTCTTCTGCGAGCGTTACTACCGTATCGTATCGCTCTAGTAAAAAGGCGATTTGAATTAAAGCCTTACTGGCGTAATCCCTTAAACCATAAGGTATATCCTCGGCCGCCTTAACGGCTAAAAACCCCTCATAGGCTTTTTGATAGTTATTTTGCTGATAATA
>CAYZQH010000004.1:3334-30982 GCA_964480055.1 uncultured Cellvibrionaceae bacterium
TCGTCGAGTGTATAGATAAACTGGTTCTTCACATCATGAACTTCTACGGTCTCGTTGTTAATTACTCTAGGTTTGTATCTAAACTTTTTAGCGGCTTCAATAGACGATTTTCTAAAGATTCTATTTTCACAATACTCTTCCATAACTTTGACGTCCCGCGTGGTGCCTTTGGCGGTTACCGTATACTGAACTACACACGCGCCTTCAATACCACGCGTCCTGGCAGAATACGGATAAATTGGCGCAACCTTAACAATGGGTAAGTACTCTCCATCTCCAGAGCCAAGGCTCACTCCGTCTAACTCCATAGATACACCCTGCGCAGATAAATCTGCAATAGAAATACTGTTATCAAGGTCTTTGTTGGAATTGTCGTTTTTTGCAGCTTCAGGCGTGGGCGGTGCTTCTGTTACCGAGGGGCGCTCGGGCTTTCTCTGTTTTTTCTCAGTCACTTCGGTACGTTTCATTCTTACAAAATCTAAAATTTGCACGCGTACAGACTCGTCTAGAGACTTTTCCCCTGATTGGATCAATACATACATAAACCACGTCAAAAACCCCGCAAAAATAAAACCAAAAATAAAAACAGCCAATGTTCGGGGTAAGAAGTTTTTATCATTTAGAGCATCAACAGATAACATTTAGGGCACTCACTCTTGCGCTGCCAATGCGATATCATACACACCGGCTTTTCTTGAGGCGTCCATAACTTGCACCAGTATTTCGTTTTTTGATTCTCTATCAGCCTGAATAACCACACTGCCTTTTGGGTTTTCTGCGTGTAAACGTTCGATATTGGGTCGCAGCGCACGTAAGTCTACTTGGCGTCGGTTAATCCAAACCTTGTTGTTAGCATCAATGGCAATAAGGACGTTAGCCTTTTCCTGCATTACAGCGGTAGATGCTTGCGGTTGGTTAACTTCAATACCCGATTGCTTAATGAAGGTTGCCGTCACAATAAAAAAGATCAACATAATAAATACCACATCCATCATTGGCGTAATATCAACCGTTGCCTCTTGATCCTCCTGACTGGTACTTAAAAATTTACGCATTTTTTTGCTCTCGTTATTTCTCAGACAACGTTAAGTTATCTGCTAAGGTTTCTTTAGCGCTAATAACTCGGCGATTCAAAAGGGCGATAACTGGCAAACCCGAAATGGCCACAACCATACCCGCCATAGTGGTAATAATGGCTTTTGAAACACCTGCAGCGGTAGACCGGGGATTATTACTGCCCGTCAACGCGACCGCATCAAATACTTCTAACATACCCAACACCGTTCCTAACAACCCTAACAACGGTGCAAGCTTGACCATGGTTTTAACTAACCCCATATTACGATTCAAACTTCGTCCAACCCGGTATAACAGCAAACGTCTAAAATTTTGCGCATACCAAGACCGTCTATCAGACCGCGCCAACCAAAGTTTTTTTGCGTTCTCTTTTTGTGCGGGATAAACCATTACGAAATACAACATCCGCTCTAACAAGAAACTCCACATGAGCGCTGCTAGAAATAGTATGACCACAAAAATATCGCCCCCCAAATCTGTCATATATCCCAACCAGGGGAACTGGTTTTCCAGTAAAGTCAGCATAATTTAGCCTTGATCACTGTGCTGTTTTTCAGCTTGCACCGCGATAACCGCAACGGCCTCTTGCTCGAGTATCTCTGTAATTTTACGTGCCTGGCCTTGCACCAAGTTATGCAACAGCAGAGTTGGAATGGCAACACTTAGCCCTAGTACAGTGGTTACCAGTGCTTGTGATATACCCCCGGCCATTAATTTAGGGTCGCCGGTACCAAATAAGGTAATGGCTTGGAAGGTTATGATCATTCCCGTCACTGTACCCAACAGCCCCATTAATGGCGCTACAGCGGCAATAATTTTCAAGAAGGATAGCCCACTGTTAATTTTTGGTACTTCGCGCAATACAGCTTCACCTAGCTTAAGCTCTAAGGTTTCTATATCCCTTTCTTTATGAGACTGATATTCATCAAAAATACGCCCCAGTGGGTTTTTAGAGATTTGCTCGGGGTGTTTCATTTGCGTATTAATACGGCTGCCCACCAAAAACAAAACCATCAAGCGAAAGATTGCTAAGCAAGCACCAACAATGCCCAATACAATAATGAAATATCCAATTACACCGCCTTGAGCGATACGTTCACTAAAATTGGGCGCCTGCACCAGCAGGGAAAGTAACTGCCCTCGAACCGGATCAATGGTAAACGCCACTACGTCGGATCCGGGTTTAGAGATTTCCTCTGCGCCAGCCAAATACCGATGGGCAGGTTGGCGGTTAAATTCTATAACGCGTGCGGTTTCGGGGATAAAGTGCAAGTATTTGCCATCTGCCACTAAGTTAAAAGCGCCAACCCGTACTACGTCTTTTTCCACCTCTATGCCTTCACTGGTGACAACGCTTTGCTTTCTACGCAGCACCTTTCCAGATTCAGTCATTTCTCTTTGTAGTTCAAACCATAAACGTTCAATCTCTTCAATAGACGGTAAATTGGTGGTTTGCCCCATTTTGGTGGCAAACTCAGATAGGTACTTACTTCTATCCGGGTATTGCAATTGAATAATGGAGTTAGAAAATTGCCCCTGTGCATCCCCAGCGACTTGCTGTAACACACCAAACAGCTCTTTTAATGACCCTAAGCGCTCTGTTAGCCGCTGCTCTAAACTTGTAATGAGCTCCTCATTCGCTTCGAACGTTTTTTCCTGCGTAGCAGAAATACCTTCTTGAGCTACCTGCTCATTTTTTATATCTGATAGCAATTGCTGTTGCTTACTCTGCTCTCGTTTAAAAATTTTCAATCTTTGGGCGTTATCCTGGGCATCAATACGCCTACCGTGCTTAACCTCTTGCAATAAATCATCCAAAGAAAATTCACGCTCTCCTTGCGCATGAGTAATGCAGCTAAAAGACGCAAGTAGAGAAAACACAATCATCAAACTTATCTTAGAATATCTCATTATTGTATTGCCCCCACGTTACGAATTGGCAAGGTAAAGAGCTCTGGCGCTAACTCTTGCTTTGCCACCTTAACGCCTTTATCAAAATTTAGCTTAAACTGACTTGTATCCACAACTTGCCACGCATTTAGGCTCGAGTCCCAATAGCCGTAATCTTCACTGCCCACGGTGCGGTACATAAATGCAATACGCCCCACTCTTAGGAAATCTACATCATAGGTTTTGCCATCTAAATTTAACTTGCCTTTGTATGCTTCAATGGTATTACCGTATTCGGTTTCAATTTGAAAAGCCTCAAAAACGCGGCGTGCCTTCTCTGCACTCGTTACATCCGATAAAGTAATGACACTTTCCAAGGTTTGAATACGCTTAAATCGCTCATCTAATAAAAATGGCATATCCAGCGAGACAAAATCTTTAAGACCAGCCACCATGCGCACCAGAAGCGGCAATATTTGTCGCTCAATAATTGCTGCATTGGTAATGGATGTTCGGATTTTTTCAACTTCCTGATCTTGATTGTCTAGCTGCTTGGCCAACAAACGGTTATAAACCTTAAGACCATCGACAACCTTAAGTGTTGAATAATATTCGTCTGCCAAATCTTTAGTTTTTTGATTGACTTGATCAATCTCGTTTTGCGCGCCTTGATTTTGATTTAAGCGCACCTCTCCCTGCTGAATAATCTCAGCGGTTTGTTCCCCATAACTGTGAGATGTAAATACCAACACAGAAATTAAGGTGATTATACGTAGTCGCTTCAACGGGACCCCCAAGCTAATATTCGAAGATATAACCCCACAGTATTCAAGTTTCCGCTTCTTGAGGTTGATATACATCAAGCTCAATTACATTGATAAAAATTAGCGCATAAATCCAATAAGTTTGATTTGGCGCATAGCCGTTTTCATCGAATAACCTACCCTGCCTACAACGATATTAAGTACTCCCCCTCCTCCTAATTTAAACGAGGCTTTTATGTTAGCCGGTCACAATTATCCATCCAGCCAAAGACGATTTAGCCGTTGGCCAGCTTGGTGGGATATGGCTCAGGGCGCTAGTGGTTTAGTTTTAGTGCTGTTTATGTGGATGCATATGTTTATGGTGTCCAGCATTTTACTGGGTAAGGACGCCATGTATTTTGTGGCACGTATGTTTGAAGGGGAGCCTCTATTTGGCAAGCCTTACCCTTTTTTAGTCAGTGGGTTTGCGGCCTTTATTTTTTTGCTGATTGTAATGCATGCATTTTTGGCCATGCGTAAGTTCCCTGCCAGTTTTCGTGATCACTATCGTTTTTATCGCCACGCACAACAATTAAGGCACGGCGATACCTGGATGTGGTACACCCAAATCATTACTGGGTTTGTGTTGTTTTTTCTCGTTTTGGTGCACCTGTATCAGTTGATGTTGCACCCGGCGGATATTGGCCCATACGCATCGTCCGATCGCATATGGACGGGTAGGTTCTGGCCGCTGTATTTGGTTTTACTTGTTACCGTAGAGGTTCATGGCGCCATCGGTATTTATCGCCTTAGTATTAAGTGGGGGTTACTCGGGATTAAACACCCCACGCGTGAACGCCTCAAAACCATTAAATGGGCCATTACGGCGTTTTTTTTAATTCTGGGATTATTAACGCTTATCGCCTATATGAAAATTGGTTACGAGCATGCCGATCAAGCCGGCGAGCGCTATACCCCGGCCTACCATCAAGCGGATTCACCGTCCACTCAAACTCCCGCGGAGACGTCTTCCGATGCAGATCATCCATAGCGATGCCCTAATTATTGGCGGCGGCCTGGCCGGTATGCGCACGGCAATTGGCATTAAGCGAGCGGGGTTTTCTCCGCTTGTGTTGAGCTTAGTGCCCCCTAAGCGCTCTCATTCAGCAGCAGCTCAAGGTGGCATGCAAGCCTCTTTGGCAAACCACTCTAAAGGCATTGGCGACAACGAAGACATTCATTTTTTTGACACCATACGTGGAAGCGATTGGGGCGCAGATCAAGAAGTGGTTCGCATGTTTGTAGAAACCGCTCCCAAAGCCGCACGCGAACTGGCTGCTTGGGGTGTACCTTGGAACCGAGTTCAAAGCGGAGACCACACCAGTATTATTGATGGCAAACCAGTCACTCTAACTGAGCAAGAAAACGCACACGGTTTAATCAGTGCGCGTAATTTTGGCGGCACACAAAAATGGCGCACCTGTTACGTTTCAGACGGTACAGGCCACTCCATGCTGTACAACCTAAGTAATCAAGCCATTGCACACAATATACCCGTGCATGAACGCATGGAAGCCATTGCATTACTTCATGCAGAAGGGCGTTGCTATGGTGCAGTGGTGCGTAGCTTAATTAGCGGCGAGTTAATAGCTTATGTGGCCAAAAGTACGTGTATTGCCACAGGCGGGTTTGGCCGCATTTATCGCAACACCACCAATGCCATCATTAACGAGGGCATTGGTGCCGCCATAGCGTTAGAAACAGGCCACGCAAAGCTCGCTAATATGGAAGCGGTGCAATTTCACCCCACGGCAATTTTCCCAGCGGGTATTTTGGTGACCGAGGGGTGTAGAGGCGACGGTGGATTATTACTGGACAGCAACAAACACCGGTTTATGCCAGACTACGAGCCCGAAAAAAAGGAGTTGGCCTCGCGTGATGTAGTAGCCAGGTGGATGGAGACCCACATAAAAAACGGGTTTGGAGTAAAAAGCCGCTTTGGCGAGCATCTTTGGTTAGATATTCGTTTACTGGGTCAAAAACATATTGATTCACGCCTACGCGAAGTCAAAGAAATATGCCGTTACTTTTTAGGGGTTGACCCGGCAAAAGATTTAATCCCGGTACGCCCAGCACAACACTACTCTATGGGTGGCATTCGCACTACTTACCAAGGCGAATCCCCAACGCTTGAGGGGTTATTTTCAGCCGGAGAAGCCGCTTGCTGGGATATACACGGCTTTAATCGCCTGGGCGGCAACTCGGTGGCCGAGGCTGTCGTGGCCGGAATGATCGTAGGGGAGACCATGGGCGAATTTCTGGCCAGCAGCCGTTCAAACATAAAACTTTCTACCACTGCCATTGAGCACCAAGTTTCCCGGCAACATAACGCGTTATCCACCTTTTACAATACCAACAATACCGAATCTGCCTTCGATATATTACAAACCATGCAAGCGTGCATGTCTGATAACGTGGGAATATTCAGAGATCAATCACGCTTAGCCGAAGCTGTATCAACGTTAAAAATCCTGCACCAGCGCGCGCAAAATATTCGCGTTAGCAGCCAGGCACCCGGTAGTAACCCAGAGTTAACAACGGCCTACCGCGTCAATAAAATGTTGAAACTTAGCCTGTGTGTTGCCATGGGCGCTTTGGCTAGGGAGGAAAGCCGCGGTGCACACTTTCGCGAAGACTTCCCGCAACGCAATGACCGCGACTGGCTGAACAGAACGCTTTATAGCTGGCCGAGTGATGCGGCCGATGCTCCCACCTTAGAATACGAAGCGCTACAGGTGAACAAAATGGAGCTGCCGCCGGGGTGGCGTGGCTATGGCCAAAAGGATCGTATTGAACACCCTGAAACCGCAAAACGGGCTGCGCAAGTCGACCAAATTAACGCGCACGCCGAAAACAATAACCGCTACCACACACAGGAGAAGTTAATGCCTTTTAGACACATGCTGCCTGAAAGTTTACAAGGGCATAATCAGCGTTTAACCGAGGAGAACTCATGACGCACTCCAACCCACATAGCGAAGGCATCAATGGCTCTGCAAGTAACACAGACAAAACCAGCGCAAGTAAGGCTGCAAATAGCGCCGATCTGATCCCCATTACAACAGTTGAAGCGCACAGTACCGGCAGTCACACACGCCAATTGCAATTTGAAATTTTTAGATACAACCCAGCAGATAAAAATAGCAGCCCCACACAACACACTTATTACTTAGAAGAAGCCGAGGCAATGACGCTGTTCATTGCCCTGAGTGAAATTCGCAGGCACCAAGACCCCAGCTTACAATTTGATTTTGTTTGCCGTGCCGGAATATGCGGCAGTTGCGCCATGCTCATTAATGGGCGCCCGGGGCTAGCTTGCCGTACACTCACCAAAGACTTACCTGCAAAAATTTGCTTGGCGCCGTTACCCGGGTTTGAATTAATTGGCGATTTATCTGTAAATACCGGTAAATGGATGCGTGGAATGTCAGAGAATTTGCGCACTTGGATTCACACCACCGAACAACACAACTCTAGCGCCATAGAAGCCCCCATGGCGCCCGAGCAAGCAGAAGCCATCTACGAACTAGAGCGCTGCATAGAATGTGGTTGCTGTATTGCTGCGTGTGGCTCCGCTCAGATGCACGAGCATTTTGTTGGCGCCGTTGGGATTAACCAGATTGCACGCTTCAAAATAGACCCTAGAGACCAGCGTAGCGACCATGACTTTTATGAAGTCATCGGCAGTGAAGACGGTGTATTTGGTTGCATGACACTGCTCGGCTGTGATGATATGTGCCCCAAAGAACTGCCACTAGCAGAGCAAATTGCGTACATGCGGCGCAAGATGGCATTGGCCGGTTGAGCCTTTTATTCCCGGTGGTTTTTCATTTAAAGAGGCTGTTAACAATTAGCAGCCTGGTCACAAAAATGTCGTAGTAAAACCACATAGTGATCATACAGTGTGAGTGCTTTGGCGCCATTTAAACCACTATAAATCAAAATATTTAGCCGTCATATTTGAAATAGAATTTCCACCCCAAAGGAGACCACCCAATGGCCTACGCTGCCGCAGTTGTACAATCCATGCGCCCGCCGTTTTTATTACTTACGCCCATTTGCGTATTTTTAGGGCTTGCCGTGGCCATTAATTTACAGGGGCACATCAATGTTTTGAATGCGGTTTTGGTGGTAATTGCAGCTACTTGCGCTCATATTAGCGTAAATACCTTTAATGAATATTTTGATTATCGCAGTGGTTTAGATGCGCTCACCACTAAAACGCCCTTTAGTGGCGGCAGTGGCAGCTTACCTAGCGAACCAAATGCCTTAACTGCCGTGCTGTATGCGGCTTTGGTAACCTTGGCCATTACTACCGTCATTGGGCTGTATTTGGCGTTTCGCTCACCGGCTTTATTACCCTTGGGTTTGCTTGGTGTAGCACTGATTGTGTTATACACCACACACATTAATCGCGCACCCATACTTTGTTTAATTGCGCCAGGCTTAGCTTTTGGGCCCTTGTTTGTGGTGGGTACCTATTTGAGTGTAGTGGATAACAGCGCAGTTAATTCACACGGAATATTTGTTGCATTCCTGGCATCTCTAGTACCTTTTTTTTTAGTGAATAACCTATTGCTACTGAGCCAAATTCCAGATATTGATGCAGACAGGCAAGTTGGCCGTAATACCTTCCCCATAAAATTTGGCACCGCCAAAAGTTTACAGGCGTACTTAGCATTTATTGTTTTAAGTGCCGTGCCCATAGCGCTAGGCGTTGTTTTGCAAATCTTTCACTGGCCAACCCTAATTGGCGCACTGCCGTTGGTACTGGGCTTTATGGCGCTAGAAGATATGAAAGCGTCTAATTCTGAGATCGATAAAATGATCCCAGGGTTGGGTAAAAATGTCGCGTGCATACTGCTCACCATCTTGGTATACGCTTCGCTTATCGTAGTTACCAGCCGCTTTTTTGGCTAACACCTCATGATACCCGTCAAAAATAACACCACCTGCAACATCGCCTCTTTGGTGCTTCGGCTTTAGCGCGATCAACGCCGAAGCTGGCACCGTAAGTAAGATGATCCGCCCAATGAACCTCTGCGATAATACTATGCTAAAAAGTTTCCATCCAGTAACAAGGGGTTTAAGAACAGCACTTGCTATGCCCTCGCCATTCAATAAGATAAGTATTGTTTTATCGATGTTGGCTTTGTTTGCTTCCACTCATGCCGCTAGCAGTGAGCAAGGACCAAAGTTCTACGGCCGAGCGAATGTGTCTTATGAATATGTGAATGAAAACAGTGCGTCATTTTTAGCGTTACAAAGCAATTATTCAAAAATTGGCGTAAAGGGGTGTATTGCGCTAAAAAAACCGTTATGCGCCTTGTACCATTTGGATTACCAAGTCGATTACGATGGCGCTGATACCTTTCACCAACTGAACGCTTATGTGGGTATCAAAGGCGTATACGGTACCGCCTTGGCAGGCTATATAGACACCCCCTTGCGTAAAGTACAAAAAAAAGTTGACCTGTTCAATTTTATGCGTGGCGATATTAATAAGGTCATAACCGTCAACGAGAACCGTCGCGCAAACTCGTTGCAGTACATCGCACCATCTACACATGGGTTTGTGGCCTATGTTGCATACATACTGCAAGAAGACACCCCGCAATTAAAACCCGGCACCTCTGCATCTGTCACGTTTACCAAAAATGGGTTTTATGCGGGTGTGGCCTATGATCAAAATGTAGAACAACCCAACGCAAAAACCCTTCGCTTTGTAACTCAATATTCTTCAGGCCCCTTGCAATTAGGCATGCTCTTAGAGTCTTACCAGCCCAATGACGCTGTAGCCAAAATAGAAGACCCGACGCAAAGCGCAGACCAGTCTTATAATGGCGTTATGGTATCGATTAAGTATCAATTTAACCCGGTATGGGTAGGGCGAGCTCAGTGGGGAGAGTCAGATATTGTGTACGACAACGGCGCCACTACAAGCGTTGGTTTAGATTATGTATTGAGCCGTAATTTTCGCTTTTATGGGTTTTATACCCAAGACAGCGCCAGTCGCGACGCTTTGGACAGAAACTTCACTGCCATTGGAATGGCATGGGGGTTTTAACGGGCTTCGCTTCTTTCTTGTGTCACTTACATCGAAACAATGCCCTGGCGCAAAATAAATTAAGGGGCCCAGATCAATCAACAGGCCCCCAGGTAAACAACCTTAAATTTTTGGCCCTGCATCGACCAGCTTTTCGGCGTCTTCTAAATCAATGAATTTTTCAAAATTCTTGATAAACCGGCCAGCCAAATCCTCGGCTTTTTTACCCCAATCAGCGGCAGCTTCATAGGTATTGCGCGGGTCCAAAATAATGGCATTCACACCGGGCAACGCTTTTGGGATAGACAAATCAAACACAGGAAGCGTGTCCATTTCTGCGCTGTCAATTGAGTCGTTCAAAATAGCATCGATAATTGCGCGCGTTTCCTTAATGGATATACGCTTGCCAGTGCCATTCCATCCGGTGTTTACAAGGTAGGCCTTCGCCCCCACACTGTCCATACGTGCGACCAATTCCTGCGCATATTTAACCGGGTGCAGTGTTAAAAACGCCTTACCAAAACAAGGGGAAAAGGTGGGGACAGGCTCAACAATCCCGCGTTCAGTACCCGCAACTTTTGAGGTAAAACCGGATAAAAAGTGATACTGGAGTTGCTCGTGATTCAATGTAGCCACCGGTGGCAGCACACCAAATGCATCGGCTGTTAAAAATATCACTTTGCTGGCATGACCACCGCGCGATACTGGCTTAACTACGTTCTCTATGTGGTAAATAGGGTAAGACACTCGACCGTTTTCTGTAATGGAATGATCACAAAAATCCACCTTGCCGTTGTCATCTACCATCACGTTTTCTAAAAGCGCATCTCGCTTGATGGCATTATAGATATCGGGTTCACTGCCTGGGTCTAGATCAATGGTTTTTGCATAGCATCCACCTTCAAAATTAAACACCCCTTTGTCATCCCAGCCGTGCTCATCGTCACCAATTAAGCGGCGTTTAGGATCTGTGGACAAAGTGGTTTTGCCTGTACCCGACAATCCAAAAAATATAGCCACATCTCCGTCTTCACCCATATTGGCGGCGCAATGCATAGAGGGCATATGACTCAAGGGCAGGTAATAGTTCATCATAGAGAACATACCCTTTTTCATTTCTCCGCCGTACCACGTACCACCTATTATTTGTAATTTTTCTGTCATATTAAAGGCGATAAAGACATCGGAATTTAACCCGTGCGCCTTCCAATCTGGGTCGTTAATTTTTGAACCATTCATAATGACAAAATCTGGCTCACCAAAATGTTTTAACTCTTCCTCGGTTGGTCGAATAAACATGTTAGTGACAAAGTGCGCCTGCCAGGCAACTTCCATAATAAAACGGACTTTTAATCGGGAGCTTTCATTGGCGCCACAAAACGCATCCACAACAAACAATCGCTTGCCTGACAGCTCGTGCCCAACAATGCGTTTTAAATCACTCCACGCTTCAGTACTCATGGGTTTATTGTCGTTCTTTGAATGCTCGGAGGTCCACCAAAGGTGCTCACGACTGGTGTCATCCAACACAATAAATTTATCTTTGGGCGAGCGACCGGTAAACTCCCCGGTTCTTACTGCAACCGCACCAAATTCGGTCACAACGCCCCTCTCAAAACCTTCTAGGTCTGAGCGCGTTTCTTCTTCAAATAGCTGTTCATATGAGGGGTTGTAAACGACTTCTGTGGTGCCAGCAATACCGTACTGACTTAAGTCTAGTCGAGCCATAAAGTTCTCCGAAAAAATGAGGGGTGCTATCAAGTATCCATATGTTGCCATAGCACACACTAACCAAACTGACTTAAATCAACAATCAATGTTATTAGTTATAACTTTGGCGGATATTGCAACAAAAGACTAGATACTGATTTATGTCTGGTGGTTTTTTATAAAACCTTTGCGCTTTCTTGCTCGATTAAATACGTTATTTTTATAATGGCATCTCTAAAAATAGTAATTTTATGTTTGAAGGTTTTAGGCATTACCGCCCGGAAAATCTCAATTTACGTGACACGCATCCATGTGCTTCACCCTGCGTGACAATAGTCTGTGCAAATTGCTCTTTCAAATACAGAACTGGCGCCACAACCCAGTAAAAAGTACATTTTTAGACGTGCCCTTATGTAAACCAGCCCTTCGTACGATTTGCAAATGCCACCAAAGACAGCATTACTGGCACCTCAATCAGCACGCCCACAACCGTTGCGAGCGCCGCCCCGGAGGAAAGCCCAAAAAGGCTGATCGCCACAGCAACAGCAAGCTCAAAAAAATTAGATGTACCAATCATAGCGGCCGGCGCAGCAACATTGAACGGCAGCTTTATGACCTTGGCCAGCCCATAGGCTATGGCAAAAATACCATAGCTTTGAATAAGCAGCGGTACCGCAATAAGTACCACGCGACCGGGTTTGTCTACCAAAGTCTCTGCTTGAAAGCCAAAAAGCAGGACAACCGTCAGCAGCAGACCCAAAATGGAGGCTGGCTTTAATTGCCCAGCCAACTTTTCTACCGCCTGTCCTCCGCTCTTCTCCATAAGGCGCTTACGCGTGACCAGCCCCAGCCCGAGCGGTATCACCACAAAAATCAGCACTGAGGCCACTAGCGTTTCCCAAGGTACCGTAAGGTCGGTCACACCCAACAAGAGCCCTGCAATTGGGGCAAATGCGAATACCAAAATAATGTCATTTACCGAAACCTGCACAAGTGTATAGTTGGCGTCACCATGAGTAAGGTGGCTCCATACAAACACCATGGCAGTACAGGGGGCCACGCCCAGTAAAATCATGCCCGCTATGTACTGTTGCGCATCCTCTGGCGGCACCAAATCTGCAAAAACATAGTTGAAGAAGAGCACGCCAAGCGCAGCCATGGTGAAAGGCTTAACCAACCAATTTACGATCAAGGTCAGTACCAACCCCTTGGGCTTCTTACCCACCTCCTTGAGGCAAGAGGGCTCCACTTTTAGCATCATTGGGAAGATCATGAGCCAGATTAAAAGCGCTACCAGAAGGTTGACTTTGGCCCACTCAAAGCCCGCGACAACATGGAAAAAATCTGGCACAACCAGCCCTAACCCAACGCCCACTGTCATCGCCAGGCCCACCCAAACAGAGAGGTAGCGCTCAAAAATTCCCATATAAAATCCTAAATTGATGAGTAATGGTGGCACTCAAAACCGTCGATTACGGCGTTGCTTTAACGCTGGTGTAAACTAGGGCCTTGAATGCCATATGTTACCTAAAATCTTCGTAAGCCTTAAGTTTCAAATTGGGCCAATATTCGTGTTGCAAGCCTGCATGCGATTAGGCACTGGGTATTTAACAGCCGACTAACCCCACTACCTGTGAATCAGTGCACTACAAAGCAATGTATTGGTCAATTCGCCGTCTACACTTAAAACGCGCCAAAGTGTGTTACTTGCAGGCCGTGCCTGCACAACTTTTTTCGGGCTTAGCCTTGTTAAATGTGAGTAAAACTTGCGTATACCGCCGAACAAAAATACAATTTCCAAAATATTTTAGGCGAGCATCAATACAAAAGAAGCAATTGGTGGCACCAGCAGCAAAAAGTACCGCAAATTCAAGGCGTTACGACGAACATGCTGTACCCGGCACGGCGTATACGAGGGGTTTAAAGGTGTGAGGCGAGATTGGTGCCGTTAATTAACACTTCTCGCCAGCTATGCTAGATACACGAAACGTTATATCTCAGGGTTTTAATGTTAGAATGCTGAGCCTGAATAACCTTCAAAACTGGTTTCATGATGGTGATAGTGACTCTGGTTTATTTTAATTTCACTGACAAAAGTAGACATCGATATGAGTAAAGGTACAGTAAAGTGGTTCAATGCCGACAAAGGTTTTGGTTTTATCACACCAGAAGACGGCAGCAAGGATCTATTTGTTCACCATTCAGAAATTCAAGCCGGTGGTGGTTACGCTACATTGAATGATGGTCAGCAGGTAGAGTATGAAGTTGGCCAAGGTCAAAAAGGGCCGTGCGCAAATAAAGTTGTTCCACTTTAGTGCAACGACATAACAAGCAGGTCTAACCGATGCCAAACCTACGCTTTATTTTGCGCGTGGGCATAGCCCATTTTACGCGCCATATTACATGCGCGGTTTGGCGCGGTTAGCCTGGGCGTTATGCTCCGGGCTACCCCACAACATGAACCCTGCCTTAGCATACCTATTCAGTCTCAGCATTCTGCCCTTGCAATTGAAGAGATAGCTCCTTGGTAACCTGAACTGTACCGAAGAGTCTTTCGGTGTTCAGTGACGCCATCACGGTTAAAAGGCATATGGCATGCACCGTTGGCTGACCAACGTGTCAGGCGTTTTGTGGTGGGCGCTCAGTATGCTCGGGGGTGCCTTCAAGCATTGGCCGCTATCTAGAATCGGGCCGCCCCTCTAAATTTGGTGGTTATCATTTTTACTCAACACATCAGATAAAGCATTTTCAAACCTGCTAAACCTAAATGTATAACCTGAGCTCAGAACTTTGGCAGGAACTACTTTTTTCCCCGCTAATAAAATTTCTCTCCCCATTTGCCCCATTAAAATATTGATAACAAAAGTAGGTACATTAAACGGAATTGGACGCCTCAACACCTTGCCTAAGGTTTGAGCAAACTCTTTATTTGTAACCGGAGTTGGTGCCGTGCAATTAATGGCGCCTGATATTTTTGGCTCTGAAGTACAATGATCAATAATCCCAATCATATCGCTCATGTGAATCCAAGACATCCATTGGCTTCCGGTACCAATATGTCCGCCAAAACACAATTTAAAGGGTAAAAGCATTTTTTTGAGCGCTCCACCGTCTTTGCCCAATACAATACCAGTGCGTAAAATACAGGTTCGAATTCCCAAGGCTTCTGCTTGCAGTGCAGTGCTCTCCCATTTTGAGCATAGCCTGCTCGAAAAACTTTGATCGCCATCCCCATCCTCATTGATGGCCTCCTCCGAAGAAGAAACACCGTAGTAACCAACGGCTGATCCGCTAATAAATAATCTAGGCTTGTGAATTGTATGTTGGAAATAAGAAATGATTTCTTCGGTAACGGACAGCCGACTCTTTAATATTGTATTTTTTTGAGCTATTGACCAACGCTTATTGGCAATCGGCTCTCCAGCAAGGTTAACTACCACGTCAAACTTCTCAGCTGAACCAATTTCACTCATATTTTTAATGGATTTAAAAGCAGAGCCAACCAAATCAGGGCGTCTTGTTTTTACAACAATTTCATTATTTTGCTGAAGGTGGCGGCATAATTCACGACCAATAAAGCCAGTACCGCCTGCAACTAAAATTTTCATAATTGCACCTTCTTAGAAAAATATTCGCCATGGAGGGAACGGTAACGCAACATTATTTTGTATTACATGACCCGAGCCATATACAGAACGCGTAGCGTAGGTTTTTGACCTGATGGGGTTTGCGCTGTAACTGACACTCGCTTACCCGTTTATTTACTTCTCCAAATTTTGGATACCGCTCTATCTGAACCTAACGTACCCACAACAAAAGCCGTTACTGCAACACAAAAAAATACCGCAAAAGGTATTACTGCTCCAGCTTGCTTAAAATGAACACCTACCGCAGCCAAACCCAAAGACAATAATAGGAACAATCCACCCATAACCACCAAAATTTTCCGATCTGAGCTTTTATATGAAAACGGCTCATCGCCACTTTCAAATAAATTGAGTAACGGTGAAAAGACAACTCTTAAATTACGCTTCACTTAAATATCCCCAATTGTTACTCTAAATTCGGCTCATAATGCTGAGTTAGGCTCTTTCCTAAATGATGGTAAGTAAAAAGAAATGCCATTTACAATTTACGCAGTCTCTGCCAAATCCCCTTTAGTTTCTAGCCAACTTTTACGGTCAGAAGCGCGTTTTTTTGCAAGCAGCATATCTAAAATTTGGTGGGTATCGTCACCTGCGTCTATTACTAATTGCACCAAGCGACGCGTATCTGCGGCCATGGTGGTTTCGCGTAATTGCAATGGGTTCATTTCACCCAAGCCTTTAAAGCGCTGCACGTTAACCTTGCCCTTTTTCTTTTCCGCTTGAATGCGATCGAGAATGCCTTGTTTTTCGCTTTCATCCAGGGCGTAGAAAACTTCTTGGCCCACATCAATACGATACAAAGGCGGCATGGCAACAAAGACGTGGCCCGCTTTAACAAGCGCCGGAAAATGACGCACAAATAACGCACACAATAGCGTGGCAATATGCAACCCATCGGAATCCGCATCCGCTAAAATACACACTTTGTGGTAGCGCAGTTTTTCTAAATCTTCACTGCCTGGGTCTATGCCCAGTGCAACCGAAATATCATGCACCTCTTGTGAGGCCAACACTTCTGAACTGTCTACTTCCCACGTATTTAATATTTTACCGCGCAAGGGCATGATGGCTTGCGTCTCTCTGTCGCGCGCTTGCTTAGCAGAGCCACCGGCAGAATCCCCCTCCACTAAAAATAGCTCGCCACGCACTGGGTCATCACCAGAGCAATCGGCCAATTTACCGGGCAAGGCTGGGCCTTGGGTTATCTTTTTGCGAGCCACTTTTTTGGAGGAGCGTACACGCTTATGGGCGTTGCTGATGCAAAAATCTGCGAGCTTATCGCCCTCTTCGGTATGCTGATTTAGCCACAAGCTGAATGCATCTTTAGTGACACCAGAAACAAACGCTGCGGCCTCACGGGAGGATAGACGCTCTTTGGTTTGTCCAGAAAATTGTGGGTCATCTAATTTAAACGATAAAACATACGCGCAGTTGACCCAAATATCGTCGGGCGCAAGTTTTACACCACGAGGTAATAAACTGCGCATTTCGCAATATTCGCGCATGGCATCTAATAACCCGGTACGTAAACCATTCACATGGGTTCCGCCTTGCGCAGTCGGAATTAAATTCACGTAGGATTCTTGAATGGCTTCGCCACCTTCAGGTAACCATTGCACGGCCCAATCTACGGCCTCACGCTCTGCACTAAAATTACCCACAAAAGGTGCTTCTGGTGTGCGCTCCCAGCCATTCGTACTGGATGACAAATAATCTTTTAAACCATCTTCATAAAACCATTCATCTTGCTCGCCGCTATGCTCGTCCTTAAAAATTACTTTTAAACCCGGGCATAAAACTGCTTTGGCGCGCAGCACATGGCGTAAACGAGAAACAGAAAATTTAGCCGAGTCAAAATATTTGGGGTTTGGCAAAAAGCGCGCGCTGGTGCCCGTATTACGCTTACCGCAAGAGTCAATCACGTGAAGGTCTATGGACTTTTCCCCGTTTTCAAAACTGATACGGTGCACCTGTCCGTCGCGCTTAATGGTAACCTCTAAAACTTGAGACAGGGCATTAACAACCGATACGCCCACACCATGCAACCCACCAGAAAACTGATAGTTTTTATTAGAGAACTTACCCCCAGCGTGCAACGTGGAAAGGATGACTTCTACACCGGGCTTGCCTTGCTCTGGATGAATATCTACGGGCATACCGCGGCCGTCATCTTCCACGGTTAACGATTGGCCTTTATGTAAGGTGACGGTAATCGTTTTAGCGTGGCCGGCTAAGGCTTCATCCACACTATTATCAATAATTTCTTGGGCCAAGTGATTGGGGCGGGTGGTATCAGTGTACATACCCGGGCGTTTTTTAACCGGATCTAACCCGGTAAGTACTTCAATATCTTCTGCGCTATAGTTCGCCATAAATTGCTAAAGGCCTTTTATATTTTCACGTTATTGCTTGAAATGCTGGCGTTGGGGCTTTCGTTTGAAAGCGATTGTTCAAAAAATCCAAATATATTGGGTAGATGCTGCTCAAAGCCTTCAAAGCCGTGGCTCCCTCCTGGCTCAACCGTTTGTTTACACCCTGTATAAAACTTAACGGCCAGTGCGTAATCTAGAACTTCGTCTTCGGTTTGGACTAATAGCCAATACCGCGCTTTGTGCTTAGGCGTGGTGCGCTTTAACGTGGCTAGGTGCTCTACACTTTGGGCCGTTAAGGTGTATTCGTCGTCGCTATGGTAATTTTTTAACCTCTGGCCAACAAGCTCGGCGGCCGCCAAAGCTGGGTTAATCGACGGGTTGACCAGTACCGCTCTTAACTGCGTGTATTGACTTGCGTAACGCTCCACCAAGTGCGTAGCCCAAAACCCCCCCAGCGAACTCCCCATTAGATAAACAGGCTCAACCGCGCAAGCATGTAGCAACGCCTCTAGAGTATTTTGAGTCGCTTTAGGACAGGGCGTTAAAAAAGGGCAGTGGTAGCGATACTCGCGGCGGTGTTTTTTTAACCAGGCCTCTGTAACCTTTGCCTTATGAGACTCTGGCGAGCTTAAAAAACCATGAATATAGATAACGGCGGCCATGAGCACTCCAATGCTAGTTGCCGCATTCTAACGAATTCTTAATGGAGGAGACCAGGCTAAGGCATGTCAAATATAAAATATACGGGCACGCTGACTAACAAGCGTAATTCCCTTCTTGGCGACGACGCTCGCATTCTTTGCGAATATTTTCACATGCGGTGACTTTTCCTGGGGAGGTGGGGTTGTTACGCAAGCAAGCATCACGCTTGGAAGAAAGCTCGCTGTTGCTCATGCTACGCATTTTGGAGTTGCCGCAAGCGGCAACAAGGAGAGCGCACATCAACAAAATCACAACATTCATGAGGATCACAAGTCTGGTCATCGAGGTTAGGCGCGGCCACTACCGCTGAGATACACCTTTAGATTAGACCTAAAACAGCCTGCACGCCAACTTAAAAGTCCATTTTGGCATAAGAGGCAGATCTATTATCGTGATATAAGCCAGAGTAGGCTTGCCTAGCTCTCTGCATCTTTAGAGGTGTCTTCCGGGCGAATCCCACCTTTTTCTACCAGCTTCTCTTCCATTTCTTTTACGGAGATATGGCGAACATCCATACCGTGCACTAAGAAAATCACATGCTCGGCAATATTGCGGGCGTGATCGCCAATGCGCTCAAGTGCGCGCAAGGCCCATAGAATATTCATAACACGGGAGATGGAGCGCGGGTCTTCCATCATAAAGGTCATTAACTCGCGAATGGCGCTGCGGTATTCTTGGTCGATGAATTTGTCTTCACGCACCACCTTAATGGCCGAGTACACGTCAAAACGAGCAAAAGCATCCAACGACAGATTCACCAACTTCAACACACCACTGCCAATATGACGAACCTCGACGTAACCCCTAGGGGAGACACCATCATCATTCAATGCGATGGCCATTTTGGCAATTTTATCGGCTTCGTCACCGATACGCTCTAAGTCACGAGTTGCCTTTGTAACCATCAACACCAAGCGTAGGTCCGATGCCGCTGGCTGTCGGCGCGCCAAAATTAGTGTGCACTCTTTATCTAGCTCAATTTCGCGCTGGTCGACGTCTTTTTCTGTGACCAGCACTTTTTCTGCTAGGCCACCATCAGCTGTTTCAATGGCACGCACAGCGTCGGCTACTTGCTCTTCCACCAGACCACCCATTTCTAAAAAGCGCGTGCGTAGGTGCTCTAGATCTGAATTAAACTGCTGAGAAATGTGCTGATCAAGATTAAGTGAATCCATAATTTGCTCCCATGTTTGGCGGCATCCGGCCCTTTACCGCTGTAATACGTTGGCCGCTTAACCACTAAGCCGCGCAATCGCCAAATGATATAGCATTAACAATGAATAAAGCCCCATCAGGCAGGACTATTAGATACAACGTGCACGCAGCAGTCCGAGGGGGCTCACCGCCTTCAACACGCGGTTTTAACCGAATCGGCCGGTAATATAGGCCTCGGTTAATTCATGGTCTGGCGTGGTAAAGACTTTTTTGGTGTCATTGACCTCAATCAGCTTACCCATATGGAAGTATGCCGTTCTATGAGAAACTCGAGCCGCTTGCTGCATAGAGTGCGTAACAATGGCAATGGTGTAATTTTCGCTCAACTCTGCTATCAGCTCTTCAATTTTGGCAGTGGCAATTGGGTCCAGTGCGGAGCATGGCTCATCCATAAGGATCACCTCTGGGCTCACCGCAATGGTTCTGGCAATACACAAACGTTGCTGCTGACCACCTGATAAGCCCGTACCGGGTGCATCCAAACGGTCTTTAACCTCTTCCCACAGGCCTGCACGGCGCAGACTGGTTTCTACAATTTCATCTAAATCCACGCGGCGGTTTACTAAACCGTGAATTTTGGGGCCATAGGCCACATTGTCGTAGATAGATTTAGGGAATGGGTTTGGCTTTTGAAACACCATACCAACGCGGGCACGCAAGGGGACTACGTCCATTTTGTGGTCGTAGATATTCTCACCATCTAGCTCAATAGCGCCCTCCACTCGGCAAATATCAATGGTGTCATTCATGCGATTTAAACAGCGCAAAAAGGTGGATTTACCACAACCAGAGGGGCCAATCATTGAGATAACTTCGTGCTCGGCAATATCCAAATCTACATTGAATACGGCTTGTTTGTCGCCGTAGAACACGCTGACGTCCCGCATGCCCAGTTTGGCGTTATCAACCAAAGGCACGCCCACAGTTTTGTAGTCTGCCGCGGCATTGGCCTCATGGCTGGTGGCTGATGCCGGTATTGCGCCAGGTGCTTGGGTCATGGGTTTTGGCTCCATTGCATTACTCGGAGAACCAGAGCCCATTGCCGAGTGTGTGTCTGTCTCTAAATTTTCTTCAATTACTCTTTGCATGACGGATTTTACCTCATTGTTTTACGCGGCTACCATCGACGCTCTAATTTTTTACGTAACAGAACCGCCAATGCATTCATGCATATTAAGAACATCAGCAATACCATAATAGCAGCCGAGGTGCGCTCTACAAATGCACGCTCTGGACTGTCCGACCATAAGAAAATTTGCACTGGCAGTACAGTAGCTGGGTCTACCACACTACCGGGTACATCCATAATAAAGGCCACCATGCCAATCATCAGCAGTGGTGCCGTCTCGCCAAGCGCCTGGGCCATACCCAAAATAGCGCCCGTTAACATACCCGGCATGGCCAAAGGCAGCACATGGTGCAATATCATCTGCATTTTAGATGCACCAATGCCCAACGCGGCTTCTCGAATACTCGGTGGCACCGCCTTGATGGCGTTCCGGCTAGAAATAATAATAGTGGGCAACGTCATCAGCGTTAACACTAAGCCACCCACCAAAGGGATAGACCGAGGCATATCAAACAAGTTGATAAAAATGGCCAAGCCCAGCAAGCCAAAAATAATGGATGGAACGGCAGCAAGGTTGCTGATGTTCACCTCAATTAGATCTGTTACACGGTTGCGCGGAGCGTACTCTTCTAAATACACCGCAGCGGCAACACCGATAGGGAACGACAAAGCCAGCGTTACTAGTAGGGTAAAGATACTCCCGGTGATAGCACCGAGGATGCCCGCCATCTCTGGTTCACTGGAGTCTCCAGATGAGAAAAACCGCGTATTGAAGTGTTTTTCAATTTCGTCAGCTTCCATCAAACTTTTAATACGCCCCGCTTGAGCGTCACTGGTACGGGCCGCGTATGCGTTGCCCTGCAGATAAGTTTTGTAGTAGGTGTCGATGTCGTCATCAGCCAAAACCCACAAGGTTTTTTCTTGGCCTAAGTATTCGGGGTTGTCTCTAAGCTCTTCACGTAAATCATATGCCGCCCCAATACTCACTAAAGAATACAGTTCACGCTTTTCTTTGCGCCCAGACACTTCAGGAAAGCGGTCGCGCAGCGCCTGACGTATTGCGCCTTCGTAGTACCCATTGCGCAGCTGATCTTCGTCAGTCACATCGGTAATTTCTAGGGTCTCTGGGTCAAAACCCACCTTCAACGAAATATGGGTTTGCTGAAAGCCACCTAAGCCTGCACCAAAAATTTCGATGAACAAAATGGCCAACGCTGCCAAACCTATACATATGGAGGTTAGGCCAAAAAACTTGAAGCGTTTTTCTGCGCGATAGCGCTTGGCCAGACTTTTGGCCACCAGCTGAGCTTGGGGTGTAGGGGATTTAGTCATACTGCTCTCGATACTTTCTTACAATGTGCAGCGCGTAATAGTTCAGCGCTAATGTCACAATAAACAACACCAACCCCAGGGCAAATGCCGCCAATGTTTTGGGGCTATCAAACTCTTGGTCGCCCACTAGCAACGTTACAATTTGCACGGTTACGGTAGTTACCGAATCAAAAGGGTTGGCAGTAAGCTTGGCCGCAAGGCCTGCAGCCATCACCACAATCATGGTTTCACCGATGGCGCGCGACGCAGCCAACAAAATACTGCCCACAATACCGGGCAACGCCGCAGGGAAAACCACCTGCTTCACCACCTCTGAACGGGTGGAGCCAAGCCCCAAGGCGCCATCACGCAAACTTTGCGGTACGGCATTGATCACGTCGTCAGATAAAGACGAAACAAAAGGAATGATCATCACCCCCATCACCAAGCCCGCAGCTAAGGCGCTTTCTGAGCTAATGATCAAAAAATCATCCAAACCAATATTGATGCCCATGTCACGAATAAACGGCGCAACAGTTAACGCGGCAAAAAAGCCGTAAACCACCGTTGGGATACCCGCTAAAACCTCTAGCATGGGCTTAATGGTATCGCGCAGCCGGTTGCTGGCGTACTCCGACAAATAAATGGCTACCATCAAGCCAGTAGGCACCGCCACCAACAGAGCAATACCGGCAATAAGTAACGTACCTGCAAACAGAGGAATGGCCCCAAAGCTACCAGAGCTGCCTTGCTGATCCTCGCGTATGGCCATTTGCGGGCTCCACTCAAGACCGAATAAAAATTCGAAAATGGAGACTTTTTGGAAAAACATAATGGATTCAAACAACACCGACAGCACAATGCCAAGGGTGGTAAGAATGGCAATAGACGCGCAGCTCAACAAAAACCAACTGAATATGGTTTCTACCCGTGCCCGCGCCTTCATTTGTGGGTTAATTTTGATCCACACCACCACACTGCCGGCAATGGCCACACACAAAGCTAAGCCTGTCATAGCCCAACGATTGATGGACTCCAACGTCGATAAACGCTTGGCAGCATCAACTAAGGCTTGGGGTTGAGTAGCCGGGTCAACACTGCCTACAGCTATGTTATGAACCTGGTTCATCACCAGGTTGATATTGCCCCCAGCGGCATCAATGGCCGTTTGGGGCAATAAGGTAAGAACAGTGCGTTCAATGATGGCGCCATCAAAAATAGACCAGCCGATCACCACCAACAAGCTGGGAATGGCACACCAGAAAGCCGCAAGCGAGCCATAGTAAAACGGCAGGGAATTGAGCGCTTGCATACCGCCAACGCCCGCCACAGACAATGAGCGAGAGCGCCCCGCAGCAAATGCCAACAGCCCCAACACTGCGATAAACACGATTAATACAGAAGACGTCATGACCCTTCCAAATACTCTTTTTTGTTACAGTCGCTACTGATTGCTATTACTTAAAGCCTTAATGGCTTTAACCTCAATCTTACTTGCCACTTTTGATTCTTGTGGCCCTAGACACACAATGGCCCGAACACAGTATCCGGGCCATTATCTCAAAGAAAAGCGTCACAAATGTGACAGACTGAAAGTACCTTAACTTTGTCTTACTACTTCTTACCTACCGCTCACATTAAAACGTCATTGGCGTCATAGTTTTAACACGAGCACCCACGTCTTTGCGTTTGGCACGTGATAAAGGAATCATTCCCTTCTCAGTTAAGTAGCCTTCATCACCCCAAGAACGCTCGCTGGTAAACTCTGTTAGGAAGTCGACAATACCCGGAATCACGCCAACGTGCGCTTTTTTAACGTAGAAGTACAAAGGACGAGATACCACATAGCTACCATCGGCAATACTGTCAAAAGTGGGCCCGCTGCCATCCACGTTAGACGCCTGAACTTTATCGGCATTTTGATCAAGGAAGCTGAAACCGAATATACCCAGCGCCGTTGGGTTTTCTTCTAGCTTACGAACGATCAAGTTGTCATTCTCGCCCGCTTCGATGTACGCACCGTCTTCACGAATACCGTGGCAAATGGCTTTATAGCGCTTTTTGTCTGTTTTTTTCACGGCGGCAATCCAGGCAAACTTCTTACAGCCGCCTTCCATTGCCAACTCTACAAAGGCATCACGCGTACCAGACGTTGGTGGAGGGCCCATGACAGAAATAGATTGCTTGGGTAGATTGGGGTTAACTTCGGCCCAAGTTTTATAGGGGTTATCAATTAAGACAGGCTTACCACTGGGGTCGGGTACCTTTTTGGCCAACGCCAAGAAGATGTCTTTACGGGAAAGGTTAAATTGCTTGGCTTTAACACTATTGGCCAAAACAATACCATCATACCCAATAAGCACTTCAATGATGTCTTTCACACCCGCTTTTTGACAAGACTTAAACTCGGCCTCTTTGATGCGGCGCGAAGCATTGGCGATGTCAGGAAAGCTTACGCCAATGCCTTTACAAAACTCTTTAAAACCACCACCGGTGCCGGTTGGCTCAACTTTGGGAGCCTTTTTGCCGGTTTTTAAGGCAAAGCGCTCTGCAACCACTTTAGAAAACGGAAATACCGTGGATGAGCCCACAATCATAATGTGATCGCGGTTGGCCAAGGCGCTGTTAGAAGCTAAGGCTGTTCCTGCGGCACAGGTCAAAGCTAACAATAATTTTTTCACACAAACCTCCAACAAGGTATTGAATTGAATGCGATCACGTATGCGCTCGCTGATACTAGGTCATGCTATGGGCTAAATATTACATTTTTGTTACAAAACAGAGTAGTGTTGATTATTGCGCCACAGCCCATAAATGCTTGTTGCCGCGCACATTCTAACGCTACCCCATCAGGTTGCCCACCGGGCCAGCCCTCAAAACGTGCGCAACGGGTCACACCCCTTAAGCCGCGCAGGCTGTATACCGGCGGTACACGTCTGCCATGGCCTACGAATCTTTTTGGTGCTCAACCTGATTTTCTAGGGTAATGTGCGTTTGTTAAAATTAGACGTAACCCGCGAAAGCTAATGCCTCATTTTTTACACCTAATTCACACGGTCAATCGCCTGTGCACTGCCGTTACACAAAGCTGTGGGCGCGCAGTATCTTGGCTGACTTTGGTCATGGCCCTTTGCGTGACGGTCATTGTGGTGTTACGCGTGGTGTTTAGCGTCGGTAGCATCGGCGCGCAGGAAGCCATCACCTATATGCATGTGATGGTTCTTATGGTGGCAAGCGCCTATACCCTGCAGGTTGGCGGACACGTGCGGGTGGACATTTTCTACCGGCGCTTTAGCCTGCCAACACGTGCCTGGGTGAACACATTAGGCACCATCGTATTTCTCATGCCCATGACGATTTTTATTCTACTGGTAAGCTGGGGCTACGTTGCCAACAGCTGGGCCATTAAAGAAACCTCAGCCGACGCCGGTGGCTTACCGGCAGTCTTCCTACTAAAAAGCCTGATTTTAGCCAACAGCGTACTGCTACTAGTGCAAGCCGTGGCGGAGCTGGCTAAAGGGCTAAGCGTGTTAACCCAAGGCGACGACTCACAGGAAACGCATAGCTAATGGAGTGGTTGGCGGTTCTAATGTTTGTGGGCGTATGCGCGGCCTTGATGCTGGGTTACCCCGTGGCCTTTACCCTTGGCGGCGTGGCGCTTTGGTTTGCTGGCATTGGCATACTGCTGGGTGGCTTTGACGCTCAACTGTTGCTGGCCTTTCCGGATCGCCTGTTCGGCATTATCACCAACACCACCCTCGTTGCCGTACCCCTGTTTGTACTTATGGGTGTGTTACTAGAACGCTCTAAGCTCGCCGAAGAGCTGTTAGAAAACATGGCCAAAGCCTGCGGGCGCTTACCTTCTGGACTGGCCATCTCGGTGGTATTGGTGGGTGCCATGCTGGCAGCAAGTACGGGTATTGTGGGTGCTACGGTAGTAACCATGGGGCTAATGAGCCTACCCACCATGATGAAGCGTCAGTATTCACCAGAGCTGGCCACTGGCGTGATATGCGCCACCGGTACCTTAGGCCAAATCATCCCGCCCTCTATTGCGCTGGTATTGCTGGGCGATATTTTATCCAGCGCCTACCAACAAGCTCAGTTATCTAGAGGCATATTCAACGCTGCCCCCGTTTCAGTGGGGGATTTGTTTGTTGGGGCCATTGTGCCAGGGCTGCTTTTGGTCGGTTTGTATGTAGGGTATTTGCTGGCCAACGGGCGATTAAAAAAACTGCCGGCAGATGACGCTGAACAAGTCGTGTCTTTTAAAACCCTTGCCTTTAGCATTGCGCCGCCGATTATTTTAATTTTACTGGTACTGGGGTCCATTATCAGTGGTGCCGCCACACCAACAGAAGCCGCTGGCATTGGTGCCGTGGCGGCCATGCTGTTGGCATTGGCTAAAAAGCAGCTAAAACAAGATGCCTGGGCTGGCATAGTTGGCGACACCACCAAAATCACCGCCATGGTATTTACCATCTTAATTGGCGCCTCTATTTTTTCTTTGGTGTTTCGTGGCTTAGGTGGCGAGGCATTAATTCATTCGTTTTTTGAGCACTTACCCGGCGGCACCTTTATGGCCGTACTGGTGGTAATGGCGGTGATATTCATACTGGGCTTTATTCTGGATTTTATCGAAATTACGTTTGTGGTCGTACCTATTGTTGCCCCAGTGCTTTTGGCCATGGACGTAGACCCGGTTTGGTTAGGCATTATGATAGCGCTAAACCTGCAAACCTCATTCTTAACACCGCCGTTTGGCTTTGCGCTGTTTTATTTACGCGGTGTAGCCCCCAAGAGCATTCCCACACGGGCCATATACCGTGGTGTGGTTCCCTTTATCCTCATTCAGCTGGCTTTACTGTTAGCCTTGGCGGCTTTCCCAGGCCTGGTGACCTGGTTACCGCAGCTGCTGGCAAATTAAAACAAAATTCAGTAACACTCCGGCACCGCTAACCATTATTATGACGCCTGAACTTCCTAGGGCTGGCTGGCCAAACAAATAATCACGATGAAGCTTTAGTTTCAATAACAGCAAGCTGAACAGCCCCAACGCCCAATAAATTAACCGCTCAACAGACAACAAGGTATGCCCATGGCCAAAATTGATGAAGCCCCAAAACCCAATGGCGAATTAGCCTTGCAAACCTTGGCTATGCCAAAAGACACCAACTCTAACGGCGATGTGTTTGGTGGTTGGTTGATGTCACAAATGGATTTAGCTGGCGCAATCATTGCGCGAGAAGTGGCCAAAGGCCGAGTCACCACCGTTGCCGTTGGCAATATGGCTTTTTTGCGCCCAGTTCCGATTGGGTCTACGGTGAGCTGTTACTGCGAAATTGTTGAAATTGGCCGCTCTTCCATTAAGACCTTGGTTGAGGTATGGGTTAAGCATTACGACCGAAACTCGCAGCAAAAGGTTACCGAAGGCGAATTTGTTTATGTGGCTATAGATGACACAGGTCGCACACGGGCAGTAAACCGCTAGGTAAAGCAAAATTTATAAGTAACAAATACGGTGCGCCTGGATATAAGGCGCCACCAATTGTGCCATAAGGTCAATATGCTCACTCGCTGCATTCAGCACTGGCACGTAGTGATACTCCCTACTCCCCTACCCAGAAACACTTTGCAGTTTTCTTAGGCCATTTCTTCTAACGCTTCTAAACAATCAGCGCTAAACCCCGGGCATAAAACCGCCATGTGTTTGGCGCCTTTTTCAGGCAAGGATTTCAGAGTTTCATCGGTTTAGGGCTGTAACCAAGGCTCTTTGCCATTAGGAGTAAGAAAGTCAGGCGCCCAA
>CAYZQH010000005.1:0-22403 GCA_964480055.1 uncultured Cellvibrionaceae bacterium
AGAGTCTGAAGGGGAATGCCGTGCACCCACCGTTGCGGGTATTTTACCCGTTGTTGCGTCTACGTAGCTGAAGTTATTAGTGGTGTAGTAACGCTCCACGGCCTGCGCAAAAGACATCAAATCTGCCTTAGCCTGATTACGCTCCACTTTACAAACATGGTTACGATAGGAAGGGACGGCCACAGCGGCCAGAATGGCGATAATTACAACAACTATCATCAGTTCGATTAAGCTGAAACCACGGCTACGAGTCAACCGCATAAAATGCTCCTATTGTGTTTAGGTAGAGGAAGGGTCGCTTGCTTAGCAAGACCAAGTGCGCTGTTAATGGGTTAAGTATTTTGCCATTAAGCTTTGGCAGTGTAACCCGAACCTGCGCAACAAAATATTGGCGCCTTCCTTTTTATCTATTGATGTAACCCTACGAAGGAGCCAAACAAATGTCATTCAGCCCAGGATAAGCGGCAAAAGCGCGCGATTAAAGGTTATAAGAATGTGACGCTGATAACATTTTAAGCTATGGCACGCTTGGGAATAGTACAATTGTGAATAGTGTGGTACTGCCAAGTAAGGGCACTTGAAAGAAGTGAACAAAAACAACCCACCAAGCAACTTCCGTCACTTAAATGAGCTTAGTGGCTAATAAACAACCTCATAGATTGGCGCTGAAACAGCCTAGCTACTGCATACCTTACTGCTATTGCAATCGCACTTTTGAGCCAAAGCCTGTCCTAGCGCCAAGACGGTAATTTTTTTACCTTCGTCCTGGTCGCCGCACAGGGATATGTGCGTGGCATTGGTGGTTGAGGAGAGGAACCCACGAGGGGTAAAGGAGTATGAACTGGTACTAGCGTTACCGGCTAAGTTAATACTGTTTGTGCCGTCAAAGTCTCTGAGTAACTCGGTGCCAGTACCACAATCGTCAGCATTAGTCGTGACACACCAACCACCAGACCAGTCGGTAGAGTTTTTGGAGTGCACATGTACAGTGGTCTTTAATCTGGTTGCCTGGCTGCGGGCATAGGCGATGGCTGTAATCAAGTTAGCAAGGGAGGATTTCATCTCTCCACGTTGAATATGCGCAGTAAAAGACGGCACGGCCACAGCCAGTAACACCGCCATAACCACCACAACTATCATTAACTCTATTAAGGTAAACCCGTTGCTGCGCTGCGGGCCTATGCCTAGGTAGCCGCTAATTTGCTTGGCCGATTTGTCTACATTCAACGAATATTTTTGCACAGCGCTCCCTTACTACCGGCATGCTTATGTTAGAACGAGCGGTAAAAAATTGCGCTGGGCCGTTTCATTACCTCTGGGAAACGCACACCTCAGATGACGCGCAGAATTACACATTACTTAATAAATAAACCCATACCATTAAACTGCCAAGTTTCACACCATTGGGGCTAGATAAACGGCCAGATGACTTTGCTTAATGGGCCTAGCCAAACAAAATGGAGCCCACCAAAGCCTGCTGAGGTGCGTTAAACTACGTTGATAATTTAAGCCCTAAATGATGGAGCCCACCATGAAGCTTTACTACAGCACCACCTCGCCCTTTGCCCGTAAAGTTAATATGCTATCGCACCTGTGTCATTTAGAAGGTTTTGAGCGCTTGGTAGTCAACCCCATGGAAAGCGATGAATTACGTAAAATAAACCCGCTGGGCAAGGTGCCTGCTTTGACCGATAGCAACTTAGCCCTATTTGATAGCCCGCTTATTTGTGAGTATTTAGATGACAAACATATAGAGGCCGGAGGCAAAAGCTTTTACCACAGAGAACAGGCAGATTACTTCCCTGTGGCCATTGCTCACGCCCAAGCCAATGGTATTTTAGATGCCGCAGTAAGCATGGTAATGGAAAGCCGCAGAAACGATGCCGAGCAATCTAATTTTTGGCTTCACCGCTGGCAAACCGCCATTGAAAAAGCCGTGATTCATTTACCCTCCACGCACTTAGGTGACGCAACCAACCCTAACATTGCCACTGTGGCTACTGTGGCGGCATTAGGGTATTTAGATTTTAGGCTGGAAGACTTGCCTTGGCGCCAATGGAGCCCCACGCTAGATAACTGGTATAACGCCATGATAGACCTACCCTGGGTAACAGCCACAGCGCCAATATAAGTTGAAGTAAAGGATATTTGACAGTACTTAATGAGGCGTATCATCACATCGGGGTACCTCGATGTGATGCACAAGTGCTATTGTTTGTGCCAATTATAAACACCTTCGATTTAACATATTATGGCGTATAAATGATTCTGTTTATTCTTCTCTACATTACCGCCAGCTTATGCTAATAAAAAATGCTCTTCTCTGCCCTGGTGCAATATTTTTTGGTGGCCGCAGCGCCTACACCGCACTCACGGCATACCTACTGCTGGCCGGGTGCACCTTTGGGTTAACTGCAGTATTGATTATCACCAATGAGGAAGCACTAAAAGAGGCCTTATATACTTATTTATTTCCTCAAAGCTGGCATTGGTTGGCAGATAAATTAGCAGGCTTCTTTTTTGAGGCGCAAACGCGCTTGGTACTGGCCAGTTTTATCATTAGCGGGGCCATTATGCTGGCCTCTGTTATTTTATTCCCCATTAAAGAATGGTGCTCTCAAGCCTTTGAAAAACATCAAAATCCACACGCCGTATTTAAGGAATTTCCACTTTGGATGCAGGCCCTGGAAGAAGGAAAGCTGTTAACTCTGTATATAGCCGCACAAGGGGTGGTTTTTGCGATTGGTTATTACCCCTATGCATGGTGCAAAGTAGTAAGCAGTGTACTGGGCACCGCCATTTTATTTTTTACCTTTGGTTTAGATTTTATTGCGCCGAGCTTGCAGCGCCAGCGCGTACGCTATGTAGATATTGTTCACACGTTACTCAAAAACGCATCTGCCACACTGTTATTTGGTGCTTTGTTTAGCGCGCCCCTGCTATTAATTGGCCACTGGGCGTTATCTAGTACGCAGCTTTCTCTAATGCAAGTAAGTGCATTATTATTTACATTGAACATCCTTAGCATGGCCTGGGCAATCCCAGCGGGGACTCAAGTTGGAATGCACTTAAGACAAAGCAAACAAGTTGCCCCCCCACTACAAACCAACACCACTAAAATGGCCTACGCCGGAGTGATGGTCACCGCAGCTTTAGTTACCTTCTTTCATGCCACCGTAGCACTTAGCCTTCATCACAAAAGCCAAATATTAAAGTGCCACTACGCATTAGATTGGAGCAGCTTCAACCGTGGGTTTTCTAGCTTTAAGAATGTGTTGCTTGGTAAAGAGCCTGCCAAACTGTCTTTTGATTTGACGGTGCACAACCCCACGGCGTTTGATGTGGTTATAGAGCACAGCACAGTGAGTGTATGGCAAAACCACGCCTTAATTAGCACATCGCATTTAGCACCTATCACCATAGCGAGTAACAGTACCGCCACACAACAGATATTACTGGACACACAAATTAACATTAACAACCTAAGCCATTGGCAAAGCTTAGCCCAAGGCTGGCAGGTGTTTTTAGAATTTGACGTATTACCAGGGATACCCTTTAAGCTGGCGTTGTTGTAACCCCATATGTAAGGGCTGACGCCTGAGAAAGACGCCAGAAGGAGCATGCGGGGTATAAAAAACCGACGGGGTATTAAGCGCAAAACCCCCTACTCTGACTTTATTCTTCTATTGAGCAAAGCGATACTCTGGCAAACCAGGTACATCCACCTCAACACTGAATACCGCCCCAGAATCTGGGTACTGGGCAAGCTCTTCCTCTGGGCGGTTACCCACACTGGTGATGTACAAGGTTTTTAAATCTGCACCGCCAAAAGCCACCATAGTTGGGCATTTGGCGGGTACCGGTATTTCTTGAACAATCTCCCCTTCTGGGTTTAGGCGCACCACGCGCCCACCTTCATACAGTGCCGTCCAATAAAACCCTTCACTATCTACCGCTGCGCCATCTGGGCGGCCATTTCCATGAGGGAATTGGTGCAACACACGACAATTGGAAGGCGTGCCAGTTTCTAGGTTGTAATCACACACTTGTATGGCATGAGAGGGGGTGTCTGCATAATAAAAACGGGAGCTGTCTGGGCTAAATGCTATGCCGTTGGCGGTAAGAAGGTTATCTACCCATTTGGTCGTTTCACCATTTTGTAGTGCGTAAATGCTGGCGCCACCATAATCTTTTGGTGGGTATACACTGCCGGCAAACATTCTACCTTTGGCATCTGCACGACCGTCATTAAACCGGTTTTTATCCATGCCCGCTTCAGGGTCCGTAATAAATGTGCGCTCTGTGCTCCAACCCTCTATGGTGTAAAACCCATTGCGCATAGCCAGTAAAAAACCGCCTTGCTGACGTAAGCTAAAGCAGCCTATTTCTTCGTCAAACTGTAAAAAATCGTCTTGGCCAGTGGCTGGGTTAAAGCGGTGCAACTGGCCAGCATTAATATCCAACCAATACAGTAATTGTTCTTTCTCATCCCAGCGGGGGCACTCCCCTAAACTGGCTTTTACCTTTAATGCAACTTGAACAGACATAACAGGCTCCTACCCAAAAAATGGGCATTCTAACGGATAACGTCTGTAGGGGAAACGCGCCAGCGGCTATGACAGCCACGGTTTAGGTGTGCAACTAGCCCATTGCAAACGCTGGCACAATAGAGGTAAGCCCCTTGGGGACTTCATACCGAGTGAACTTTGGTTTTAAATACGCCATTTGATCACCACGAATACGGCGGCTGTTAATCAGCGCCAAATATTCATAAGGGTTAGGTCGGTACGGTAATGCTAATAGCGGCATATTAATCTCTGATAATAAATAATTACCTTTGCGCTGATTACAACGCTTGCACGAGGCCACCACATTCTCCCATTTATCTTGCCCCCCCCGGCTAACCGGGTGCACATGGTCACGAGATAAATCCTCGGGTGCAAAGTGATAGCCACAATACAAGCATTGAAAATTATCACGATGAAACAGAGAATTATTGGTTAAGGGCGGCTGTAAACGCATGGGGGATAATCGTTCACCATCGCAAGCAATTATTGAAGGTAACACCAACATGGATTGCTCTCCAGTTAAACGCGAACGGCCGCCTCTAACTGTACGTACTGATCCCCCTAAAGACCAAGCCACTAAACCACGCGCATGAAGACAGACACTTTCCTTCCAAGAAAGCCACTCAATAGGCTGCCCGGCTATATTTAAGCGCAGGATTCTTGCCTCCATCTTTACTTGCCCTCTTCAAGAACGTTTTATTTAAATGGCTATTTTTTACCGCTGCCTTTTTGAGTTAATGCTAAAAATTGCATCTTGCACAGTATGACTGTGCGTACATTTATGTGTTTTTACGGCACACGAAATTAAACATGCCACCACGATTTTATTTACAGCCTAAAAGACTCGCGATAACCCCACAACCGTCAGGAATACCATTTTAAAAATGTTTAATCGCCGTATTGCCGCTCGATACCAATCAGCCCTTATCCTGAAACACCAATAACTCACCTATTAGATTTAGGTGGTATTTCTATATACCGCGCTAGCACCCAATAAAAAATGTACCTTTCTAATTAGGTGCTAACTAAACACTCTCGTATTTGCGGTTATAGCGCACCACACTCGGCTCAACACGCGCCCCATAACGAAACCCTCCACACTGAGGAAACAGACGGGAGTGTTCAAAATAAGGTTTTTGGGAAGTGTTGTACGCAAGACCCTGCGCGTAAAAAGCAGAGCGCCGATACATTGGCGGGTACGAGCTTGTTTGAGCTGCAATAGCTTGTCGCACTTGCGACAATGTTCTACCAAGAATATTGAAGGCGCACCTCCGTCTTTTGATAAACATTGTGCTGCTTAGCACACACTCGCAAAAAGTATTCGCAAGCATTGTTCACCCAGTTTTAACATTACCTAATAAACCAGGTAACCCTACTTAAGCAGCGTGATATGCCATAAAACTGTATTAAAACGGGCACGGGGTAAGGCGCTCGTTTACACCCCATGCTAATAATAATTGTAGCTCAGTCAAGCATTATTTACGCATAAACGAAATATTCACAAAAGTGCACGGCGGGAATAAATGACGAGGAAGTAATAACAAGCGGGCAATAAAAAGCCGTGACGTCAAGCCTATGGCGTCACGGCGAAACTCTCACAGGAATCCATCAATCCTATAGTGTGGCGGGGCCATCCTACCTCCATGGCTACTGATCCGTGTCCACACACATCCATGAATAAAACCATTTTAATGATTCATGCGACCAAACATAGTGGACACCCGCCATCAAGCGTGTAGGAAATATCTCACAAATAGCCGACGAACGGTATCACCCTTTAGCGTGCTTCACGGGTGATTGACTAATCTTCGCTGTCTCGTGCCGTTTTTAGTAAAGCACTTTGGCGCTGCACAATATGCTGAATTAATTGCTCTTGCTGCACTTGCGGTATATCGTAAAAATTAATGCGCCAATAAAACCCGTCGTCTACCGGGTCTACGGCGACTACAACCCCTTTTGTACGAATCACACACTTTTTAGGCGCCAGCTCTAACTCTAAGGACAAATGGGTACCAACAGGTACATCCACTTCATGCACAAAAGCCATACCACAAGCACTGATACTTACCTGTTTAAAGCGGTAGGCCAATCTATCCACCAATTGGCTATCGGCCACCAATAAGCTCACTATGCGCTCTAATTTTTGGTTGAGTGCCCGCACCAAGGCGGCTGTGCTTGGGGACTCTAGCGCAACCTCTTTTAGCAGGCTTTGAATTTTTTCATCTTGGTCTGCCATTAAGCCCAAAACATCCAGGCCAGCGGGGCTGTCCGCCTCGTGCTCATCATCCACATCCAGCGCTTGATAGCTTAGGCCGACAGTGTCATCTATGCGAAAGTAGCGTCGCCGTTCTTTGCTCATGCTAGAAAATTTCCTCTGGTGCGAGCTCAAATAGATACTCCGGCGAGATATCTAGGTCGCGCAAAATATCATCCCCTTCATCAGACTTAAGCAACTCTTTGTCTTCTTCTGAAATCTCATCGGTTAAACCCTGGCGAATAACTACCTCAACCCGGCGGTTGCGCGCACGGTTTTCGGGCGAAGAATTATCCACCAACGGCTGAGTTTCGGCCTTACCAGACACCTCAAAGCGCTTTGCAGATATTTCTCCGCCAAGCATTAATTCATGGGCCACAGACACCGCACGCGCAGCAGATAATTCCCAGTTAGAACGAAACCGAGCGGTATTAATGGGGATATTGTCCGTATGACCTTGTACCAAAATTCGGCCAGGTTTAAGGGCAAGTACCGATCGAATTTCGTGCATCACATCTCGATACTCTGGTTTCATTCGTGCAGAGCCAGACACAAATGACCCTTTCTCTCGAATACGAATAATAATCTTACGGCCTTGGGTTTCTACTTCGACTTCGCCAGCCATTATCTGCGAATGTAAGGCATTAGCAAGCTCATGCGCGTCACTTTCGGTTTGCTTAACCAGCTCTTCAAGTAATTCTTTGACGCGCATTTGCACGCCAGCATCTGCGCCCTCCTCCCCTTGCTCCACTTGGTACTCTTCAGAGCACTCTACCTCCAACGACATACTGGTAGAATCGTCAGTTTTTTGCCAAATTTCATTAATTGGGGTGGGCTCTGGGCGCCCAGGGCTAAATTCTTGGGCAATAATGCTGGTGCCCTTGGGCATATCGGTTACGTTCAGTGTACTTTGTACACCAAACGCTTGTGCCATGGAGCCCGCCAAGCGCTTAAACTTCATGGCGTCCATCTCTGAAAATGACAATAACAACACAAAAAAGCACATCAACAGAGACATTAAGTCTGCAAAGGTGCCCATCCACGCCGGTAGGCCGGGGGCGCATTCACAGCCTTCGTCTTCGTCGTCACTCACGCGGTTTATTCCTCGTTGTTCGTATTATTCCTCTGGAGCTGCGCGTTTACCTTCGGGCAGGTAATTGCGCAGCATAGAATCAATGACTCGGGGGTTTTGGCCGTTTTGAATGGCCAGCAAGGCATCCATCACCAAGCTTTTTATCATGGCTTCTTCACCGGCCCGCAACTTCAACTTGTCTGAAATTGGGCCACACATGGCGTTGGCAATAATGGCGCCATATAGCGTTGTCAATAGAGCTACGGCCATGGCAGGGCCAATGGCTTTTGGGTCATCCATGTTGGCCAGCATAGCCACCAAACCAATCAGGGTGCCAATCATTCCCATGGCCGGCGCCATATCTGCCATGGCGGCAAAAATGGACGACCCTTGAGTATGCCGCTCTACTGCGGCAGAGCGGTCACGAGCCAACAGCTGCTTAACCACATCAGGGTCATGGCCATCCACCAGCAGCTGAATCCCGCGCTGCAAAAAGTCATTACTCACTTCCTTACCCTCCAGGCTAAGTAACCCGCCCTTTCGCGCCTCATCTGCCAAGGCCACCACTTCGGTAATTAACTCTAGAGGGTCCGGGTTTTTCACGAAAAAGCTTTTTGCAGCTACCTTGCCCGCCCCTAAAAATTGGCCTAGGCCATATTTGGCCATAACCGCAAAAATGGTGCCCCCCACCACAATCACCAGCGACGGGCCATTGACGAACATACCCAGTTCGCCGCTCATTAACATGGAGAGAACAATGAGCGCCAAGGCGCCGATAATACCAACCAGTGTTGCTAAATCCACACACAACCTCTTTGGTGTTTCAGTTGATTCGCAGCCAAGGGGAACAGTGCCCTGCGGCGATGATTAAGCTGCCTGCAAGCCCGCGTGGAAGCGGCGCCAAACAAACGATCTAAGCCATTAAAGACCTATACCTTTTAAGTCTAGCCGGAATATTCAAACCGGCATTTTTTTATACCCGCTGTTTTTTTGGGTCAGAGAAAGAGATAGTCTTACAGGGCCATTGACCCTGAAAGGCGGCTTATGTACCGTACGGGCAAACTCGGAGGGCGCCATGGCCGCAAGAAAAAAAAGCACAAACTTTGAACAATCATTATCTGAACTTGAAGCCATTGTCACCGAGCTAGAGTCCGGTGACCTTCCCTTAGAGCAAGCACTCAAGTCTTTTGAAAGTGGTATAAAACTCACACGTGAATGCCAAACCGCATTAACCGATGCAGAACAAAAAGTAACGATACTCAAGGGCAATGCCGAAGGGTTATCTGAGGCCCCGTTTGATATCAACAACCCAAACGACATCCCCTCATGACCATGACTCCCGCGCTAAAAGACTTTATTGACATTCATGCCAAGCGCATTGACCATCAACTAAACAACTCCCTCCCCCCACGTGTGCCCGGTGGAGAGCGCCTAACGGAGGCTATGGCCTATGGATTGCTCGGTGGAGGCAAGCGCATTCGCCCTATTTTGACCTACGCCAGCGCTTTGGCAGTGAGCGGCGGAAGTGACCAGCCCGCAATAGACGCTGCCGCCTGTGCTGTAGAGTGCATTCATGCATACAGCTTAATTCATGACGACCTGCCGGCCATGGATGACGACGACTTGCGCCGCGGGGAGCCCACCTGTCACATCGCATTTGACGAAGCGACAGCAATACTCGCAGGAGACGCCCTTCAGACGTTGGCCTTTGAAACTCTGGCAAACGTCAATGCGCCTGCAAACACCGCAGTAGCACTGATTCAAGAGGTTGGTCGCTGCAGTGGCGCCCTAGGCATGGTGGTTGGGCAAGCCATAGATTTAGGTGCAACCAACACCGCGCCCACATTGGAACAGCTAGAGTTAATGCACAACCATAAAACCGGTGCACTCATTGAGGCCGCCGTAACCATGGGCGCCATTGCCAGTGGCGCTCAGGTGACGGCCTTGCTGCCCAAATTACGGCACTACGCAAAAGCCATTGGCTTGGCGTTTCAAGTACAAGATGACATTTTAGACGTAGTAGCCGACACTCAAACCCTAGGAAAACGCCAAGGCGCAGACGCCGAACGCAATAAACCCACATACGTATCGCACTTAGGGTTGGAGGGCGCTAAAAAGAAGGCTCTGAAACTTCACCAGCAAGCTCTAAATGCCCTAGAAGAGTTCAGTGCAGATGCTGAAATCCTAAGAGACTTATCAGCCTACATTGTGGCACGCGCACGCTAAACCCCCTGCCACTGCGGCGCCAAGAGGTTACGGCCTGCTTCAGCCCCATAGCCAACACTAACGGACCTATTATTGGCGCAGTTTTTGAATTAAATTTTAAATGTATTTTGATTCGTATTTGATAAGCCATTTTGGTGGACCAAGCGCGCTCCTTGGAACCAAAAAATCTTTTTCAGGGTCAAAAAACTACAAATATTTGTTACAGCGAACGGGCGTAAAAATTAGCAACGTCTATGCTTAAGATTATAAAGGGGTAATTTTCAGCGTATTTACATTCTAGCGAGACGTTGCCACTCAAATCGCACCGCCACGCCATTTTAGGAGGGTTCTCAATGTCGATCTTTAGTCATTACCAAGACCGGTTTGAAGCGACACAGCAAGAGGAAATGTCCATCCAAGAGTACTTGGATTTATGCAAATCTGACCCGTCAGTTTATGCGTCCGCAGCAGAGCGTATGTTACTGGCCATCGGTGAGCCAGAGGTTTTTGATACCTCTAAGGAGTCACGCACTAGCCGCATATTTTCTAACAAGATCATTAAGCGTTACCAAGCGTTTGAAGAGTTCTACGGCATGGAAGAGGCCATTGAGCAAATTGTGTCGTTTTTCCGCCATGCCGCTCAAGGCCTAGAAGAGAAAAAGCAAATCCTTTATTTACTGGGCCCGGTGGGCGGCGGTAAATCCTCACTGGCAGAAAAGCTCAAGCAACTGATGGAAAAACAACCAATTTATTGCTTGAAAGACTCTCCGGTATTTGAATCGCCTTTAGGCCTATTTAACCCGGACGAAGACGGTCAGATTCTAGAAGAAGATTATGGTATTCCGCGCCGATACGTAAAAACCGTGATGTCCCCATGGGCGGTTAAACGCTTGCATGAATACGGCGGAGACGTCAGTAAATTCAAAGTGGTTAAAGTTCACCCATCTATATTGAACCAAATTGCCATCTCTAAAACCGAACCGGGCGATGAAAATAACCAAGATATCTCCTCTTTAGTGGGTAAGGTCGATATTCGCCAGCTGGAAGACTTCCCCCAAAACGACCCAGACGCTTATAGCTTTTCTGGCGGGCTTTGTCGTGCCAACCAAGGCCTTATGGAGTTTGTGGAGATGTTTAAGGCCCCTATTAAGGTGCTACACCCACTATTAACGGCCACCCAAGAGAGCAACTTTAACGGCACTGAAGGCTTAGGTGCCATTCCATTTGAAGGCGTAGTGCTTGCACACTCCAATGAATCTGAATGGCAGGCCTTTAAAAACAATAAGAACAATGAGGCATTTATAGACCGTGTTTATATTGTCAAAGTACCTTATTGCTTGCGCGTTTCTGAAGAAGTCGCTATTTATAGAAAACTGCTGCAACACAGCTCTTTAAACCACGCCCCTTGCGCACCAGACACATTAAAAATGCTGGCACAGTTCTCTGCACTATCACGACTTAAAACCCCAGAGAACTCTAACCTGTTCTCTAAAATGCGAGTCTATGACGGCGAAAACCTGAAAGATACAGACCCAAAAGCCAAGTCTTTACAGGAATACAAAGATGCCGCAGGGGTAGACGAAGGCATGAACGGGCTTTCTACCCGTTTTGCCTTTAAAATTTTATCCCGCGTATTTAACTTTGACCCAACGGAAGTTGCCGCCAACCCGGTGCACTTGCTGTACGTGCTAGAACAACAAATAGAGCAAGAGCAATTCCCAGAGGAGCAGCAAACCCGCTACCTGGCCTTTATTAAAGAATACCTGGCCCCACGCTACGTAGAATTTATAGGTAAAGAGCTACAAACCGCGTATTTAGAAAGCTACGCAGAATACGGGCAAAATATTTTTGATCGCTATGTAACCTACGCAGATTTCTGGATACAAGACCAAGAATACCGCGACCCAGAAACCGGTGAAATATTAGACCGTGCCTCCCTAAATGAAGAGTTAGAGAAAATTGAGAAGCCCGCTGGTATATCTAACCCTAAAGACTTCCGTAATGAGATAGTCAATTTTGTCTTACGGGCTCGGGCCAATCACAACGGCAAAAACCCCGTATGGAGCAGCTACGAGAAACTGCGGGTTGTGATCGAGAAAAAAATGTTTTCAAATACGGAAGATTTACTGCCAGTCATATCATTTAGCACCAAATCCTCCAAAGAAGACCAGAAAAAACATCAAGATTTTGTTGCCCGCATGACAGAGCGCGGCTACACAGAGAAACAAGTACGCCTGCTGTCTGAGTGGTACTTACGCGTCCGTAAGTCACAATAGTTTTTTGGTAACTTTTTTCTCAATGCGCCCACTGTGGCGTTGTGCAGAACCGGGCTCCTAAACGGAGCCCAAAGGTGCGCAGCTTAAAGCTATGCGCACCCATCATATTCGGTAAGTAGGAGTGCTGAGTGAGCTATATCGTAGACCGTCGGTTAAACTCAAAAAATAAAAGCACCGTTAACCGCCAGAGGTTTTTGGAGCGGTACCGCCATCACATTAAAAAAGCGGTGTCTGACTCTATCAATAGTCGCTCTATTACAGATACCGATAGCGGCGAGCAAATTAGCATCCCATCAAAGGACATTGGCGAACCCATCTTTCACCACGGCAAAGGTGGCCGCAACAACCGTGTCCTACCGGGTAACAAAGATTTTGTAAGAGGCGACAAAATAAAACGCCCCGAGGGCGGTGGTGGTGGAAGCGGAAAAGGCGAAGCCAGTGACTCTGGCGAAGGCATGGATGAATTTGTTTTTAACATCACCCAAGAAGAGTTTTTAAACTTTATGTTTGAAGACTTAGCCTTGCCCAACCTTTTAAAACGTCAATTGCTGGGTGCAGATGAATTTAAATATCACCGCGCTGGCATATCCAACGAAGGCGCTCCAGGTAAGATCAATATTGTGCGCTCTTTACATTCTGCTAACGCCAGACGTATTGCCTTAACTGGCAGCAAGCGCCGTGCGGTTAAAGACTTAGAGTCTCAGTTAGAGGAAATAAAAGATGCCTCCACACCCGAACAAATTGCCCTACGCAATGACTTACTGGGGCAAATAGAGCAACTCAAAGCCAAAATAAAGCGCGTACCGTGGATTGACGACTTTGACCTAAAATACAACTTGCTTGTTAAGGAGCCCATTCCATCGTCGCGCGCCGTCATGTTTTGCATTATGGATGTGTCTGGCTCAATGGACCAAGCCACTAAAGATATCGCCAAACGGTTTTTTATGTTGCTGTACTTATTTTTACAGCGTAATTACGACAAAACCGAAGTGGTTTTTATTCGTCACCACACCAGTGCCAAAGAAGTGGAGGAGGAAGAGTTTTTTTATAGCAGAGAAACCGGCGGAACGATTGTTTCTAGTGCATTGAAACTTACCAATGAAATCATAGATGACCGTTACCCGCCATCGCAGTGGAATATATACGCCGCGCAAGCCTCTGATGGCGATAACTGGAACGACGACTCGTCCATCTGTTTAAAATTACTGCAAGAAAAGCTCATGCCCAAACTTCAGTATTTTTCTTATATTGAAATTACCTCACGCGAGCATCAAGCCCTGTGGGAATCCTACGAGCGTGTGGGCGCCGCCTTTAAAGACACCTTTGCCATGCGTCAGCTAGAGAGCATTGCGGATATATATCCGGTATTTCGTGACTTATTTAAAAAGAAGGTGGCATAAATGGAGCGTGCCAAAGAGCCTATATCTACCACGTCGGAATGGAATTTTGAGCTTATTGAACAATACGATAATGCTATTTCAGAAATTGCCAAAGAATATGGTTTAGATACCTACCCCAACCAAATTGAAGTGATTGGTTCAGAGCAAATGATGGATGCCTACGCCTCTGTGGGCATGCCGCTGGGCTACAACCACTGGTCTTACGGTAAGCAATTTTTAAATGTACAACAGTCTTACCAGCGCGGACAAATGGGGCTAGCCTATGAAATAGTCATTAACTCCAACCCTTGCATTGCCTACTTAATGGAAGAAAACACCATGACCATGCAAGCATTGGTCATTGCTCACGCTTGCTATGGCCATAACTCGTTTTTTAAAGGCAATTATTTATTTAGGGCCTGGACGGATGCAACGGCCATAATTGACTACTTAGTGTTTGCTAAAAACTATATCGCAAAGTGCGAAGAAAAGTTTGGCATTGGCCCTGTAGAAGCCATTTTAGACTCCTGTCACGCGATTATGAACTATGGCGTAGATCGCTATAAACGCCCTTACCCACTGTCTACCCACGAAGAACAGGCCAGACAGAAAGAGCGCGAAGAATATTTGCAAAAGCAAGTCAACGATTTATGGCGAACTATTCCCACCAGTGACGTCAGTAAAAGCGAAGAGCAAGAAATTCGCTTCCCTGGCGAACCACAAGAAAACTTACTGTACTTCTTTGAAAAACACGCGCCTTTGTTAGAACCGTGGCAACGGGAAGTAGTACGCATTGTTAGAAAAATTGCACAGTACTTTTACCCTCAACGCCAAACGCAAGTGATGAATGAAGGCTGGGCTACATTTTGGCATCATTTTATTTTAAATGAGATGTATGACCGTGGCTTGGTCACAGAAGGTTTTATTTTTGAATTTTTGCAATCTCATACCGCAGTGGTGTATCAACCGCCCTATGACAGCCCTTATTACAGCGGCATTAACCCCTACGCACTTGGGTTTGCCATGTTCACTGATTTAAAGCGCATCTGCCAAGAGCCAACCGAAGAGGACGAGCGTTGGTTCCCTGATATTGCAGGCAGTGATTGGGTCGAAACGTTAGATTTTGCCATGCGTAATTTTAAGGATGAAAGCTTTATATTGCAGTACCTTTCCCCCAAGGTAATGCGAGATTTAAAACTATTTTGCATTTTAGATGACGATAAAAACAGCACCATAGACGTGACTGCCATACATGATGACTCGGGCTATTTGGCCGTACGCGAGGCGCTGTCGGCGCAGTATAATTTAGGCAACCGCGAACCCAACATTCAAGTCTATGACGTGGATGTACGCGGTGACCGATCCATGACGTTGCATCACGAACAATTCAACCGGCAGCCCTTAGATACCAACTCCACGCAAGAAGTACTTAAACACATCCACCGCCTATGGGGCTTTGATGTTAATTTGCATTCCGTAGACGACGATAAAATCACTCAAAGCTTTCACTGCCCGCCTAGACCTATGCGTAGAAAGGGTGATGCATCCAATAGGAAACGTTAACCTCTATTATTCTACCGGGGCAGTGAATACGCCCCATGTGATCTACACCCCCTTAAAATTCAGCCCACTTACCCTCCTGCAGACCTGAATCAATATTACTGGTCGTGTAGTTTCCCCCCTTAAAAACAACCGATAGCATTGAGCGATTGTATAAAAGTAAGATATAAAAGAATGGTGAGAGTAGTCTCATAAGGATAAAAAAACCCAGCCGAAGCTGGGTTTTCTGGGGTGATTTTTAGCTTAAAAAATGTATTTCAAGCCAAGAATAGGGCTGAATTATAACCCCATTAGGTACGCCCCTAGCGCATCTACTTCTGCGTCACTTAGGCTTGAAAACCCTGCCATAAAACTTACAGAACCAATGGCGCGTCTGAAGTCCGCAGCGTTTTTGCCTTTCACTGCCGTGAAAGCACCACCACCGCCATCTGCTCCATGACAAGAAGCACAGTTTGTGCTGTAAAGCGCTGCCGCGTCCACCGCCGGAGCACTCCAAGTGGATATATGCCCCCCGATTGCGTCAATTTGTGCGTCTGACCAGGCTTTACCTACGATAGACATAGTTGCTCCATCTTTAACTGCCGTACGTATGTCTGCGGCGTTTTTGCCTCGGATATCTGGATTGTTCCCAACACCTGCACCGTCATTACCGTGACAAGCTGCACAACTACCGGCATATTCAACCGCACCATCAAGCTTAGGAGCGGACCACTTAGAAATATACTCACCCACTGCGTCGATTTGCTTGTCTGTCCAAGCACCACCTACCGCTTTCATTAACGTGCCGTTGGCAACCGCTTTGCGAATGTGTGATGCATCCATACCACGAATATCTGGGTTGGTTCCCACACCGGCACCATCTGCGCCATGACAGCTAGCACAGGTTAACTCAACATACACCTGCCCACCGTCTAGCGTAATTTGACTGTCCGAGCACCCTTCTGAGTTGGCCATTTCCGAGCTGGGCGTATTCGCACATTTGTCTGCGTTGTCGCCCACGGTATCGCCATCTGAATCCTTAGACTCACTTGGGTCTGCAGGGAATGCATCCGCGTTATCGCCTACGCCATCTTTATCGCTATCGGTTGTCTCTGACTTGTCATTCGGAAAGGCGTCAGATTTATCGCCCGCACCATCACCATCAGAGTCTTTTTGCTCAGAGGCATCGTTCGGGAAGGCATCTGCATTGTCACCTACACCATCGTTGTCTGAATCTGCTGTTTCGGTTTTGTCCGCGGGGAACGCATCTGCGTTATCACCTACGCCATCACCGTCACTGTCTTTAGACTCGTTTTTATCGTTAGGGAAAGCATCTATGCTGTCGTCCACACCGTCACCATCAGCATCAGCAGATACGTTTGGATCGTTTGGCGCTGCATCGGCGTTGTCACCCACACCGTCCATGTCACTGTCTTTGGTTTCCGTCGAGTCCATTGGGAACGCGTCTGCGTTATCCCCTACGCTATCGCCGTCAGAATCTTTTTGCTCTGTCGCATCTTGCGGGAAGGCATCACCGTTATCACCCACGCCGTCGTCATCGCTATCTTTAGTCTCCTTAGAGTCCATGGGGAAGACGTCTGCGTTATCACCCACACCATCACCATCAGTATCTTTACTTTCGGTAGCGTCAGCTGGGAATAGATCGGAGTTATCGCCTACGCCATCTTTATCCGAATCCGTCGTTTCTTTCGCATCATTTGGGAAGACATCAGAGTTGTCGCCGGCACCATCCATATCGGAGTCTTTGGTCTCACTAGCGTCGTTAGGAAAGGCATCACCGTTATCGCCTACACCGTCCATATCTGAATCCACAGTTTCCTTAGCGTCCTCAGGGAATTCATCGGCGTTATCGCCCACGCCATCACCGTCGGTGTCTTTGGTTTCCGTTCCGTCAGTTGGGAATTTGTCGGCGTTGTCACCCACACCATCCATATCACTGTCTTTGGTTTCAGTTGGGTCATTCGGGAACGTATCCAGCTTGTCACCTACGCCATCGTTATCTGAATCTACGGAAACCTCTGGGTTCATAGGGAAGGCATCTGAGTTATCGCCAATGCCGTCCATATCCGTATCTTTAGTTTCTGTTGGGTCCATTGGGAAAACATCCGCTTTGTCACCCACGCCGTCGTTGTCCGCATCACTGGTTTCCTTCGGATCCGTTGGGAAGGCATCAGCATTGTCACCTACGCCATCCTTATCGCTGTCTTTGGTTTCTTCTGGGTCTTCTGGGAAGGCATCTACATTATCGCCTACGCCGTCGCCATCAGTATCTTTGTCAGCATTCGGATCATTCGGGAATGGGTCTGAGTTGTCGCCAACGCCATCACCGTCTGAATCCATTGTTTCTGTAGGATCGGTTGGGAAAGCATCAGCCTTATCGCCTACGCCATCCATATCGGTGTCTTTAGACTCATTGGCGTCATCAGGGAAGGCATCGCCGTTATCGCCTACACCATCCATATCTGTGTCCACTGTTTCTCTGGCATCCATTGGGAAGGCATCTGCGTTATCACCCACACCGTCTTTATCCATATCGGCCGTTTCTGACTTGTCCTCTGGGAAGGCATCTGCGCTATCACCTACACCGTCACCATCGGTATCTTTGGATTCACTTGGGTCAGCTGGGAAAGCGTCCGAATTGTCGCCAACGCCGTCATTGTCGCTGTCTAAAGATTCCTCTTTATCACTTGGGAAGGCATCAGACTTATCGCCGACACCGTCGCCATCAGAGTCTTTTTGCTCAGAAGCGTCGTTCGGGAACGCGTCAGCATTGTCACCAACGCCGTCCGAGTCAGAATCTACAGACTCCGTTGGGTCATTAGGGAACGCATCTTGACCGTCTGGCACGCCATCCATATCCGCATCGGCAATTACCATTCCCGAAGAAGAGCTTGAAGAGCTAGACGAACTACTAGAGGAGCTCGATGACGATGAACTACTTGAACTAGAGCTGCTAGAAGACGAACTACTTGAACTCGATGAACTTGAAGAGGACGAGCTGCTTGAGCTAGAAGAACTGCTAGAACTTGAAGAACTGCTGGAACTGGAAGAACTACTCGAGCTGGAGCTACTTGACGAAGAGCTGCTCGAACTAGAAGCACTGCTTGAAGAAGAAGACGAGCTACTGGAGCTAGAACTTGAGGAACTCGAGCTACTGGAGCTGGAGCTACTTGACGAAGAACTGCTCGAGCTAGAAGTACTGCTTGAAGAAGACGAGCTACTGGAGCTAGAGCTTGAGGAACTCGAAGAACTAGAGCTTGAAGAACTACTTGAGCTAGACGAGCTGCTGGATGAACTAGAAGAGCTACTAGACGATTGATCATCAAAATTACAGTCGCCAAAGCTCACTGTAACATCGTCTTGGCTTTCAACGTACAAAAAGTCGATATTGCCCAAACCGCTGCTGTTACTGGCAATCACCGTCAATTTATTTTGGCCCTTGTCTAGCCAAACCGGTACGGTTTCTTCACCCCAAGTCGCCCAGTTGCCTGTGGTTTCAAAGGCAAATGAAGCCGGTTGCTCCATGCCATTGACCCAAACATTCGCTAAGCGGGCGGGCTTGCCGTTGGCGTAACGTATGGTTAAATTTGCATTGGTGGCGTCTTCGGCACGCACATCCCAAATGACCTTCTTACCGAACATGTTGGGAGTATTGACAAACCCTTTACCGGTATAGCCGTCATGCTCGTCTTCTATCCACTCTTCAGAAGAGCAATAGCCGTCTTCCTCTTGCGCTGTAGCTCCGGTCTTGGCCGCTTGACCAGAAGATGAACTACTGCTGGAACTAGAGCTTGAAGCACTAGACGAACTCGAAGAGGAAGAAGAGGAGGAAGAGCTAGACGACGAGCTAGCGCTCATTGGCGGCTCGGCTTCATTCTCGCCCAAATCAAAACACGCTGTAGTTGACAGCACGATAGACACAGGAATTAACCTGCTCCCAATACGCAACAGATCCAGTGCGCGCAACCATGACTTAACCATGCAAAGTTACTCCAAAATTAGTTGGTAACGTTAAACGATAAAACCTATGTAAAAAGCTGATCCAAGCTTGTCTCGGTGTCATGTAACCCTGTGTATAAACGGGGCTTCATACCAACAAACTAAGTTATAATTGTTGTGGATATTGCTAACAGATCAGCCGTTATATTCTTCACTTTGTAACCATATTTTTTGCAATGCAAGATACTGCTCTATGCCCCTGGAACCATTGCGTTACTGTTATTTTTAACGGTTTATATTAGTAACTTAATGTGCTGACGGCTCTAGTTTGTGTCTACCAAAGTGTTTTAGCCGTACATAAATTTTCAGCCAAAACACTTGTGTTAGAAACCGGGCGATAATACTTACATTTTATTGTTATACGCATCTTACTAATGTGCGCCTAGCTTGATTTAAGGGTTTAGTTGGCTTAGGTAACAAGTCAGGCTTGCTTGCCCAAACACCATAAACACATAAAAAAATCGCACTTGGACAAATATCCACACCTTAGTGTACTAGTGATTTAGTATTAAAGCGGCGAATAATTCACACTAACTTATTGAACCCCTCAACTGGAGAGTCAAAGTATGTCGCGCTTCACAAAACTGCCATTTAATTTAGCCACGCAACAACTAATGTGCTTACTAAAACTTGCCTGTAATACCAGGGTATTTTTATTTAACTCATTAAGTGAGTGCACGCTAACTCGTTTTTTATGCGTTTTGCTGGCGGCGGTTTTGTGCAGTCATTGCGCCGTAAATAATTCAACACCCCCGCCTTTAATCGGCCAATGGGAGAGCATTTATAACCCGAAAATATTGGTTGAGTTTCGCCAAGATGGTCAATGTTTATTTACACTGCAAAAACTCACAAGTTCTATTACCGATAAGCGCTGTAAATACATAAAACCAGCACAAAGTGATCATATAGAGGTTTATTTTGAAGATGCGCAAGGTAATTGCAGTGGTTCGCCAGATTTAGAGTTTGTGTTAGATGAGGCTATGCCCGCATTAGAATTACTCATGCCGCCAGGTAACATTGAATTAAGAAAGGTTATTCAAAATAGCAATTAAACCACCCTCAAAACCGTCGCCCCAGAGCATTGGTCACAAAGATGGCATAGCATTCTATTGAGAAGTTTTGGTGGCTAAAACCCTCGGCGAGCTTTCCATGGCAATGTAAGCAGCATGGCTAGGCCTGCCATCTACGACCCGTCAACCATTGCGCTCAATAAGATAGCTCTGAGTTGAGCCGAATTGTCGATGAACCCACCATTCACTAAAGCGCGTACCTAAACTCAACGGTATTTCCAAACATATTACTCAGTTTGTGAACATCATTGATAATATCTACCAGCAAACCAAGTTGCTGACATTAAATGCAGCCGTTAAAGCTACCAACATCTTCGTTCGGATGTACGCATATTTTCTATTGGAATATTTGATACAATAGGGTGCCCTTCCATGCATGCGCCTTTTTGCACTCTATTATGCAGTTCAGTCACTCGCAGGTATTCCTTAAGGCTTGGCCTATAATATTAGCCAACGCCTCCACTCCGTTACTAGGCTTAGTCGATACGGCCATTGTGGGTAATACCGGTACCACCAAACACCTAGGCGGCCTTGCTCTGGCGGCGCTTATTTTCAATTTTATTTTTTGGGCGTTTGGCTTTTTGCGCATGAGCACCACAGGGTTTGTAGCGCAGCACTATGGCGCTAAACAATGGCATGCCCTGTATCAAACCCTAGCGCGAGGCTTAGCCCTGGCCTGGTTGCTTGGCGGTGTTTTGCTTTTACTGCAGTGGCCCATTCAATGGCTTAGCTTAATGCTATTTCAAGGCAGTGCCGAAGTAGAGCAAGCCGCTAAGACCTATTTCACCATTCGACTCTGGGGTGCGCCGGCTACGCTAAGCCTTTATGTTGTTTCTGGCTTGCTTATTGGCCTGGGTAAAACCGGCCAACTACTTACTTTGCAATTGGCACTGAATGGCTGCAACGCGGTATTGAGTATAGCCTTAGGCTACAGCCTAGGTTGGGGGTTGGAGGGCATTGCCTATGGGACGTTAATTGCCGAGTGGCTTATTTTTTTATTGGTTGCAAGTAAGCTTATTGGCACATACACCCAAAAAAAACCTGCCCGTGGTATTCCTACCATTGCATTACCCGAAATAATGCGCAACCTCTTTTATTGGGCAGATTATAAAGCGTTACTCACCCATAACCGCGACATATTTATTCGCACACTATTTTTATTGTTAAGCTTTGCATGGTTTACCAATGCTTCTGCCAGCTATGGCGACAGCGTCTTAGCTGCCAACCATATATTGCTGCAATTTATTTCTTTTAGTGCATTCTTCTTAGATGGCTTTGCCTTTGTTGTAGAGGGCTGGGCAGGGTACGCATTGGGCGCCCAAAAAATCCAATTGTTTAAACAAGCAGTCCTACTCACCACCCAATGGGCGCTTGGCGTTGCCGCCTTATTAGCCGCCAGTATTTATATGCTTGGCGTACCTTTAGCAGCGCAGTTAACTCAAGACATACACGTCATCACTGTTCTGCAACAGTTTCTACCCTGGGCCTGCTTATATATCGCTCTGTCTTTTTTGGCGTTTCAGCTTGACGGCATATTTATTGGCGCAACACAATCTGCGGCCATGCGCAATGCGTCCGTATTATCAAGCTTAGGCTTTATTGCTCTATTTTTTGCATTGCAACCATGGGGTGTGACCGGACAGTGGTTAAGCTTTATTGGTTATGTTGTTTTGCGCGCACTGGCATTACTGATGTATTGGCCTAAGCTATTGCGGGCTTTTAATCCAATTTGATTTACCGCTATCAAAACTGACCAGTAAAAAACCCGGTAATTACCAAACGTGCAGAAAGCACCAGGCCCATTCTTACTTGATAACGACCGCCAACGAATAACAATCAAAATTGGGCGCGCCCTTGTCAGCAATCACCCAGTCATAAATACCTATGAAAAATGGATAATGGCCTGGATGTCAACAACAGGATTATCCTTGTGAACGACCCGCATCGGTCACTGCGGCTGCACTACTACAATTGTCATAGTTAGGTGAGCTGAATACGGCACTTAATTCATCACTGTTAT
>CAYZQH010000005.1:22503-29059 GCA_964480055.1 uncultured Cellvibrionaceae bacterium
CTACAATTGTCATAGTTAGGTGAGCTGAATACGGCACTTAATTCATCACTGTTATTTACAGCTATAGCGCATCCCGCTTAGCTATATTGCATACGTCAATACAGAATCAAACACGGCAAAACAGTAGCGATTATTTAATCAACTAAACAGCTATTTATTAACGCGTATCGTCGCGCACCAATAACTGTGAAACCGATTACATAACTCCACCCTTAAAATGGGTACGCTAACTGCCAGTAATAATAGGGGCTGCGCAGCCCCTATTCGCCCCCCAATCATCATTTTATAACACAAATCAAAAACTCACCGGAGCCCTAAGTGGTATTCAAAAAATTATTAGCCGCAGCACTGCCCATCCTTGTTGCCGTTGTGCCAACTAGCTACGCCGCGGACGACAGCAGTCAGCTGAATTCTATGTTTCGCATTAATTACGCAGGGTATTTGCCTGAGGCCAATAAGCTTGCGCTTTATTTAAGCTCAAATACCGGCACGGTACGCTGGTCTGTAAGGGGAATTAACTGCTCTGGCACAGAAGATACCTATGTGGCCAATGACCAAAGCAGTGGCGATAGTTTTTACCGCATTGACTTCTCTAAATGCACCACACTCGGCAACAACTTGCGCCTAGAAGTCAACGGCCAACAATCACCACCGTTTGATATTTCAAGTGACCCATACGGTAATATTAAATACGAGTTTTTTGATTATTTTAAAGATCATGAGGCGCATGCCACTTTTACAAACGCTAAAAATAACTGGCAAAACGGGCTGAACTTAAGTTTTAGTTACGTAAAAGACGCTGGTGACAATGGCGCGTACCCAGTGAACACCGCTGAAGCGGCCTGGTCTTTAATTAACTTGTTAGAAACTTACCCCGCAATTAATACCTACTACAGTAGCAATTATGGTGGTGCGCGCTCAGTGTATGACCAGCTAAAAATAATCACCGAGCAGTTTAATCATGTGCTGTCACACACCCGCAAGTTGGCCATCCCCAAATTTCACACCCATGTGAATGAATCTTGGGCTAACTGCTCGCCTCACACCAGCGGCACTTGTATATCAGAGCCAGAAACCAAGGCAACCTACGCTACTGCGCGTACGCTGGCGGCCATGGCGCGGCTTCACAAAAAATATGGCGACCAAAACACCGCCAATGACGCCTACCAGCGCGCGCAAATGGCGCTAAGTAATGCCGAGGGCGAACCGGTAACGTGCAACCAAGCCGACAGCTTTGGTGGTGAAGGCGGCATGTATCCAGATAACGACAACACCAGCATCTACCGCGACCCTAAAATGCTAAATGACAATTGTGTTAGCCACAAAGACAACACAGAGGACGACCATTACGCAGCATTGGTGGAATCTTATTTGGCCGCACTTGCGCTGGGCCACACCAGCGATGCCCAAGAGCTTAAAAACCGAGTGACGAGCCACCAGCGGTTTAATGATATTACGTCGTTTTGGTGGGGAGCGGTATCTACTGAAGGTAACCTTTCACTGATTACGAATGAGCAGCTACACGATATTAATTTGTCACAGACAAAAACCCGTATTATCCGCAAAGCAGATGAAATTCACGCCAATCAAGCAAAGGGCTACCCCGGTGTAACGTGGGACGCGCGCTCTAATCAGTGGGATGTGGGCGACCAAAATAATGCCGACAACAATGTACGCTGGGGCTCTCACCGCATGGCCTTAAATGACGCTCGTATACTCATGGCAGCGAGCGAGATTAAGCGCAAACAGAGTGACGCCAATAATGCCGCCCTATATGCGCGCGCAGCTATACAAGTGCTAGACCATATTGCTGGCATTAACGCCATAAACATAACCATGTTTACCGCAGGTGGATACGGCCAATTTGAACATGCCATTGAACGCACTCACGACGGCGCCAACGGAGACGACAGTTGGGCGGGTAAAATGATTTTAGGGCCCAACAATTGGACTAATGCTAACGACGGAGATATGCCGCCGTTTAATTCAAAGCCCGGGTTAAAAATGTTCCCGTTGACCGGTACCGGTTGGGCCGCACGAGAAATATCTATTGATGCCAATGCATCCTTAGTACCAGTGGCTTATTTCACCACTGAGATTGCACCGGCCATTATGGCCCAAGCCCCACAAAATGGGCCTGCACCTACACCAGAGCCTAAGCCGATGCAATTTACCATTGAAGTCAATCAAACGGCTAACGGCTTTATTACCCCCGGCACAATCAGAGTAAACGCCAACACACAAAGTACCTTTACTCTTCACCCAAACATGGGCTACCAAATTGATGCGGTTTTTAAAAACGGCGTAAATTTAGGCGCGGTAAACTCTGTAACATTTAACCAATTAGACTCAAACCAAACCTTAAGTGCCCGTTTTGCGGCCAGTGAGCAACCAAAATCAATACCCAGTGAGCAACCCGCTGCGGGCACGGTAAATATTTTGGCTCTGCTCTTGATATTTATTATCGCATTGCAGAAAAATTGTTTGCACTTACGCAGAAGTTAATTTTTTCTTAGGGTTATTAATTACAATCTCAAGGCTTGGGGCTTTTAAGCCCCATTTTTTACTTTGCCATAGCAACTGTCTGTATATTCCGAGCTCTGTGTACAAAATATATTATTCAGTACCTATTTTTTAAGGCCTGGAGCTTACGCAACTGGGTATGGTTGACTTAAATGAGCTGCAAAACATGCCTACAGTATTTACTGTTTCCGTTACACAATCTCTTTCGCCTGAATCCTGGGCAAACTTAACCAATTGGCGTGAGCGAGTATTTCCTGAAGAGGGCGTGCCTTACGCATGGCGTAGCTTACCTTTGCATGCAATTGCTAAGACGCAAACCAACGATGTTGTGGCACATATAGGGTTTGGCCCGTGTTTAATCGAATGTGCAGGCACAACCATAACCGTTATTGGTGTAGGCGGTGTGGTGGTTCGGCCAGAGTTTCAGGGCCACGGTGTACCCGCGCAACTGTTTAACGCCGTGCACACCTACTATGACACGGTACCTGCGGCGGGCACTAACTTGGAACCACCCACCTATGCCCTATTTTGCCCAGGTCGCTTAACGCCCTATTATCGCAAACATGGGTACGAAGTATTGCGTCATTCCGTCACTGTCATGCAGCAAGGTACAATCACAAAAATACCCTTTACTGTTATGACTTACCCACGCGCGTTAAATGGGGATATACACGTTCCGTCTAACCCTTGGTAACCGGTTATTATTCACGAACACCTCCAAAATAATAAATTTTAGAGATGCATTCATGACAAAAGTCATTAAAACTGATGATACCTGCCCATAACAAAATGCTCACCTAGCCGCCACACTATCCCTGAAGCGTTATTCGCCTCGTCGAGGCGGCGCTTTCAGGGAGAACCTCATGAACTCAATAACCCAATCTATCGCATCCCTTGCCATAATAATGTGTACCAGTTTATTTCACCCAGTTAGCCAAGCTGACTCCATACAACTGGCCGCAATCGATGAAGCCTTTAATACTCAAAACACCTCTCAACTAGAAGCCTTTAGCCAAAGTCTTCATGGCTTTGATCAATTTATCGCGCAGTACCGATTAGCCTCGGCACTGTTAATCAGCCAAAAAACAGGTGACGCTAAAATAGAATTAAACCGTTTGGTCACGACGCTAGAAGCTTACACTGCGCAGACGCCCAGTGATGCAGAGGCAATGGCTCTGCTGGCAAACGTGTATGGCTTCAGCATTGGAGTAGACTCAGCCAAAGCCGCTACCTACGGGCCGCGCGCGCAAACAACCATGCAGCAAGCGCTTAGCTTAGCGCCCAACAATGCGTTGGTGCTCTTTTTTAAAGCGACCCTAGATTACAATACACCCACAATGTTTGGTGGCAGCAAAGTTAAAGCACAAGCCGTATTGGCAAAATCCTTGGCCGCATACCCAGAGACAGAAGAGAGCGATCGCTATTGGGGCCATGCGGATGCACTGGTGTTAATGGGGTTAACTCACTTAGAGCAAGGCAATAAAAAAGCAGCGCAGCAGTACTGGCAACAGGCACTCACGCTCACCCCTAATCATGCCTGGGCTAACTATTTAATCGCCCAGCATATTTCATTATCAAACAAATGAGGGGTAAATATAAAATAGCCCTCGCTTTTGCCAAACTACCCAATTCACGAAACGTGGAAGCTCAATGAACTCTAACACCACAACCTATCAACCACGCATAGAAAAGCCATGGACGTGGCTTTCTTTGATGTTCAGTCTTTTTTATTTTTTGCCAATTGTTCAAGCCGAGCCAAGAGTGATTGCTATATCCACTGCACTATATCTAGTGTTTGTGGCGCTGTATTGGTCCTTTGTTATTGCTCCGAAAAAACTACACGTACCGCTCATTTTTGCAATGCTAGGGTTAGGATTATTTACCTCCAGCGTTAACCCCTCTGCCAGCATGTTTATGAGTTACGGTTGTTTTTTTGCCGGGTTTTTTCTAAAAAAGGACAAGGCACTGGTGATTTGCACCATTGCTTTGGCAGACCTATTATTGGCCGCTCAGTTGTTTGGGCTTTGGACGCCCTATTATCTACTCCCAGGTTTATTTCCTATTATTACCCTTGGGTTTATGGGTGCATTTATTCAACAAGATGAGCGCCATCAGTGGGATGCGCTAAAAAATGAAAAGGAAAAGGGCCAACTGGTAAAAACTGTTGAGCGTGAGCGAATTGCTCGCGACCTACACGACACCTTGGGCCACACACTCACCAGCATTACACTTAAGGCCGAGCTGGCTAAAAAATTAGGCGCACAAGGTGATATAAAAAAGGCACTGCTTGAAATTTCCGAAGTGGAAGCCATATCCCGAGGCGCCCTAGAAAACGTGCGCGAGGTAATTGGCGGGTACAAGCATATCGATGTCAACGAAACGCTCAAGCAATTGACCACGCGCTTACAAGAAGCTGGATTTAACGCTACGGTACACGGTAGCTACCCTGCACTAAAACCACCGGCAGAAGCGGCGCTAACCTTTATTCTAACCGAATGCGTCACTAATATTTTGCGCCATAGCTCTGGTAATCAAGCGGAGATTAGTTTAATTCCTCAAGGTTCAGCATTGCATTTACGCGTTTACGACAACGGCCAAGCCGCCAATCTTATTGCTGGCAACGGCCTAAATGGAATAAAAGAGCGGCTAACGCAACTTGATGGCACAATGACCACACAAAATACCGTGGGTACCAGTGTGGAGGTTACCCTTAGGGACGCCGTTTATGAACCTATTAATAGTTGAAGACCAAGCCCTAGTGCGCGGTGCCTTGTGCGCCTTGCTAAACTTGGAGCCAGCTATTCAAGTGATGTCACAAGCTGAAGACGGCGAACAAGCCCTGGCATACTTGCGCAATAACGCTCAAGATATTGACGTGGTAGTCACCGATATAGAAATGCCGAACATGACCGGCATAGAATTAGCTGCACATGTAAAGGCCCAGTATCCTCATATTAAAGTACTCATTGTTACCACGTTTGGACGTGCCGGGTATATTAAACGCGCACTGGCCTTGGGTGTGGATGGCTTTATTTTAAAAGACGCGCCCTCAGACAAACTGGCTGCTGCGCTCAAACAAATTACGCAAGGGCAAAAAGTTGTAGCGCCAGAGCTGGCAATAGCCGCACTTGGGGATAACGACCCACTCACAGATAAAGAGCGCAAAGCGCTAAAGCTTGCATCGCAAGGAGTGTGTACGGCCAGCATTGCTGGGCAGCTGTTTTTATCAGAAGGGACGGTACGCAATTATTTATCCAGCGCCATCGGTAAACTGAACGCCACTAACCGCGTTGATGCCGCACGCATAGCCCACCAAAAAGGCTGGCTTTAGCTGGCAACATTCGCCTGGCCGCCACAGTACTTTAATGGCACCATAACCTCTTCTGTTTCAGGATCGTTAAAAGGCGTCCCCCAAACCTCCTATAAAGAGTTTACTCTTAGAAAGGAGTGAATACTTAGCATGCTAAAGCAAGTTATGAGGTTAATCACAGGGCTTTTGGCCGCTAACTTAATGAACGATACTACGGCGGCTGATTTTTCCTATGAGGCCATATCCCAACGCCATCAATCATCTGCGCTGAATGCGGCTACCGTGGGTGCTGCAATAATGCAAGGCGAATGCATGGTAGGCCTTAAGAAACTCAACTTTAAGAAAAGTGACAATTTTAACCCAGGGGCTGAATGGTCCAGCTTTAGGTCAATTTCTTTGTTAAAAAGATACCCCCCTTGTGAAGTACTCATTATTATGGGGGTTGCTCGGTCTACCCTACAAAAAGAGTCAACACCAAAACCACTCAACCCGTAATAACGGTATGTCAACTTCATCCGCATATCACCAAGGACAAACACCATGAAGAAGTTGTTGATTATTTTTGCTTTAGTATCTATAGAAGCGTGCTCTGGATGTCATACTGCGGATGGAGGCTTTTGTGAAGCGTAATTCCAAGCGAGCATCTAAATTCATTTATTTAGCACCTGCCGTTTCCTGCGCAGCGGCAATGCTCTTTGGGATAATCCCTTGCGTGTTTTGTTT
>CAYZQH010000006.1:0-28429 GCA_964480055.1 uncultured Cellvibrionaceae bacterium
TGTGGACGATGGCGGTGGCCGAATGGCTTTGATTGCAAAGGCTGTTCCTGCAGAGAATTTTGACGTAATTTACGCAGAAGCTCACGGCTTAAAAGGCAGTAGTCGTAATATCGGTGCTGGCCCTTTAGGCGATATTTGCGCAGAGCTAGAAGTATTAGGTAAAAACCAAACCCCCGATGGCATGCAGCAACTTTTTGCCGATATAGAGCAAGAGTTTGCCGCTGTTTGCGATGTACTAAAGAGCTGTTAGCGTCAATTTATTGGGCAACGTCTTTCTGCCCCCCTTTTCCCTCCCAACCTTCTGATTTTACACTCTTTTTTTTAACTCAAAAAATCAAAATAACGCCCGTCTTTCGGCATAAGGTTTGCTTTTACTGTTAGCGAGTAATAGCACAATCGTAGTGTGTTCAATTACTTCTGATGGTTTAGATAAACATTCCCCGTTAAACAGGAAAACACTATGACGCCGGCACCGCAGTCCCCCTTAGGCGCACTATATTCTTCAACGGCTCAGCAACCATTGGCTAACGGCAACGACGAGCAAGTGGTATCTGCTACAACGGCAGATACCAGCGCTCCTGAGGGTGCGGGCGCATCGTTTGGCCAATCTATGGCTGAAGCTTCTAGCCCCGTTAATGCCAAACCGGTAGACGCTAAACCTGTAGGTGAGAAATTTTCGGTCGAGGAAAGCTTAAATGAGGCGGCGCAAGGAGTGGTGCCGTTACCTTCAATACCTCAAGGTCTAGCGCAGCAGCCTATAACGTTGTTAGCAGGGGCCTCCTCTCTTGGTTTGGACTTACCCGGCACGACACCTTTGTCAGGGCCCGGTGGTGCGTTTGGGTTGAAGTTACCAGGGGCCTTTACGCAAGGCGTTGATACTTTAAGCGACGAGCCCCTAAATATTGATGGCGAATCAACCGTCACATTGACGCCTGATTTTGGTCTTGATTTTGAGCAAACGCAAGGTATTCAAGCTCCCGTATCTGGCTTAGCACCTGCTGCTGAGGTGGTTACTAATGTTAATAATTCTTTGACCCGAGTGCCTGAGCAAAACGCTGGAGTGGATGATCAAGCCCTAAATCCGGTTGTAGTGACGCTGGTGCTACAAGATGATGGCCTCAAAAAAGGAAATAGGAAGGCAGAGGCGTTAGCGCCAGAACCAGAACAGTTAGATGTAACTCAGGCAACTACGATTGCACGCCCGGTGCTCCCTAGCTCAACAGCGGCTGGCACTAACCAAGGTGATGTTGTACAAGATGGTGTATCAGGTACTTCTGCGGTACCAGTACTACTGCCACCGTTGCCTCGGGGGGATAGAGATAGAGCAAACACGGCACCAAGCACTGTTGTTACCGTGGGTTCAGAGCTTGTGGCGCCAGTACCACCTGGTGGCCAGGCTGCTACTGGCGCAGTATCGGTACAGTTCAATGCTGGGGTGTCAAACCGCACTAGCACGGACGTGGTGAGCTTTAAAGAGGTTGTGACTCCGTTAGAGCTAGATTTGGAGCTTTCGTTAAAACCAGAGCGCGCGGCGCCTGCGCTCAAGGTTGAAGGTGGAGTCAATAATACCAGCTTGCAAAGCTTTAGTGGCATTGGCGGACGCGTATCGGTACCGGTGGATGTACAGTTTGGGAAGGGGCAGTGGGGCAGTGTGATTGCTGAGCGCACGGCAGGTTTAGTGATGCAAAATATTCATTCTGCGCAAATGCAATTGGATCCACCAGAGCTTGGGCCATTAACCGTGAAAATCCAAGTGCAGAATGAGCAAGCCTCGGTAAGTTTTGTTGCAACCAATGCTGCCGTAAAAGACGCGCTAGACCAGACGCTACCGCGCTTAAAGGAGCTGTTGAACGAGCAAGGGCTAGAGCTTGCAGATGCCAGTGTGTCTGATCAATCTCAACAACATCAAGGTAGGCAGGATGAAAAAGGCTCCACTGGCATGCCTGGTGCAAAAAACCTTGCACAGACAGAGCCTGCAATGACGCCAGCAGGGCAAGTTACTTTGGCATCGGGCATCGACTATTTTGTGTAGTTCATTATGGCGCTTAGCACTTATGATAATACGTAAGCTACCTTAGTAGGCTGTATGGCCTATGCGCTCACTGCACCTTTAAACGTTGTTCAATTCACAGCCACTAAAGCCTGGCTTACCATTCACCCAGTTATTACCGACGGCGGGGTCTTTTAGGGCGGTTAAAGCTGCAGCTGTGAGGTCTAGGGTGGCGTGTTGATGGTTTGGTAGAGCACTTTCAAGGCCGCTTTCTAAGCCTTGCATTGTTCCGTTGTAGGCAATGAGCGTGGCTTTTTCTGATTCGATTTTGCCGTGTGTTTTACAGTCCCTCTCATCATATGAGGTAAGGCGTCTACAACTCATTGGCCGGGCTTCATAAATAGAGCAACGGCCAAAGCTAAGAAACGCGCAGGGCATATTGAGTTTGGATCTTTGCTGAATGTTTAGCCCTCGTGATTTTTTATCTAGGGCTTCAAGCTTTTTAATTTGCGCGGTTTTGTCTTTTTTACTGAATGTTTCATTAATGTGGTTTACTAAGGTGAGCGTCTCTGCAGGAGTCACGGCTACAGCTTGGTGACAACACCAGTGGCACTTGTCTTTGCAGGCTACCCTTGGCGCTTGCGGGTTTACAATTTTACTGCGCACGCCTGCGGCAAAGACAAATGCCGTTTCTACGACGGCGATGAGGTTGTCTTTTGCTGGCTCGTTTGAGAGTTTGGCAATAACTTCTGAGCATTCAGCATCTTTTACTTGCGCCTGAAATAGTAGTTCTTGCTCTGAAAGGCCTGAAGCATCGCTGCTCATAATTAACGGTTACTCAAAAATACTTGTGGATTAATAACGGCTGCCAAACTTTTACCTTCAATGAATGTTAACGCATAAGTGAAAGGCTGGTAGGTTGCCGGCGCAGAAAATGGTGGTTAATTATAACTGAACTGAGGTTATTGCGTGTGGTTTAGGGCAGTGACGGGGCTGAAGTGTTTATTGATATGCAGTGGCTGTTGGGAGTGTGTTCGGAGGCGGCATGAGCGCCGCTTCCGAACATCAATACGTTAGCTTATTCCGTTTAACTTGCTGTTACTAATACCAAACTTTCCTTGAGGTACTCCCATAGCATCCATAAAGCTCAGGTATAATTGGCCTAGCTCAGGTTTAGAACCCAGGCGTACATGTTGACCAACTTTGAAGTAGTTATTACAAGAGCCTATAAGCAAAATGGGGAGGTTGTCATGGTTATGGCGGTTGCCATCGGACACCTCGCTGGAGTAATAAACCACAGTAGAATCTAGAATTGATTTGCCGGTGACGTCTCTGGCGTTATTGAGTTTTTCACACAGGTAAGCCAGTTCAGTCATATGGTACTTATCAATCTGTTTTAACTGGTTGCGTTTAGATGTTTGGTTGGCGTGGTGAGATATGTTGTGGTGGTTGTTACCCAAGCCCAAATGTTTGTATACGCGCCCACTTAAACCTTTAGACAGCATGTAGGTAGCAACGCGTGACAAATCACATTGGAAGGCCATTGCAATAATGTCACTGAAGGCCCGGCTTCTTGCTCGGTAGTTGTCATTGCTTGGGCTGGAGGAGCCTGGACGACTGCCGGGGCTGCAAGCGCTGACGGGTACTGATGGCGTGGTGCTAAGTTGTCTCTCTATATCGCGAATACTGGTTAAATATTCTTGAAGTTTGGCTCTGTCGGTTGTGCCAAGTTGATTCTCTAGCTTTTTAACATCTTCAAGAACGCTATCAATGACGGATTTATTCAGTGCTTCAATTTGTTGCAGTTGAGAGTTACCGGAATTATTGCCGCTGGATACGTCTTGGAACAGTTTGTCAAAGGCCGTTCTGGGGTTGCCCTCTGTGGGTTTAGGCTTTGTAGGGGTTGTCCACGATAGGTTTCTCATGTAAACGCATGAAAAGTTGTTATCGCAGTTGCCACCCTTGCCGCTGTTGCCGTCCACTGAAACATCGATGCTTTGGAACTTAGTGCCCGCATTCAATTTTTGCGCAATGACTTGGTCCATAGACGTTGCGGCGCGCAAGTCACTGGTCGAGCGCTTTACGGATGCGCAGGTTAAAAACCCACCACTGCCGGCACCGTGGTCTCCAGCACCACTGGGTTTGGCCGGAGAGTTTTGAACGCCAGTTAGCACCATTAATTTATCTTTGAGGCCAGATAATGGCTGCAATGTGGCAGGCAAAGAATAATTAGAGCCAGTGCCGCTTGGGGTGAAGGTGTCCATCTGCAGGCCGTTGCCGGTATGAACTGTCAAAATGCGCGATGCATTTTGATTTTGAGCAAATGCGGTCTTCCCTGTGGGAAGCATGGCTTCTAACAGCGGCAACGACATAGCCACACCGCTGCCTGCAAGAAACGAGCGGCGGTTCAGTTGAGGTGCTTTATTTCTTCTTAATTCAATTTTACTCATCACCATGCTCCTATTGTGAGTTAGCACCGCGGCGCTGGCGGAAGGCTGGGCTTAATACAATTTCTGTGATGACATCTAGGATGGCATGATCACTCTCTAAGGTCTTTTTGTAAACGCTATGAACTGCTGCGTAATCGCGGGCCGACGTGCGATCTTGAGCGCTTGCTGAGAACAAATCCAGCTCGCGGCCAAGTGCGTAACTCATGGTCCACTGAATACTACAAATGGCAAATTCAGGCTTATTGGCCAGGATACTGCCAAGTTCTGGTAGGTCTGAAAAAATCTCACCGGTTGGCAGCACAGAAGAGGTATCCACCGCATCGCCATTGGGGTAGGTATCTCGCCAGCGGCCAATAGGGTCAAAGCCTTCCAGGCCATAGCCGATCGGGTCGATAAAAGCGTGACAGCTATAACAGACCGGGTTGCTTTCGCTATGCTCTTCAGAGAAAACACGGGGGTTTAAGCCTTCAGGCAGTTTAGGGAACAGCGATACAACGTCGTCATTAGGGAACGGCGGCGAGTCGCACAGAAGTTTATCCATTACCCAAAAGCCACGAAGTACCGGAGAGGTTTTGGTACCGTGTGCATGGCCAGCGAGCACGGCGGCTTGACCGATGATACCGCGACGAGGCGAGTTGTCATTCCAGTCGTGTTTTCGGAACGTTTCGCCGCTATAGCCATTAATACCGTAATGGTTTGCCACAGGCCCATTTAAAAAGGTGTAGCGGCCTTTGACCAAGTCTGACAAGGGGCGGTTGTTATCAATAATGTACTCAATGGTTTTGAGTGTTTCTTGAATCAAGTTGGCTTCCAGTGTTTTTGTATAGTTTGGAAACGTTTTTGGATCCGCGGGATGCTTTTCAAGTGACCCTACAATGGCAAGCCACTCCTCAACGTATATATCAATCAAAGTTTGAGACTTTGGATCATTGAGCATACGTGCCACTTCGGCCTTAAGCACGTTTTCGTTGGTTAAAGAGTTGTTTGCAGCTTTAGCAAACAATTGGTCGTCTGGCATACTTGCCCATAAGAAGTAAGATAATCGCGATGCCAGCTCATAAGGGCTAAGGTCACGCCCTTGGTTGCTGTTGAGGTTGTCATCTATTTCTGGGCGGAAAATAAAGTTAGGTGATAACAATAAAGCTCTAACCATCGTTGTAATTGCGCTACTGCGATTATTGGTTGATGAGTAAGCGCTTTCATACAAGGATTTAAGGCGTCTTTTTTCATCGTCCGCTAACGGGCGGCGCCAGGCTTTAGTGGCGAAGTTATTCAAAATGTTATCGGCACAGCTTTGGTCAGAAGGGTTGCAGCCAAGAACGCGACTACCCGCTTGAACGGCCCCTGTTGCCAATGTTCTAGACGTTTCGTAGTAACCGTCAATATTTTCTTTAGTTAAAAACAGGGGTTGAGAGTCGTTACTAAAGCGGCCTGTAATGTCACTTGGGAATTTATCAGCGGGTTTAGAATTGTCATTGAGTAAATCACGAACCGTATTGTTGTATTCGTTTTTATTTAAACGACTCATGATGGTTGGGAATGGGTCAATGCCGGCGGTGGGTTCAGGCGCACCTTGAACGGGCTCGCGACCAAAAAACGGGTTGGCCGATTTTACATAGGCAGCCGTGTAATCTGCACATTCCCCCACACAAGAACCAGGTTCGAGAATGGGCATAGAAGCATTAATAGAAGAGGATATTTGGCTTAGCGTTAAGGGTTTACCATTGCCGTCTTGGACTAAACCTTTGAGCTTGACGTCGTGGCAGGAGCTGCATTTTAGGTCATCCCAGTATTGCTTCCCTTTATCGGCCGTGGTTAAAACTACTTGGGTGGCATAAACCGCAAGGCCAGAAATTTTTGCGTTATCCACTACCGACGTAAGGGCAATATCAAGGCTGCCATCGGTTACAGAAATGTTGGCAACCTCTCGAGTCATGGGAGAGTTTTTACCGGCGCTTGCAATGATGTCTAGATTGCTAACGACGGTTTGGTTTTCAGCCGATACGCTAAATACTCGTGCACCGGTAGCGTCTTGATATACCTCTGCAAAATGAAGGTAGATGGTATAGGTGCCGTTACCGACGGGCAGCGAATAGACAATGTTGCCTTGGTCTGGGTGGTTGTAGCGCTCGCTTTGGAACAGTGCGTCTTCATTTGTACCGCTGATGTCCCCATCAGCCGTGTAGCTGCCCCCGCCGGTTACGTAGGCGTCGGCTTGGTAATTAACACCGTTGTATGTGGTAGCGCTACCACCGGAGTTTATGGCGTACACGAGTTTAGGCGCGATAGGCTCTGGAGTTGTGGGTTGAGTTGGAGACGTTGTTGAGCCTCCAGGAGTTGTTGGGGTGGAAGGCGCTGGCTGTGTGGGTTCTTCGCCACCACAGGCTGCGAGCAAGCCCAATGCAGAAGCAAGCAGCGTACTACCGGCGACTCGCTTAATGTTAGTTATTCTCATTTGCATCTCCAAATGCGACCGTAAGTACATAGGATATAAATCGGAGTATCGAGCGAATACTATGGACTTTACGTTGTAAATACTATCTGCACGGCTGTTGGCTTCCCTAAAATATGTTCGGCGTCACGCTTTTTGCAGTAGCGCAGCGTAGACCCTAAATGTTGTTAGTGCTCACTAAGGGTAAAGGTTAGAAAAGGCGATAAAAGACGATTGTTTTCATATCAAAATGGATTATTAGTCCGCGTGCCGTTGAAAGTTTGCTGCTCCATTGTGAGTGAATACTCATGGAGCGGGGGGCGATGTTTGTCGTGATTATTGAGGGCTATCATTTTGCCTGCAACCTTCTACTATTTAGGATATGGGCGGCTTTAGCAAAATGAATGAGGTATGGGAACGGCGGGTTTTATCCGGCTTGCACTTGTGTAAAGGTGGTTACGGTGTGGCTAGATTTACTGGGACAAGTACTGTATCGGTTAGAGTATGAAGCGGGCGATTGATATCAATGCCAGGTTTTGTCAAAGAAATGTTTAGCGTGCGGCTCGATAGAATAGAAAACAAAAATAACAAAGCCACTGTTGTTATAGCGGCAAATCCATTTACCGCTGTGTTGTTAAGGGCTTTATTTAAACAGCTTACCCAGGTTAATCAATTGTGTTTCACCACTATTGTCATCCACGCCGTCGTTGTCATTAATAATAAATACTCGGCCGTCTTTTGTTACCGCAGAGCCTTCCACTTTTTCAAAGGTTAACGCGCCGGTAGCTTTTAAGGTTGGCATCAAGTCTTTCACTAAAGTTTTTTCAATTGTTTGGCCACTCACAGCGTTAGATAAATCTATTTTATATAAGCGTTTAATGGCTGCGTCTGGGCCACCCTGGTTGTCGCGTTCCATTACTAGGAATGTACCATCCCCTAAAGTCGTGATATCAGAAAGCCCAACCCAGCCGTCGTTTTGTGACTCTTTGGCGTCCAATGGGTAGTACACAAAATCCCAACTTTCATTGGCTAAATCATAAATACCCAAACGTGGGTTGGCTTCACTACCCCAGGCGCGCTGAATGACAACGTACAGCTTGCCATCATATTCTGCAACACCTTCAAAACCAAAGCGTACCTGAATATCATTCACTGCTTGCGGTAACGTGATGACGTTTTCAATTGTGCCTTGGCTGTCTGTTTTAATAATAAAATTTAACTTTTGAATGGGGCGCGCTTCGGTGTCTCCTTTAGTGCCTGCGCCTTCTGAGGCAACCCAAAAACCACCGTCAGAAGCTTGTGCAATGCCTTCTGGGTCCAGGTTAACGGTTTTATCTGCATTGATCATTGCAGTTAAATCAGTTGCGTCAAATGTTTCGGCGTCTTCTTCTGGGCCTGAAACGGGGACGGCTGCAAGCACGTCATTTCGGTCATTAATAAACGTTTCTTTAAATAATTTTGCAGGGTGTTTTTTTACGTTTAAGCTGAAAATACGATTAGAGCCATAAAAGCTGTCTTCTATCGCGTAAAGCACATTTTTATTACGAGAGTCTGCCGCTAACCCGGACATAGCGCTCCAGGGGATTGGGCTGCCATCGGCACGATCCGTGGATAGGATTGTTGGGTAGGCTTTGGGTGCGTGTTGACGCTTATAGATATTTAATACGGAGCGAAGTTTATCGCCACGGTCATCTACTTCACTGGCCACCACCAATAGGTTCCTATGGGGAATAGCTAACCCACCTTCTGGGCCGGCACCTGCGGGTAGAATTTGTTGCAGTTTTGGCTTTTTGGGGTTATTGACGTTATACACAAATACCAGGCTAGAGCGCTCGGAATTTACAAACAATAAAGTATCTTTACCAAAGCGAGCCACCTCAACGTTTTCTGGCTCGTTACCTTTATTACCCGAGCGTCCATCTGGGTAGTGACCAAGGCGTGCTGCCCAGTGGTCTAAGGTGTTGCCAGAGGTATAAACCACATTCCCTTGGCGATCAAAAATAGTAAACCCGCGGCTGCCGCCGTGTAAATCGCCTTCGTCTGCAGTAGCAAAATATTTATTGTTGATCCACGAAACCCCGTCTGGCTCGCGAGGCACATCTTGTAGAGACTCGGTTTGGGAAATAATGGCCGGATCTTCTTCAGATGCATCAACTGCGTTTAAATCCACCGTACCGGCAGAAAAATGGTTAATAATTTTTCCATTTTTTAAGTTCACCAAAACGATGTGGTTATTCTCTTGGAGAGTCACTACGGCAATGTTCTTTTTATTGATGTCTACATATTCTGGCTCTGGGTCGTTTGGGTATATATCCGCTAAGCCAGTTAAGTCAACTTTGCGAATGCCCCATCTTTTAGGGCTGAACTTGGCAATATCAACAATGATCAACTCACCGGCGGGGGCTTGCGGTGGCTCTCCATCTTCAAGATCTTCGTCACGCTCATTTTCAAGCGCTACAACCGCGTAGCGTTTATCGGGGCTTACAGCTACAGAGTCAGGTTGGCCGCCTAAGTCAATGGTGTGCACCACTTGCTGAGTCAACATGTTAATTACAGCCAGGTGCCCAGAGACGTTAATAAAGTCCTCGGAGGTGTTAACGCCTACCAATGCAAACAAGCCTTTTACCGCAACAGAAGTGGGCTCGCCAGTAAGCATGGTAGTGCCCATGGGAATGGGGTGGCTCGGGTTGGTAATACCAACAAATTCAACGGCATTTAGAGGGCTGTTTGAATAGACCAGTTTGTGGCCAAAGGGGCCTGCGGCAACAATTTCTGCCGCTGTTTCATCGCCTAGGTCACAGGTGGCGTCTAACTGTGAGCAAACGGGAAAGCTGGCGACGCGGTTAAAATTGGCGCTCTTATGGGTGTTAGAACTGCGCTCTTTAGCGCTGCATTGACTAAAGCTGTACTTGTTAAATTGGTAGGGCTTGGCTTGGGCCGCAGCCGGTAGTAAGGCGCACGCCATGACTAGGGCAGATACTCTTTTAGGCAGGTTCATTTCACTTAACTCTCACTAGAACTAAAGGATTAATAACGCGCCAGGAGCGTGGCAAAATATTCTTACGCCTCTATTGCATTTTTGTTACGGTTACATGACGGTTCTTGTTCGGCTGACTATTAGGTGCTCAGAGCGAGGGGTTCTAAGGTAGGGGTATATTGACTTGAGTGCGCCGTTGCCAGTGAGACTCTGCTGGAGGTAAGCCAAGTTTGAATTGGCCGGTCGGCTTGTACGCTCTTTACTATTGCTTGGATATTTTGAATGGACCCTAGACTTTTCGCCGCTTAAGCAGTGCTTTGGGCATTACTGCAGTGGCCGTTGTTTTTATTTTGAGCTTGGCGCCTCTTTTTGTTTTGCTTGAGATTTAAGCCCGCAAAAACTTACTGGCAGTGTGCATTTTGTATGACATAAAACCGTGTTGGTGCAGCCCCAAATCGCTTGTGGAAAAATATGCATTACAGTGATTTTGTGCGCCAAATAATTACTCGATAAGTGGGCTGTGGCTTACCAACTTTCGCGCTGTTGTAGCCCAGCGAGTAAGAAAAACTGCTACGTTTGCCTACAAAACATATTTTGCGCGAGGTTTGACGGCTGAATGTGCGCAATATAAGACATATGGAAATCGACTTGATCACGGTATTGGCTGTTCTGATTCAATACAGTCGAAGGATCGGCATTAATAAACCTTAAGCGAATTTTTGATGTTAAAAATCCACTTAACAAGAGCGGCCTCAGGAATGGGGAATACGAGATATGAACAATTTTAAAATTACTTGTAGTGTTTAAAAGTAAAAAATATAAACAATAAAATCAATAAGTTGACTCTATTCTCACCTATTTGGCGCCAAATACTTTAACTTGTCTGGCTTAAGGCCTAATGGAAAAAAATTCTGTGCTAGCCTCAATAGGTATAGGCCTAGTTGTATGTAAACCAATATTTTGGGTATTCAAAAAGAAGCCGGAAGTCTTCGATCAATGATGAAACATTTGCATTTTTTTAAATCAATGGGAGCAGCCTTTCTGGCTGTAATTTTATATTCCACTGTACACCCAGCCGTTGCCAAACCTATCCCTGGGTCGCATATCAAAATCTTTGCACCTAGCCTGCCCTATCTTTACGTTTCGCATGCGATCAATGGTGCCTTGTTAAAACCCGCGCACAATGAACGAGGCTGGGATTATGATATGGCAGTATCTCACCAGCAAATCGATGACAAGGTCTATGAATTTAAATTAAGACGCGGCGTTGTTTTTCAGGATGGCAGCTCATTCAATGCTGATGCGGTCATCGAAAACATGGAATATTTTAAAAAAAAGCCATTTCTTTTTAGTAAATTCCATCAAATTTATGATTTCACCGAAAAAGTTGATAACCATACAATCCGCCTGCATTTAAAAGAGAAGTATGGCGCCTTTATTAATGATGTTATCTGGGTTCAATTTTATACCACCAGTTATCTAGAAAAATTTGGTTGGAATGGTAAGGCTTCGTGCCCTAATTTGGCCGAAGCTGGGCTTTATGGCCTGGGGCCCTATATTTTAAAGGAAGGTTATATCGAAGGGGATCGCCAAACCAAACAAGCCGTGTTGGTAGCCAACCCCAAGTATTACGACGCAAACTTAGTCAGTGTCGAAACAGTTACGGTATACACTCAACTTGACTCCAATATCGCGCTTGAACAGATTACTGAGAATGAAGGTGAATTGGATATCATGCCTATTCCGGTGTCCAAAGTTTCTTCAATTATTACATCTCCTTACACAAAGCTCGTTACCGGCCCGTCAAACGATAATATAGCAATTCATATTAATATGATTACCGGTAATTCCGAGTTAAAAAGTGCAAAGGTGCGCAGGGCACTTAACCAGGCTTTGAATCAAAAAAGTATCGTGAAAAACTCATTCTACGGATATGCTGATATTAAACCAACGCTTGCCTCCCCTAACTTTCCTGGCGTTAAGCAAGCAGCAAAAAAATTGAAAGCCTATTCTGAGGTAACTAAGCCTAAGCTTATACGCCGTGAATTAAGAGAAACGCTGGACGGCCTAACGTTGAAGGTCTTGACCCAGGAAAGTTTCATGTATTTATGGAAGTCCATAGACAGGGACCTAAGAAAAGTTGGCGTCAAACTGGAATTTGAAATTACCAATGATGAAAAAGTCATATTTGGTCAACTTTTAAGTACCAATGCTGGGCAAAACACCAAAGATTGGGATTTACTGGTTTGGGGGGATGATGACTGGTACTTTAATCACCCTTGGTCAGCTCTGTTTGTTTATCAAACAGATAGCATATGGAGCACGGTTTCTCCTGATCCCAGATTAAATGATTATCTTAACGAAATGCTTGCTGAAACGCTTGGTACTAAGGCATCGAACAAGGTTATTCACAAGATAATGCAGCATGTGTACGACAACGCCTACATGTTGTTTGTCCCTGCGCCCAATAAAGTACTCGCTGTTAATCAGGAAGTTTCGTTTCAACCTTACCCTATGGCAACACTACCGCTTTGGGAAATAAAGGTCACCGATGATCACTGGTCACTTCAAGAGTAGTGATTTGATGCCTGTAAATAGATTGGTTATTGAGCGCAACAATTAAGACGTAGAGTGTTCACATCAAAAGCAAAGCTTTACGTCAAATTTTACAAAAAGAGTCTGAACTATGAGATCTACATTAAAATTTCGGCTCATGATAGCTTTTGTACTGATAGGCGCCTGTGCAACACTTTTTGTTGGGCTTGGAGCCTACTACAAAGCCAGTTCATCGCTTCAGGAGTTTGCATTTTCACAGTTGACGAGTGTTAGAGAGGCAAAAAAAAATCAGATTGAAAACTATCTAGACGAAACTCGTAAAAAGAATATTCTTTTATCTAGAAGCACCGACGTCAAAGAGCTTTACAGCGCAATCAAAGTGTACCAAAAATTAGAAGAAATCGATTCTGACGACAAATTTCATACCGATACCTATGACTATCAAGATATCTGGGAAACAAAGGGCGCAACGTTAAAAAATTACATTACGGTTTATGGGTATAGCGATATCCTGTTAATCACCGCTGATGAGGGGCAAGTTGTTTATACCGGCAGGAAAGGGTCTGATCTGGGTATGAACTTGAAAGTCAATTTTGATAGTACCAATCCACTGGCCCTTGTTTGGAAAAACGTACTTGAAACCGGCACTTTACAGTACCAGGATTTTACACCCTATAAAATAGAAGGTGGAGCGCCCATCGCCTATATCGCGTCGCCCATATTTAATCTAAAAAAAGAAATTGTCGCGGTTATCGCTATGCAAATTTCTAATCAAGTCATCAACAATATTATGGGGGAACATTCTGGCATGATGAAAACTGGGGAGAGCTACCTTGTAGGGTATGATTACCTGATGAGGTCAGATGCATCCCAAAATTCCGACAAATATTCAATTCTCAATTCATTCGCCGGTCAGAATAAGGCAAAAAGCACGGTGATTGACCAAGCACTGGACGGCGAAACCGGAACCGTTATAGGGACTAACTTTTTAAACCACGAAACATTGGCCGCGTTTACTTCAATTAAATTTGGCGACAATACCTGGGCTTTGGTGTCTGAGCTTGATAAACAGGAAGCTTTTCAGTCGGTGGGTGAAATGAAGAATATAACGATAGTCATCGGGGGTGTGGTGATTGCTATCGTTGTGATTATCGCTATGTATCTGAGTACCTCAATTACCACGCCAGTAAAACAAATGACCCGCTTTTTAGATGAGCTTGCAAAAGGCCATGTTGGTCAGCGCACGGGTTTGAATAGTCAAGATGAAATTGGGCAAATGGCAAAATCTTTAGATAGCCTGGCAAATTTTCTTGAGGATACGTTGGTTCAAGGCCTGCAAAAAATATCCAAAGGGAATTTAACGCAAGTTGTCACACCCAAAGACAAAGACGATATTGTCAGCCAGGCATTAACTCAAACCAATCAGGACTTGACCAATATCGTGAATGAAATTGCCGGGTATACCGGTAACCTGGTTAGTCAAAGTCAAGATTTACTTAAAGCTAGCAACGATATGACTCAGAGCGCGAGTTATTCTGAGCGATCTTTAGAGTCAGTATCAACGGCTTTGCTGGAGGTTAGTCAGGTCATTGACATAACCACGGACAAAACCGAAAAAGCAGATAAATTAGGGGATGACGCTTCAAAGTCTGCCCAGGAAGGCCGAGGGCTGGTTGACCATGCGGTATCAGCAATGACTGACATTAAGCTTGCAGGCAATAACATTACACCCATTCTAACGGCCATCGAAAACATTGCAAATCAAACAAATCTTTTGGCCCTGAATGCCGCAATTGAAGCTGCCAGAGCAGGTGAAGCCGGGCGCGGGTTTGCGGTAGTCGCCGACGAAGTTCGCGCACTGGCGGCACAAAGTACCAAGGCGGCCAATGAAACGGCAGAGCTTATTAAGGTGGTTATTGAAAAAACTGAAACAGGATCAGAAATTACTTTAAAATCAGCGGAAAGCCTAGGTGAAATTGTGTCAATTGTGGAAGAAGTATCTACTCTGGTGGGCGATATTGCTCGTGCATCGAGAGAGCAGTCTACGGCCATAAATGAAGCGAACGAAAACCTAATTAATATAGCGGACGTCAATAAACAAGCGTCGGAAAACGCTCAGCAGGGTATGAGTGTTTCCCAGGCCCTCTCTTCATATTCCAATGGTTTGCAAGACATCGTGTCTAAATTTACACTAAGAAGCTGATCTTTGGTATTTACCAAAAACCCAAGTACTTTTTTGCCAGGCGAGCCACTTAGCTGTGCAACGTACAACTTAAATTCTAAACCTTGACAGGAAGTACTTCTCCCCGCTAATAAAATCTCTTTCTCTGCTTCCCTAAGCAGGTGGAGTAGTCATATAAGCTTGAATAATATTCGTGCGTATATAAGGCGCAAAGTCATTCAGTCTGATTTAGAGGTTGGTCGTGCTCGGCTTTCAATACCTCCTGGCTTTGACTCAAATAAAAATCCCTCCGATAAGGTCGGTGCAGTTTAGTTCTCTCGTTTGGCCCTTGTTATTGCCTGCATTCTAAGTTGTCCTGGTTTTGCTTGGCGCACCTTCTGTTTTCCCCGTAGTTATAATGATCATTCGATGTGTTTTCTATTTCAGCGGGATGCCTATCACAATAATTTGTCGGTCAAATCTGTATATTCTGTCGGATACTCAGATAACAAGTGGCCTCTGCATGAGGCAGGCGGCCTGTCTATTTTTGTTGGGCTGCAAAACCCCTTCAATTAAACCATTTGCGGTGACCGTATGAAAATTAATTGGAAGCGGCTGAGCTTATGCGCCGCGATGCTAACGCTTGTCGCTTGTGGCGGTGATGACCCGGAAGACGGCATGCCCCCTGGGACTAGTTCATCGTCAAGTTCAAGCTCTAGCTCTTCGAGCGCCTCGTCTTCAAGCTCATCCTCATTTGCCCCTGCAAAGCGCTCTAACACCATTGAGGCTGAGGGGTACGACCCTAAATCCCCGGCGGCGCCTTTTGCTGTGCAGCAAGATAATGGCCGCACCATTGTTATATGGCCCGGTGAGGGTGAGGCCGTTACCAACTCTGGTAATGATGTAGATGGCCAGCTTCACTACCCAGTTACGGCAAACGAAACTGCGGTTACCTTATTTGGGACGGTGAACTTTCCAGCCGCGACAGACGACAGTTTTCATTACAAGTTAGAAGGTAAAGATGACAGCTGGAGCGAGCAAAATTCGGTCACTACCGCAGGCTATGAAGAGATTGAAATAGCCTCTTGGGATGGGCTTACGGTGGGGCAAACCTATACCCTTAAAATTCTGCGGCGTGAAGATGGCGCCAAGTTGGATTCGTTCCGTGTGGAAGGCGGGGAATTTGGTAAAGGCATAGAGCCCGACGTGCAACTCGGTGCGCAAATCTATGAGCAGCAATGTAAAAAGTGTCATGGCGATAACGGCAAAACCCCTTTCGATATCGTGTCAAACGCGTTAAAACTTGATGCCATGATTCACCAAGTTGAAGTGGATATGCCAAAAGGCACACCTAACGAATGCGGTGCTGAGTGTGCTGTGCATGTTAGCCACTACATTAAGGATGTGCTTTTGGCCAACGCGGCCGACGGGGTAGACGAGCGCAAACCTGTTGCAGCGCGAATGATCAAACCACACTATATAAACTCTATAGAAGACATTTTTGGGGTGGTGCTAACACAGGAGCAACGTGCCGCCATCCCCAACGAGATTATTGATGAAAAGGGTTTTATTACAGCTTTTGACTCTCAGCAGCTTATTACGTCGCACGTGCAGGCGTTTACACGCTTATCTCGGGACGTAGCAGACCAAGTGGACATGGCGGATCTTTCCCAGCGTTTGCAGCGTTGTGACATTACCAGAGATGACAGCGCTTGCTTGACCCGGTTTATCCAAAATTTGGGGCTCTTACTGTTCCGCAAGCCACTTGACGATCAGGAGCAGGCACGTTTTGAAGCCTTGTATAATTCGGTGGCTTCCATATTCAATGCCGACAGAGAGGACGCCGCCAAAGCCGTTCTTAAAACCATGTTGCAGTCCCCTCAGTTTTTGTATCGCATAGAGCAGGAAACAGTGGGCGCGCGTGCTGAACGCATCTTAAATGGTTACGAGCTGGCATCTAGGTTGTCGTTCTTTTTGTGGCAATCATCACCAGATGCTGAGCTATTGGAATTTGCAGAACAAGTGCAAGGGCAGGGTTTTAAGATGAACCTGCTGGAGGCGCAAGTGGATAGAATGCTTGCCAACAGCCAAAAAATGGAGCGCGCGCGCGATACCTTTTGGTTGGATTACACCTTGTCTTCCACGTCAGCTATTTTGGGCGTAAGTAAAGAGGATGCCCAGGAGTTACGTCAAAGCGTGGTTGAAACGGCACTTCGCGCATCTGGCAAGGGGGGCGTAGAAACACCCTTGCAAGATTTATTTACCGCCACCGATATGGTGTTAACCCCTAAAATAGCCCAAAACCTAGGTTTGCAAGCGCAGGGCAGTGGTTATCAAGTGTATGACACGTCCGGTTTGCCCGAGCGCACGGGCTTGCTTTCTCACCCTGGGTTTATCGCCAATATTGGTTCTGCTTCATTTGTGGCACGCGGCGTCATTCTTACTGAAAAAGTGTTGTGTCGCGAAGTTAAATCCCCGCCTGCGGGTATTGAGGGTGCTATTAATGATACCGCGCAAGAGACTAAAGACTTAACACCAAGACAGGCCAGTGATTATCGGTTTGGCTTGGGCGGTATTTGTAAAGTTTGTCATAGTACCTTTGAGCCAGTGGCGTTTGCCTTTGAGCAGTTTGATGTGTTTGGCATGCACAAAACCAAAGATAATGCCGGGCGCGATTTATTCACCCATGGCTACCTGCAAGAAGACGGCGGGGGCATTGGGCCAGACTATGAAGATGTGCCAGGGTTGATGGGGCTGTTAAAAAATTCCAATGAAACCTCTTTGTGTTATTCACGAAACATGATGAAGTTTGCCGTGGGTCGAAATTACGCTGCGCATGTGGATGACAAAGTTAAAGCGGCACACAGTCAGTACATTGGCGGTGGCGGGACATTTACCGAGCTGATGCGCTCAACGGCGCTGAGCCCTTTATTTAGAACACTTTACGTGATTGAGACGGAGTAGCCGACGATGAAAAAATATCAACTCAATCGACGTATGCTTTTAAAAGGTGCCGGTAGCGTTGCCATTGGCTTACCGTTATTAGAAGAGTTTTTACCGCAGAAAGTCTGGGCGCAAGATGGCGCTCTGCCCAACCGCTTACTCACCTTGAGTTTTGGTTTAGGGATAGAAAAAACCCTGCAAGACGAAGGCTGGAACGGGCCGTTGGCACCATTAAAGGATATCGCCCACAAAGGCGCGTTGTTCCATAATATGCGTAATGACCACCTACGAGGCGGTGGCACCGTGCATTTTGACGTGGGTGCAACCGTATTTGTAGGAATTAAGCAAAGCGGTACTAAGCAAGCGCGCGGGCCTTCTATGGAGCAGGCCATGCGTATGCATTTTCACCCCAATGGTGTGCCATCATTAAACGGGCTTTTGTCCAAATCGGCGGGCATCTGGTCTAGAACGGGTGCGGTGCCTCAATACATGCGTGTGTGGAACGCCGACGGTAGCCCCGGCGAGCGGCCTGAGCGTAGGCCGAGCAAGGTATTTGACGATATTTTTGGCTCTATTGCCCCGGGTGTAAAAGGCAACGTGGTTGACGCCTCTGTGCAAAAAGAGTTGCGTATTCGCCGCAGTGTTTTAGATTCTGTTAAAGACGACTATAAGCGCGTAACCGGTAAAAACTCCTACTTAGGGCAAGACTCTAAAGACCGCATCAATAACCATTTTGAAACCATTCGCGCCATAGAAAAATCCTTAATAGAAGGGGATATCGCAGCCAGTGACATAGAGCAAGGTGAAAGCACGCTGAACCTCCCTCAAAAAAGAGACTATTCGGACCCACCAGGCATCCCATTTTACGATGCGCCTAGCGGCCCACAAACCGGCCCAATCACCCACTGGCAAGAGGCACAAAAAGCGTTTCAGTTAATTACTAAACTGTACGTTTTAGGCTTTACTATGGACGCCCTACGTTTTGGGAATTTAATCTTTGTAGGCGCCGGAGAGCATTTGAGGTTTGACGGGAACTATGAGGCCAAAGATATTGGTAAATCTCTAAATTTTGGTCAGGTATTTAGGTCGCGCTCGCCTCATGACGGAATTATTCATAACTATGTACGTAACTCCGTGCGCGTATATCAGCATTATGTGGTTAGCCAGCATGCTAACGTACTCAAGGAAATGGACAGCGTTATAGAGCCCAACGGCAAAACATTACTGGATAACACGTTGGTGATATTAGCCACAGAATATGGCCGAAACCACGAGGGCAACGGCAACATTTTTCATGCACTTTTTGGCGGTAATGGTAAATTCCGCTTAGGTACCAGCTCGAATAAAAATATGGGCTATAACAACCTGTATAAAACGGCATTGGATGCTTACGGCGTAAACCATAAGATTTCCGGTGATACCATTTCGGAGTTGTTGGTATAGTACTGCGTTTGATGTCGCATCAGACAAAACCAATGTTTTAAAAAGCTTCGGCCTTTATTAAGGGGTTGAAGCTTTTTTGTTTTAACGTAACACTTCTTCTTAATCATTAAACAGCCCCCTCATAATCAAAAGGCAATCCGCACAGAACGATGGGTAATGGCTAGCACTTTTAGCCTGGCATCAAGCATCCGGGCTTTCAGCCACAGAGTTTCGCAAAATCAAGCCTATAGACCCGAAGCCCTTTAGCGTATGGCTTGAGCTGAGAAGAGCACCTGCAAAAACTACTCAATGCAAATGAAACTTTAGGCAGCGTGGCTGGCGAGGGCAGTTAGGGCCTAATGCCTTAGAGCTTCAAAAATTAGGTGGCCCTACCTTCTGTTGGCGAATACTTGCTCTAGGTTAAACCTGTGAATATGACAGCCCGTGCCCTTCAATATTTATCCAATGCATGTGATACCGCCGTTTTAGATTCACCAAAAAATTGGCGGCTAATTGCTGACTTAAAGGTAGGTGAGGGCAGACGAAACAACCCTAGTAGGTGAATGATGTGAAATATCGGGATTTTACGGTGATGTGACAATTTTTTGCCTAAACTGAATGGGCGTGGACAGAAACTGTGCAAAGGGCCACTGAATTGGCAATTGGAATGTAGCTAGAGAGTATCGTTGGTCTCTGGGGAGCGCGGGCATAATTTTAAGTGCCAGCACAATCTTAAGCGTTGCTTATCACAGGTTGGCATCACCTTTGCTCAAGCCCTTAATTAACGCGAACAAGACCGGTGTGTACCTAAAAGTGACGGAATTTTGACATGGCAGATGACGACGACAATGAAAATACCGCGCAGGACGAAGGAGGGAAATCTGGAGGGAAGGGCGGCGCAAAGAAGTTGGTACTTCTTATTGTTTTAGGGGTGCTTGTTATTGGGTTGTCGGTGGGCGGAACGCTGTTTGCCGTCAAAATGCTTCAAGCGCCAACTCCGGAAGAAGAAGTCGCTACAGAAGAAGTCGAGCCGCCTCCAAGCCCCGCCATTTACTTTCCGCTAAAGCCAGCGGTTATTGTTGATTTTTCTGTAAAAGGAAGGCGACGGTTTTTACAGGCTGAGTTGACCATGATGACCCGTGACGAAGATGTGATAGGCACCATCGAGTTACATCAACCCATGATTAGGAATGCGCTTGTATTGCTTATTGGGGGGCAAATATTTTCAGAAGTCCAAACGGCTGAAGGTAAAGAGTTGTTGCGCCAGCAATGCTTGCAAGAAGTACAAAAACTTTTAGAGAAAGAAATTGGTAAACCTGGTATAGAGCAAGTCCTTTTTACAAGTTTTGTAATCCAATAAGATTTGATTATTAAAAGATAGGTTTAACGCGTGCAAGATTTACTCTCACAAGACGAGATTGATGCGCTCTTACATGGCGTAGATGACGGTGATATAGAAACCGAAGGGGAAGTTGACCCTGCGGGGATAAAGTCATACGACTTAACCAGCCAAGACCGAATTGTTCGCGGGCGAATGCCCACGTTAGAAATGATTAATGAGCGGTTTGCCCGTTATACCCGCATTAGCATGTTTAACTTGCTTCGCCGTACGGCGGATGTTTCCGTTGGTGGAATCCAAATTCAAAAATTTGGCGAATATGTTCATACCTTATATGTGCCAACGAGCTTGAATATGGTGAAGTTTCGCCCACTACGTGGAACGGCCTTGGTCATTCTGGATGCAAAGTTAGTTTTTAAACTGGTGGATAACTTTTTTGGTGGCGACGGCCGTCACGCAAAAATTGAGGGGCGAGAATTCACACCCACAGAATTGCGCGTAGTTCAAATGGTGTTGGAGCAGGCCTTTATTGATTTGCACGAAGCGTGGAAACCCGTTAAGCCTATCGAGTTTGAATATGTTAACTCGGAAGTTAATCCTTCTATGGCTAATATCGTGAGCCCAAGCGAAGTGGTGGTTGTCAGTACCTTTCATGTGGAGCTAGACGGAGGTGGTGGTGAGTTACATATTACTATGCCGTACTCCATGGTAGAGCCAATTCGTGAAGTGCTGGATGCTGGATTGCAGTCAGATTCTGATGAGCGTGATGACCGCTGGATAAACTCCCTAAAAGAAGATGTGATGGGCGCAGAGGTTGAAATGGAGTGCGATGTTATTCAGCGCGAAGTTTCTTTACGCGACATAGTGGATTTACGCGATGGTGATGTGATTCCAATCAATATTCCAGAGTCGTCTGTAATGACGGCCAATGGTGTGCCGATGTTTCGTGTGGTTATGGGCAAGGTTAACGAAAGTCTAGCGTTGCGTGTAGTTGAAGTGATTGATCGCAAAAGTGCACATATCACTGGGTCTGAAGGAGACGCCAAATGAGCGATGAAGAAGAAAACCAAGAAGGCATGGCGGACGAATGGGCTGCAGCTTTGGAGCAACAAGAGGCTGAAGAAGCTACAGAGGTAGAGCCTGCTCAGCAAGTTGAGTTAGATGATTTTGGTGCGCCCTCTGGCGGTGACGACGGTAACCCAGATTTAGATGTGATTTTGGATATCCCGGTCACCATATCTATGGAAGTGGGCCGCACGTCAATCACAATAAGAAATTTACTACAGCTCAATCAAGGTTCTGTGATTGAGCTAGACCGTTTAGCAGGCGAACCTTTAGATGTCATAGTCAACGGCACATTGATTGCCCATGGCGAAGTTGTTGTAGTCAATGAAAAATTTGGCATTCGTATGACCGATGTTATTAGCCCTTCAGAGCGTATCAAAAAACTACGTTAGGATTTTTATGACCCTTTTTAAAATTTCTGTGCGTTTTATTAGTGTGTTGTTGATCAGTGCCTTGCCTCACTCTGCTTGGGCGCAAGAAAACCCCATGGGCAACCCTCAATGGCTGGTAATGCAAACATTGCTGGGCCTGGCATTGGTTGTGGGTTTTATTTTTGTATTAGCGTGGGTAGCAAAAAAATTGAATTTAACGCAACTTGGCCAGCATAAGCAATTTCACGTTGTGGCCTCTTTAAATTTAAGTGCCAGAGAAAAAGCCGTGGTGATTCAAATTGGTGAGCATCAAGCGCTACTGGGCGTGGCGCCAGGTAACGTCCGCCAACTCCACTTATTTACGGACCCTATAATAGATCCACAATCTATTGGTGGGAACAAGAAGACGTTATCGGCCAGTAGTGCAAACGAATTTTCAAAAAAACTCAATGAATTTCTCTCTCACGGAAACAAAACTTAATGAGGCATAGTAGTCACAAAGCCGCTCATCGCATGAAAACACTATGCTTGTGTTGGGTTGTGGTAGTGAGTGCGCTGTTCAGTGCCGTTAGCGAGGCTCAAGCACTTGAAACACCAGGCGTTGACGCAACTTTGTCACAAGATACGGCGCGTATAAATGCGGCCTTAGAGTCGGCAACCCCCGGCAGCGTTACAAGTGGTCAGCAATTGGGGTGGGCGCCCATTCCGGCGCTACCGGCAGTAACGGTTAAAACTCAGGCCGATGGTTCAAAGGACTACACCGTAACGCTGCAAATATTAATGCTTATGACGGCATTGTCTTTTTTGCCCGCGGCGTTAATGATGATGACGTCATTTACCCGTATCATCATTGTCTTTTCTATTTTGCGTCAAGCACTGGGCTTACAACAGTCACCCTCCAATCAAATTTTGATTGGTCTAGCGTTGTTTCTGTCATTTTTTATCATGTCTCCGGTACTTGAGAAGGTAAATACTACCGCTTTACAGCCTTACATTAATGAATCTATCAGTGCGCGCGAGGCTGTCGAAAACACTAAAGCTCCGTTCCGTGATTTTATGATCAGTCAAACACGGGAAAACGACCTAAATCTATTTTTTAAGATTGCAAACAAGCCGCCAGTGGCAGGGCCTGAAGAAATCCCCTTTAGTATATTGTTGCCAGCTTTTGTTACCAGTGAATTAAAAACAGCATTTCAAATTGGGTTTATCATATTTATTCCATTTTTGGTGATTGATATTGTCGTTGCCAGTGTATTGATGGCTATGGGAATGATGATGTTATCGCCTCTTATTATTTCGCTCCCTTTCAAAATAATGTTATTTGTATTGGTGGATGGATGGGCGCTAATTATTGGCACATTGGCAGCGAGTTTTGGCTTATGACGCAAGGTGCAGTGTTAGATCTTTTCGGTAATGCGTTTTACTTAACCGTGGTTATGGTGCTGGTCATTATTGGGCCCAGTTTATTGGTGGGGCTTTTGGTGAGTACGTTTCAAGCTGCTACCCAAATAAATGAACAAACCTTAAGCTTTTTACCCAGGCTAATTGTTACTTTGGCCACAATTGTCATGACTGGCCCTTGGCTTGTACGGCAATTGACGGACTTGTTTGAACGGCTCATGATGGATATTCCCAATATGATTGGGTAGGGCAGCCGTATGATTTTTACGGATGCTCAGGTTGCTCAGCTTATTCAGCAGTACTTTTTACCGTTTACACGTATCGGCGCCCTCCTAATGGTTATGCCCATCTTTGGCGCTAAAGTTGTGCCTACGCGTTCGCGCTTGGCTCTGGCGGTTTGTATCACCGTTCTGATTATTCCATTACTCCCTCCTATGTCCGTGGCACCTAGTTTGTCATTAAAAACGATGCTGTATGTGGTGCAGGAGTTACTGTTGGGCATAGGAATGGGCTTTGCCTTTCAAGTGGTATTTCAAGTATTTATATTGGCCGGTCAGTTTGTGGCAATGAAAATGGGGCTGGGTTTTGCCTCCATGAACGACCCCACAAATGGTGTGCAAACAACGGTGCTTTCACAGTTTTATTTGGTGCTAGTCACGTTGACGTTTATCAGTGTTCAAGGGCACTTAATTTTATTGGAATTTTTAATACAAAGCTTCACGTCTTTGCCGCCTACACACTTTATGTTCACACCTGAAAAGGCGCAATCTATAGCCGGGTTAGGTGGCTGGTTATTTGCCAGCGCATTGGTGATTGCCTTACCGGTGTTGATCTCTATTTTGGTGATCAATATTGCGTTTGGTGTTATGAGCCGCGCGGCACCCCAATTGAATATTTTTGCGGTGGGATTCCCATTTACGCTAGGCTGCGGGCTTTGTTTGTTGTGGTTGGGGCTCAAAGTGTTTAATGAGCACTTTGAGCATGTGTTTGATGTGGGCTACAGTTTTGCTCGTGGGTTTTTAGAGGTGAATTGATTCATGGCTGACGAAGACAGCTCCCAGGAGAAGACCGAAGAGGCCACCCCCAGGCGCAAAGAAAAAGCACGGGAGGATGGCCAGGTTCCCCGCTCAAAAGAGCTAACTACAACGGCGGTATTATTGGCAGGCGCAGTGGGGCTGTGGATATTTGGCGGCAAAACCGCAACAGCCTTAATGGAGGTACTGCGCTTTAATTTTTCGTTCACTCGTGACCACGCCTTTGACACCAATAAAATGTTTCAGCATTTAGGCAGCTCTTTTGCGGAGGCCCTTTGGAGTTTGCTCCCGTTGTTTTCAATGTTGGCCTTTGCAGCAATTGTAGGGCCCATGGCTTTGGGCGGGTTTTTATTTAGCGCCAAATCTTTAGCGCCTAAGCTCAGCCGGTTAGACCCTGTTGCCGGGCTAAAGCGCATGTTTTCTTTAAAGTCGTTGGTAGAATTGGTTAAATCCATTGGTAAAGTGGCCGTTGTAATTTTTGTCGCGATACTGGTTTTAATGATGTATGAACATGCGCTATTAAGTTTAGGAAGATCTAGCGTGGAAGAGGCAATTGAGCAAGCCCTGCATATTGGTGTGTGGGCTTTTATATTGATTGCGTGTTCTACCATTGTGATTGCATTGATAGATATCCCGTTTCAAATATGGGATAACGCTAAAAAGCTTAAAATGTCTAAACAGGATGTTAAAGACGAAATGAAAGACAGTGAAGGCAAGCCTGAGGTAAAGGGCCGCATTCGTCAATTGCAGCGTGAAATGGCCGATCGCCGTATGATGGACGCGGTGCCACAGGCGGATGTGGTCATTACCAACCCCGAGCACTATTCAGTTGCTTTAAAATACAACCCAGAATCCATGGCTACGCCCATTCTATTAGCAAAAGGCGTAGATCACATGGCATTTAAAATTCGAGAGATTGCCAATGCTCATGAAATTGAGTTAGTGGCCGCCCCTGTACTGGCTCGCGCTGTGTATTACACAACCGAGATAGACAATGAAATCCCAGAGGGGTTATACCTGGCTGTGGCGCAAGTGTTGGCCTATATATTTCAGCTAAGAAATTGGCGAAGCGGCAAATCTGAAAAACCCGTATTCCCAAGGAAGCTGGATGTACCTAAGGATATGAGGTTTCCGTAGGCGGGTTACCGATGTAAAACAACGGAATACTTACTCGGGGTAATGTGGCGTTAATTGGCATAAATGTAAAAAATCGAGTGATATCTCACTGCGCCTAGGGTTAAGGCCGAGTTACTTTAAACTGGGAAATAGCGCCACGCTATTTTTTTCTATGAGACCGGCTAATTGCTCAATAGTGATGCTTTTAAGGCCCGCTAGTTGCCAAGCTATTTGTGGTAAATAGCTTGGGCAATTTGGCTGGCCTTGGTTTCCGGCCAATGGCATGAAAGGAGCGTCTGTTTCTAAAACAATACTTTCAATTGGCATTTTTGATACAGCGTTTCTAGTCTTTACTGCCCGCGGGTAAGTAATAATGCCGCCAATACCCAAATAAAAACCCATATCCCAATAGCACTTGGCAGTTTCATAGCTGCCGCTAAAGGCATGAATGACACCACCGTAGTTTGGCTTTTCCTTTTTTATCATTCTGATTAATTCATTATGTGCTTTTACGCAGTGAATAATGAGTGGTAGTTTTAGCTGGTTTGCCCAGTGTATATGTTGAGCTAATACGGCTTGTTGAACCTCTAGTGGTGCCTCTATGGTTTTATCCAGCCCACATTCGCCAATAGCAACGCATTTGGAGTGTTGTGCGTTTTTAAAAAGGGCTTGTTCTGTATTTGTGTATTCTGAGGGGGTTGTTTTTGATAATTTCCATGGGTGAGTACCTACCGCAAAGTATACACCGTCAAATTCATCGCTCAGGTGTTGGCTGCGCTTCCAAGTATCTGCATTTACGCCAGGTATAACCAGTTTTTTTACCCCAGCTGTTTGTGCACGCTTATATGAGTTTTTTGATGTGCCTGGGAGTTGGTCGAAGTGGCAGTGGCTGTCTATCCAGGTGATATTTGGTTGGGCTGGTTTCATGCCGTAAGTGTAGGAAATATTGCAGGCATAAAAAAGGCCCCGGTTGGGGCCTTCTGTTAAGTGCTAATAATGTATCGACTATAACTTGCCTGCGCCCACGTTACTTGGTGGTGACCTTGGGGCAGAACCAATTCTATCATTGTAGGGAGGCTTGGAAGCCTTGTTGTCCACGTCATACTCCTTTCCACCCTTGCTTATATTACCGGCGAAGGTGGAGTTACTTTTATCAATGACATTAGAACTGGTCAGGGTGATATGAGCACCATCTTTACGCGCTTCTTGGGTGAACTTACTCTGTGATCGAATGAAATTGGCTTCGCCATAAAACTGGCCGCCAGATTCCACACGTGTTACGGAGTTTGTTACGTCCATATAGTTGTTATACAAGTGAGCGTAGCCGAACCTTACACGCGGTGTACGGTTAGAGGTTTTATCCATCCAGTTGTGGTGGTACGTGCCTCTTAAGCGTCCGGTGTCTTGTGCGGCGTTGTTGCCAGAATGACCCAAAAGCATGGTTTTGTCGGTCTGTTTAAAGTGGTTATAGGAAACCGTGATTAAGTCAGAGCCGCGTTTGAAATCCACGGTACCGTCGTCACCTTTATTGAAGGTGTTGTGGTCGATCCATACATGGTGGCTGTAACACTGAATGGTGATAGCGTCGGGGTCTTTACCGCCGGTCAACCCAGCAAACTCAAGGTTTCTAATGATGACGTTGGATGTTGGTGTGTAGGTTCCTTCAGATGACGTGGTACAAGCGCCTTCACCCAGATAGCCACTGACACTAAACCCAATTCTATTCAGCTTGGCGCGACCTTGACCAATAATGGTTGTGTTGGAGCCAACTCTTAGTTTGACGTAGGAGTTGCTGCTAACAGTGCCGCTAACTTTAATGACATACGCTTCGTTCGACTCTGCGTAACGCTGTAAGTCTGACACGTTGGAAACCGTAACCACTTTACCACCAGCACCGCCGGTTGTGGTTTTTAGGCCATAGCCTGGGTAATTCGCAAAGCCACCCATTGACGAGTCTGGCCTTTGGCCTGATGGAGGTGCGACAGGCCCGCTGTTGCCAGAAGAGCTAGATGAACTCGAAGAGCTAGATGAAGAGCTTGGAGCAGGCGCGTTACCGGCGCAGTTGCGAGAGCTAATGCCACTGCCAGAGAATGTAACGGAGTCTATATTGGCAAGGCCGTTTGCGGAGTTCGCGGCTAGTTCAACGGTATTGTTACCGGCATTAAGGAAGACGGTAACCGTTTCTGTGGTCCAGTTTGTCCAGTTACCCGTGTCGCCAAGTGTTAGGGTACTTGAGCCGCTAGCACCGGAATTTACGTTGATGTTGGCGCCACGTGCAGTGCCACTGCCGTTGGCATACCTGACGGATAATGTAGCGCTGGTGTTGCTCTGGGCGCTTAAACCATAAACAATTCTTGCGCCTGTGCGGTTTTCTGAATCGATAAAACCTGCACCCATGTAACCCGTATGTTTAGAGTCTACCTGGCCGTCAAAACCACATACTGCTTGAGTATTTTCCTCAATTGTGACGCCCGCTTGTTGCCCGCCACTACTCGAGCTAGAGGAGCTGGAAGACGAGCTACTAGAGCTTGAAGCGCTCGACGATGAGGAGCTAGAGCTACTTGAGCTAGAAGAAGAGCTGCTAGAGCTGGATGATGAGCTGCCCCCGGGGGGAGGGCTTTGTTGAGCGCCACCACACCCAGCTAAAACGATAGCCAAACTTAGGCTAGAGAGCGTACGTGCATTCATAGGGGTCTCCGGTGTTATTGTGTTTTAAAACGGATAAGCGTTATGCCACGAGAGTACAAAAAGCGGGTCTTAAAAACCGTGGTCCGTGCAGCATTTTAAGGGTTTTGTGGCACAGTATGGTGAGTGAGAGGTGATTGTGTGATGTATTCGGAATATATGGGGAGGTATTATCGTAAGAAACGCAGTCCAGGTTGCCACAGAGTTGCCGCGCGCACTGCAAACGCACGGTCTATAAACCTAGAGAAGCATGCCAGCAGGAGTACTTTATGAGTTACTTAGATCATAAGTGCGGAAATTTGACCAAAACTCTGGCGACGAACTACCAAGCAAGAAGCAAAAGTAGGGCGCAAGCAGCGCTTACCCCCTATGCGGCCGCACTAAAAGTTCATTTTAGCGCCAATGGAAAATTGAGTGACGTCACTGCCAATGTCCAGAGACGCAGTAGCAGCAATATTGGATTGAAACCAATAGCTGCCCCCTGCTGA
>CAYZQH010000007.1:0-27431 GCA_964480055.1 uncultured Cellvibrionaceae bacterium
CTCGTCGCCAGGAGCCGGATCAGGGTATTGTACTTGTAAGTCATCGTTGATGAGGTTGCTTGTTGTTTCAAGACTTACTTCGCCCTGAGCCCGAATATCAGGGTATCGCGGTGGTGTGAGCGTTTGAGTGAATGCATAGCGCAGAACCCAGTTTTCGGCAGGCTCAAACTGTAGATTGAACGAAGGTAAAATGTAATCCTTCTCAAAGCTGCCAAAGCGATCAGTTTCGTAGGTTACACCTTCCCGGGTAAGCGGAGCCTGCGCGCCAGGGTTTGCAATTTGCCAGCCCAGCACACCTTCTAGGCCCCCCATCGCTGCTAATGACGCTTGCGCATCGGCTGCGCTCGCGTAGTGGCGTTCGCCGCCATTGAAGACGAAATTCCCCTGGCTTTCGACCTCGTAATTAACCCAACGCAGGCCGAGATTACCACTAAAGTTTAGGAAGGGCGTGTCACTTTCGCTCTCAAACCCAAACATGGCGTACATCGACTGAGTCTTGTGCTTGGTATCATAGAATGAAGGCTGCTTGCCTAGGTTTCGGCTAGGAGGATTACCGTAAACATAATTGCTCGCATCAGGGTCTTCAGGGTCATCGCACTGGTAGTGGAGGTCTGGCGCACAAGCTGCGTAGGTGTTAACCACGCGATCGAACTGATCGTCTCTGTTTACCTGATCGGTTCCCACCCAAACGCCACCTAGTGACGGAACATCTCCTTTAAAGAAGTCCGAAAATTCTTCAAGATAGAAATCGCCTTCTGGGGCAACGCCGACTTTAGGGCGCGGTACGCCATTCCAGCCGCGCCCGGTTGCTGACCACCAGGTTCCGACGAAGCTGTCGGATTCTTCGCGATCCGCAATACGTCCGCCAACGGCAACCTTTTTGAAAAAGTCATGACCAATGTCGAAGTTTGCATCAAGCTGGACCGCTTTTGCTTCACCTTCATTCGACATATTCAACCAATTGATTCGAGAAAGCTCGGTGACTGCAGGGTCTGTGGATAGTGCATTTGCGAAGCTAGCTGCTGGTCGGCTGCCGGACACATCCATATTAATTCTACTAATGGATGAGGACACGGTACTACCAAGGCTGTATTTGCCCGAATTTGATTCAGCTTTGACCAATTGAAAGCTACCGCTCACATCCCAGCTGTCTTCCTCAAACTTAAACCCGATGCTGTGGTCGGTAGTTTTACTGAATGATGGCGTGTAGCTCGAGTTGGGGGAGACATTCATTCCTGACAGGTTTGAGTTAGAGATTCCACCTCGAACGAATACCCCATCATTATCAAACACGGCACCGTCAAAAACACCAACCGAAGAGTCTAATTCAATTGACAAAATTTGGCTGTGACGATTGCTCTCGCGCTCGGATATGAACGTCGTATGGAAAATTTCCAAGTTTTCACTCGGTGCCCACTGAATAGCGCCGTAATAACCTTTACGAATGCGTTCGAATTGATCTTGGGAGTGGCGCACACCACCGGGAGCGTAGACTCTCTCTTCGTTGTAGTTGGTTGCCCAGTAAGGTGGAATAATGATGTTAGTATCATGTGATTCAATTTTTGAGTAAGCCACATCAACAAGCACGCCGATTTCGCCTATGCCGGTATCAAAGCGGTTGGATACCATGCCAGAACCTGCAGGCGAAATTGCCTCAGAGAAGTCGCCATAATCAGCAGAAACCGCTGCGGAGGCTTTAAAACCGTCGAAATCGAAGGGCATCCGCGTCTGTAGATTGACGGTACCAGAGACACCACCTTCGATCAGGTCCGCGCGACTTGCCTTGTAAACGGTGACCGCGTTCAAGAGTTCAGGCCCTACATCCGCCCAACTAAGGCCGGACCCACCATTCGCAGAGAAAACTTCTCGTCCATTAACAAGTGTTTTGGTTTTATTCAAACCGCGAACCTGAAGGCCCGAACCCTCAAAAGAAAAACCGTCCGGCGAGCCTTCGCTACCGGCACGGATTCGGTTCATGGTAACACCCGGCGAGCGTTCCAAGATCTCGAGAAGCGAGGTGCTGGGCACCTTGCCAGCCTCATCCAAAACGAGTGAATCACCGATAGTGTCCGATGCACGCTTCAGTTCAGTGGCGGTTTCGAGTGCGCTTCGCTGACCGGTGACAATGACTTCCTCAACATACAAATCATTGCTGCCTTCATCCTCCTCAGCATCCTCGGATGTGTCTCCAATATTCTGTGCCGATACCGTACAGGTGCAGGTCATAATCGCAGCTGCCAGCAGGCATCGCCGAAAGCCAGGAATGGAGGGATTGGCCGTGATTGGTATTTGGGAGCCTCGTGAATTCATTTTCATTATTTTCTAAGGCCGCCACTGTCGGCAGCTCTCCTTTGACAATGGTTTACAGCCGCGTGCCGTGTAACGCCATGACATTCATTTCGGCGGCTTAAATTATAATTATTAGTGATTTACCGGTAAGCCCGAAGGTGTACATTCACGTTTGAATTGTCACACATATTTTTTGCTCATGTCAATATATCGTGTGTGGTCTTCCTACGCATTAAAGGAAATGTCTTTTACACAATTGACAAACACGAAGAAATAATTAGATACATATAATATCAACAAAGAAATTTTTACTTGCTGAGTGGGCGTCAAGTGGAAATATATTATTCACATAAAATTTCGTTTCTCATCTTCTTAACTTAGTGAGCTGTTCAATTACAAACACAACCGATAAGAAAGTTAACGCAGTGATACGAGGCTACAGATCACCGAGTGGACCGGGTTTAGCTATTTAAGTTATTCACGAAAATAGTTCATATTTTCCAGTGGAGTGAGACAGGCTAATATTGAACATAATATTCCTATTACATCCAACACGACACTCAATATCGGGTTGGCACAGAAACAATTTACTGCTTTTGCGGTACTTACTCTTACCGATAAACATAAATTATCCTTACGTGATGATATAAGAAAGTATTTCCCAGGCTACGGTATAAAAACAGGAATTTGTCACTTGCCATATCACATAAGTCCCTCTCATTTAAATAACGTGTAAACCAATATATTTATGGCGAAAGCTCACCACTGATCGTGTGAGCGATACTTGATTTATTCACAAAACCGTTGCTGACCACCTGACCATGCAACATAAAATAACCCCATCAACACGAGCAATTCGATTCCTATCGGTAACACCATATCTACAAGCAGCATTCAAGGCTTTTTGACTTGTCCCACCGCCACCGTAGTCCACTTTTTTATACTCCCTTTCTAACTGCCAGTAACCGACACGTTACTTAAATACACCGTGCAAGCAGACCGATTAATTTTCATGAAAGCGCTTCGCATCCCGCTCACCGTGACATTGTCAAAATAGAACTCAAAAGGGAAGTGACCGCCATTACTGATGCGAACAAGTCTGTCCACCTTTGAGGCGATTGCGTTTTCGAACCAAACGATACACGAGTGGTTAAACTGAAAAATTTTATCGTTTGCAGCCTCACACCACACCTTTAGCCCGCACAACTACTTATGTCTAGATGTATATGCGTTGCTCATAGCCCTCCCGCCGGAATTGTCCTAACTGATATACTTACAGAATGTTTGCGAAAAACCTCCGAGCCCCTATGCGTACCCAGACTTACCCCATCACCCCACTTGCCACCATTGGCGCCATCCTGCTGGCCCTTACTAGCCACGGGGTCTACGCGGCAACGCCCAGCCCAACCATTGCTGAACGTAAAGCAGTCCTAGGAGAAGCCCTGTTTAATGACGATGGGTTGTCATCTCCAGAGGGCCACTCTTGCGCCTCGTGCCACCAAGAAACCATGGCGTTTACCGATGGCCAACCAGTGAGCTTTGGCATGTTTCAACAACAGGGCACACGCAACGCCAGTAGCGTGATGTACCTAAAATACAGCCCGGCGTTTTCCTACGATAAAGCCAATAAAACATGGGTGGGTGGCCAATTTTGGGATGGGCGCGCAAACAGTTTTCAAGACCAAGCCATGGGGCCATTGTTTAACCCAATTGAAATGAACAATACACCAGAGGGGCTGGCCAAGCGTCTAAGAGCCTCCCCGTATTTTATTCAGCTACAAACCTTGTACGGCAAAGAACAAACTGGCTCGACAGACGGCCTAATCAACGCAGTGACGGATACTCTGGCGCACTTTCAGTCCGGCAATACCTTCTCCCCCTTCACGTCTAAATATGATTACGTCATGAAAGGAGAAGCTCAATTCACTCAGCAAGAATTATTAGGAAAGGCACTGTTTGAAGGTAAGGCACAATGTACCAATTGCCATTCTGGCGTATTTGAGGGCAAGCAACTTTTTACCGCTTTTTTACACCACAATATATTAACCCCCAAAAACCCTAACCTCCCCGTGTATTATGAGAACAAAACCTTTGTTGACTTAGGCACGGCAAACCACCCTGCACTATCAGCAAAAGAAAAGGCAAAAGCCCAAGGAAAATTTAGAACGCCCTCCCTGCGTAACGTTAATCAAACAAGCCCCTATATGCATAACGGAATATTTTTTGAGTTAAAAGAAACCGTGCAATATCATTTAACCACACACAATAGAACCAAATGGGGACCGCCAGAAGCACCACAAAACCCAAGCTTATTGCTGACGAACAACGTCGCCCTAAAAGACGTAGAGATGGATGCTTTGGTCGCATATTTAAAGACCCTTGACGATGGATTTAACCCACCAAGCACTGTAAAAGAATGAACACGAGCACTGCCCAGTAAGTGAAAATAACGGTTTAAGCTAAGGGCATATATGCCTAAGACCCACACAACAATTAAGCCCTACTTATTATGAACCTAATGCTGCTGCAACCTGGCGACTATATATCTAGCACTCAAGCACGTATTACAGGCAGGCGCTTAGAACACGCCATTAAAGTATTAAAAGCGCAAGCTGGTGATCTTATTACGGTGGGGAATTTAAACGGCAATGTGGGCGAAGCCGAAGTTGGCAGCATTGACTCTCATGCTTTGATATTAAAGGTAGGCCTTTTAAAAAAAACACCTTCTCCCAACCTGCCTGTAAAACTGATATTGGGTTTGCCACGCCCTCAAATGTTAAAACGTATACTACAAACCGTTAGTACTATGGGTGTACAAGAGTTGCATTTATTGCAAACCGCACGTGTTGAAAAAAGCTTTTGGCAAACCCCCCAGTTAGCAGAAGCCGCACTGCAAGAGCACCTCTTTTTAGGGCTAGAACAAGGCAAAGCTACACAGCCCCCCGCTGTGCATTTTCACAAGCGGTTTATTCCATTCGTAGAAGACACACTGCCAGGCTTATTACTGGATGTAGACCAAGCCCTTATCGCCCACCCGTGTGACGCCACGCCCACTAAGCTACATACCACGTTAACTGCATTAGCCGTTGGCCCGGAAGGCGGCTTTTTAGATAAGGAGGTGCAGCAATTTTTAAACTTAGGGTTTAGCCCCCTTAACCTAGGAGATCGTATCTTAAAAGTTGAAACCGCAGTGCCTGTGGCACTGACAAAATTATTTTTGTAATCAACCTGAAAACCCACCAAAATTTTGCACCAAACCACCCCAAAAATATCCACCTTCGCACCAAGAGCCAGCGCCTAAGTGGCGCCAAAATCATCACAGACTTAACCCAAGTCAAACTTGGTTTTAAACACTCCAACAACGCTTGAAATTTTTATAAGAAAAGCGCAAGGTAAGGGTGAACCTAACTAAGAAGGAAGCCTGTATGCAAATTCAACTGTCTGGCCATCACGTAGAAATCACCGAAGGCATGCGCGAAGCGGTCAACAACAAGTTTTCTAAAGTTCACTCCCACTACCCGGTACTTGATACCATTCAGGTCATCCTCACCATTGAGAGAAACGTGCAAAAAGTAGAGGCCTCTACTTTATACGCAGGTGCGACCGTATCCACCCATGCCAGCGACACCGACCTATACGTTGCCATTGCAGAAACCGCACGAAAACTCGAAGCGGCCCTTTCTCGCCGCAAAGGCGCCACCCATACACACCGTAAAGAAAGGCTTTCTTTAGCAGAGTAACCCTATTCTCAAAACTCAGCGCCCATTCGGCTGCTAAAAACAGACGACCCATTGAATATGGGGCGCCTACGAAAAGCCTTTGCGTTTAGCCAACAATGGATTATTCTTAGCTGTTATAAATAGCCGCTATGGCGACTAATAATTAGCCAACGCCAGACTACTTTTCAGTCAGTGTTACCCATTTAACACCCTGTATAGCCTACTGGCTTAGGCAAGACCATTAAAGGCAACACCATTAATGAGACCTCAGGCGACACAAGCCACTGCACCCGACCGCCCAGACAGCTTTCAGCTGAAGGGTGGCCTCTTCCCAATGAACCTTTTGGAAGTTAAAACACTGGACGTAAGTGCAATAGCCAAAGAGCTAGAGCGCAAAGTTCAAAAAGCGCCCGCTTTTTTCGCCAACGCACCCGTTGTTTTGGGCTTTGAGTTTTTACCGCAGGAAGACCAGGCAAAATTTGACCTAACTGCGCTAATAAACGCCTGTAAGCGTTTAGGCTTATTGCCAGCAGCAACTCGCGGCGGCAGTGAGGCCATTCAAGCAGCCTCTGCAACCCAAGGTTTAGCCACCTTGGCTAAAGGCAAAGAAAAGCACCTAGGTGCTATTACAGAAAACCCCAAAATGCCCAGGGGTGCAGCGCCAGAAGTGGTCAATGCACCTCAGCAACCTACGACTGAGGCTTCTGCAGCCCCAAGCTCAGCAGAGCAAGCTCAGAGTGCTACCAGCAAGCCCCCAACAAAAGTAGTGACCTCTCCCATTCGAAGCGGTCAGCAAATTTATGCCCCTGGTGGCGACCTAATTGTGATGTCTGCGGTTTCAGCAGGCGCGGAAGTTTTGGCGGACGGTAACATTCATATTTACGGCGCCCTGCGCGGCAGAGCACTGGCCGGCGTTAAAGGAGACAGTAACGCCAGAATTTTTTGCTCTAGCCAGGAGGCAGAGCTGGTTTCTATCGCCGGCCATTTTATGGTTGACGACCAACTGCGCTCCAGCCACTGGAAGACGCCAGTTCAGATTCAAATAAAAGACGGTACTGTGGTTCTCCAACCCTTACTGTAAAATAAAAAAAAACGAAAACACAAAACCTGAAACTAAAACGGCTTGCCAAGAGCCACGCACATGAACATCGCCAACAAGTATTAATACGGTTTCAGGCCGCTATAACGCTATAACTTCCCAAGCATGCTTGGGTAACATCCACCAAACAAAGGGCTAATGTTTTGTCTAAAGTCATCGTAGTTACATCCGGTAAAGGCGGCGTGGGTAAAACCACCTCGAGCTCAGCCATATCTAGTGGCTTAGCGCTCAAAGGTCATAAAACCGCAGTCATCGATTTTGACATCGGCTTACGAAACTTAGACCTAATAATGAACTGTGAGCGGCGTGTAGTTTATGACTTTGTCAACGTAATTAATGGTGAAGCAACACTGAGGCAAGCCTTAATCAAAGATAAGCGCTGTGAAAATTTGTACATTCTGCCTGCGTCCCAAACCCGTGATAAAGACGCACTGTCCCAAGAGGGGGTAGAAGGCGTTCTCAATGAGCTTGCAGAAATGGAATTTGAATACATTATTTGTGACTCGCCCGCTGGCATAGAGCATGGCGCGTTTATGGCCTTGTACTTTGCTGATGAAGCCATTGTGGTTGCCAACCCTGAAGTATCCTCTGTGCGCGACTCGGACCGCATATTGGGCATTTTACAAAGTAAATCCCGCAAAGCTGAGAATGGCGAATCAGTGAAAGAGCACTTACTGCTAACCCGCTACAACCCAGAGCGGGTTGAGCGCGGTGAAATGCTGGGTGTCAGCGATGTAGAAGAAATTCTAGCCACTAAGCTGTTGGGTGTAATCCCCGAATGCCAATCCGTTCTTAAAGCCTCCAACCAAGGCACCCCTGTTATTCATGATAAAGATAGCCGTGCAGGTATAGCCTATTCCGATGCGGTTGATCGCTTAGTGGGCATAGAAAAAGAACACCGCTTCCTCACTGCCGAGCACAAAGGGTTCTTTCAGCGCTTATTTAGGAGAACCGCATGAGTTTGTTCGACTACTTTGCAAGGAAGAAGAAAGCCGATACAGCCTCCATCGCCAAAGAGCGTTTACAGGTTATTGTGGCACATGAAAGAAGGAAGCGTCAGCAGCCCGACTACTTGCCAGACCTACAAAAAGACATTATGGAAGTGATCAAAAAATACGTGGAAATTGACATCTCAAATATCGATGTACAGCTAGAAAACCAGGGTAATTGCGCGGTGTTAGAGCTAAACGTGACTTTACCTGACTAACTCGATAAACCGTTAGACCCCATAGGGCAAGCCTGGCCTTGCCCTATCAATTCACAACTAAACTAAAAACCTCATCCACACCCAATTAGCTTTCAATAAAGTTATAGGTGTATTTTACGCGCGCCACAATCACGTCTTCTTCCTTAAAACGAATATGGCGGATACGGCTCAAAATGTCACTATTTAGCTGCACGTCGTTTAGCTCGCTAGACAACAACTTCAAACTAGAGATGTCCCCGTTGGGCTCAATCACCAATTCAAACGTGTACTTACCACTTAACCCAGGGTTTTGATTTAAAGCTTGGTGGTACAGCGCAAAGATCCCGCCTTTGTTTCTCTCTAACGTATAGCGAATGCTCTCCATAGTACGCTCACCAGACATATGCGTTGCATAACGTGACACTGGGCTGCCACCCTCCACACCACCATGATCCACACCCTCTACACTGGCAGTGTTATGAGCAGCCAATGTGGTACGGTCATCGAGCATTACATCGCTCTCAATTACCACGCCGTCACTTTTCTTAGTGGTGACGTCTTTACCCAATAAAGTACGGCTAGCTTTTGCTTTTTTACCCGCGCTGCTAACGGATACATTTTTCTTTTGATTGCGCGTTAAATCAAAAGAGTTTCTCAGTGCGCTTAATTGATTACTCACTTGGTTTAACCCGTTAGACTTAGGGGTATTCGCCTCGGTCTGTTTTGGTTTAGGGGCCTTTGATTGGGCCTTGGCCTTTGTTACCTGAGGCTCTGGCTTCGGTTTGGGCTTTGGTTTGGGCTTGGGGGGCTCCGGGGCAGGTTTAATCGTCACAGGCTTAAGAATGACTTTTGTTTTCGCAATAATTTTGTTGCTGTCGTCTTTTTCTCTCTCTGCAACTGGCGAGAAGCTCAGCATCAACACAAAAATCAGCATCAACAACAAGCAAGCAATCAATATACGCTTAAAACGCTCTTCTTCATCGGTATCACGTAGCCAAGGCAACGCCAAATCTAATGATAGGGGTGCAAGTGGCAGCTTCCCGCCTCTTCCCTCTAAGAGCTGTTCTTGGCCTTCGTCCGTTACTGAGCTGGGGCTTGCGACGGCACTCATTCTAGGCCTCCGCTCACATTCGCCTGCGTAGGCGCCGGCTCACTGGCCCCTATAACTTCTGCTTGGGGATTGGCTTGTTGCGTGGCGGGCTTACTGATGGCTGAGCCAACCACGTGATTCACCGCCAAAGACACATCTCTAAAGTTCTGTTCACTGCAGGTGGCCATTACACTTTTCAAAACCGTATAAGGTACGGCCTTATCTGCCATAATTGTTAGCGAAAGCCCATTCTCTTGCTCGTGCGCGTTTAGCTCGCCGTGTTTTTTCACAAACCCTTCAAGCGCTGCCGCCAAAGCCAACAGGGGCTCACCGTCCACTATTGGCGTAGCTGCCAAAGACAAAACCAACTCACTGTCCATCCATACTTCGTCAGTACCCACATGAATAACCAACTCACTGTGCGGAGCGGTTTGCGAGCTGGAGTTGGGTAGCTTTACAAACTTGGCGTCTTCTAGCGTTTGGCTATCACCAGAATTTAACAACAGAAAAAACACCAAAATCGTGAATATATCCATCAACGCCACCAAACTTAATTTAACCGGTGGCGCGGGCGCTTTCTTGTTGAGAATAATTGATGTACCCAGCATAGGCCTATGTCTCCTTCCCTGCATCGCCAAGCGAAATATTAGGAAAGAGCTCCACCTCAACCAAATTTGCGGCCAGTACGGTACTGTAGGATTTAACCGTATCCATGGTTTGAATCAGCGTTTGATACTCCACTTGCGGGCCCGACAAAATAAGAATGTCTTGCTTCTCGGGTATCTGGCCTTTTACCTCCTGTAAGACTAGAGATAGCCGCTCAAAGTTATAAGACAACCCCTCTTGGCCTTGCACCGCAGGAATGGTCTGAATACGAACATTGGTGGGGTAATACACGTTAAACCCTTCTGGCACAATCTCTACCTCTAACTGAGATTGCGGGTCACCACTAGCATTGCTGCCACCGGTTAGCTCTGGCAAAGTAATATCCAACACTGTAATTTGTGTAAACGTCATGCTCAGCAACAAAACCGGGACGAGCACAATCATCAAATTCATAAACGCTGTAACATCTATTTCAGCGTCATCTGTGCCTTTGTATTCATGCTTGAAGGACATAATCTCTGCGCCTTTATTGACCGACTCCCAAAACCCGATTCATTAAGCTGGGTTTTGTGCTGGGTCTAGGCCTCCCTTTTGATCGTCTTGCGGCTCATTGTCTGCAATTGATTCTTGCTCGACTGCTTTAAACTGATGACTGGTCACAGCTGACGTTGCAATCCCTACTTCAATTTCTTTATTTAAGGTCATCACATTCAAAAACTTCGCTGCAGACATTTCGATACTTTTGACGATAGCCGCCGTCTTATTTTGCAAAACTGCATGCACCACTAATAAAGGGATAGCCGCAATCAATCCAAACGCAGTGGTATACATCGCCACAGAAATAGACTGCGACAACAACCGAGACTTTTCTGCGGGGTCAGCATCGGCTACCGCGGTAAAGGCCATAATCAACCCAATGATCGTACCTAATAACCCCAACAACGTGGCAACGTTTGCTAAAACGGCTAAATATCCGGTGCGCACCTCGAGTTTTGGCATAGCCTCTAACAGGCCTTCACCCATGGCATTTTCTATATCTGCACGTAAACGCGACACTTTCATCATATCTAGACCACACCCAATAATGCGCGACACAGGTGCCGTGTGATCCCGTGTAAATAACTGCATTTTTTCCATATCGTTGGTGCGTAGCAAATGTAAAAAATCATTAAAGGTTTTTGCGTTACGTATTTTCTCGCGTGTTAGATACAGCCATCGTTCTATACAAATGGCCACACCAATGGCAAGGACTACAGCAATGGGGTATAAAAATACGCCACCTTCATGGAAAAATCGTGTAATTTCGTTGTATACGCCAAACACTTTAGGGCCTCACGGTTTTTGGTGGTTAATTAAGTACTTCTGATTTTGGGTTTACCATTTTAGGCTAATGCCCTCTCGAATGAACACCATCGGCAATTCAACATTGCCCTAATTTACCGGTGCTTCTAAATCCAGTTGCTCATAAATATCCATAGAGCGTAACATCACCTCACGGTCAACTAAGTCTAGGGTTTTGTCATTTTTATCTTCTATATTCCAATGTAGTTTGTCTGGGGAGCTGGACCCTTGCCAAGGCACAAAATAACTGACCGCAGGTTGCTCCTTGTCACCCACAATGTATGATTCAAGCTCTATTAGGGTCTCTTCTTTCGATTTTTTTTCAGGCTCAGCAAAGCTCTTTGCGGCCATGCACAACACCACACAAATCACAATATTGCTGAACGCTCTCATAATCTCCACAACTTTGCCTACGTTACACCTTTACTGTATTCAGTTAAGAGTTAGGATTCGCTTTTATCCCTATTCGCTTCACGGTTTTGTGAAGTAATTGACGAGTCTATGTATAAATTTGGCTGTATGCCCGTTCTAGATTCAACCTCTTTCAACCAATTTGATACCTGCTCGTCCTTGCTGTCTGTGAGAAACTGGTAAGCCTCCATATGCTGCTGCGCTTGTAGTGGGTCATTTAAATATAGGTCATATAACACACCTAAATTCAAATGGGCCTCTGGGAAGTCTTTCCATACCGCTAACGCTTGCGCGTAGATATTTTGCGCTGCAATAAATTGGCCCTGCTCTCGCAGGAGTAACGCTAACGGCAAATAGGCGTTCACATTATCTGGGTTAACAGCAATGGCTTTTTGATAATGTGCAACCGCGCTATCTATTTCTTTTTTAGTTTTAGCGATATCCCCCAATAAAACCCAGGGCCCAGATACTGCTGTTTCATATCGCGTAATGCCTTTAAGTAACTGCTCTGCCTTAGTCAAATCGTGAGATTTTATCGCTCTGCGCGCCGCTATAAAATTCATTACCGCTTGCTTATTTATCTTTCCTTTTAACGCCAAATATGGGTTAGGCGCTGCCACAAACGCTGCTAGCGCACCATCCTTGTCATATTGCCTCACCGGCAAAAAATTACGCGTGGGCGCTAAACTGGGGGCTACTTGCTCCTCAGTTACTGCCTCTTTAACCGGGTTTGCACCGCACCCTAATAGCGCTAGGCTAATGGCAACACATAGCCCAATAGATTTAGCTCTACCGAGCATCGCAAAAAAATTATCGAATTTCATCGCCATAACTCACTTCATATTCTTGCTTAGCAAACCGCTTTGGCTGCAGCTTGGCAAGTGCTGTAAAACTTTTACTGATCCAATCATCAAAGTGGCCGTTCCACGCCAGATCTACATTAGAATAATAGAGCTCTACGGCCAGTTCGACAAAGGGCTCGGCCTGCTCTTCAATGATCAATGCGTACTGATTTTTGTCATCTGCGCTTAAACCTTTGGGTGCTGGGACGGCTCTCAACGCCTTTGCAAAATCCTCGTACAAACCCGCTATTTTTACACTGGACTGACTCACAAATTCTAACAGCTCATAGTCCGCCGACATTTGATAACGGCTGATGGCATCCTGTAATGCTTTATTTTTGGCCGGTAAGCTTTGATTCAATGGCCAGCGTAACCGTTTACGCTGAAACTCCCACGCAAAATAGTCTCCATATTCCATATTGGCCCAAGCGGCTAACCAACGGCTGCGCTCTGTTCGCGCCCGCCCGGCATCTTGATCACCAGCAACAATTCTGCGTAACCAAAACAAACTGCGATTTTTATCGTCAATTTTATCGTACAAAGTCGCTAGATGGTAACGAGCCTCCATACGTGCATCAAAGGGTTTTTCATAACTATGCGCATAGCGCTTAAACAATTTTATAGCTTCTTCATATTGCTCGGCATTTTCTGTCATTTGCGCGGCTGCAAATAGTGCTTCTCTGCGACGATTTGCATCTGGGTCATTCACAGAAAGCGCCAAGTAAACCTCGGCTGCCTGCGTCCAAGATTTTAGTTTCTCGTAAGCAAAGGCAATTTTCCGCGGGAACTCGGGTGCCAATTTGTGCCCAGGGAATAACTCCGTTAGCTGCAAGAACTCATTGATGGATTTTTGCCATTGTTCTAATTCCAGCATCATGGTGGCCGCATCGTACTGTGCGTTGAAGCGAATGGGCGAATTTGGCGCAAGCTGCTTAACTTTTATTAAGGCCTCAATGGCTTCTTCCTTATTGCCTTTAGCCACCAATACTTCGGATTGCTTGTAAAGCGTCGCGGCAATACGTTCGGTAATGGCAGTGTATTCCTCAGATTCGGGCTTAACCAAATTGCGCTGCTGAATGTAGTTACGCTCTGCTGATACGTAATCTTCTAGCTTAAAATACGAATGCGCCGCAATACCATAGGCTGTTTTTTTCAGCACAAGGTCTAACAAATTATTATTAGTAATTAGCCCCTCTGACACCTCAATGGCTTTTTCATACTGGTCTAGCCCAAATAAATACTCAGCTGCATTGGTCAAAACAGACGGCGAACGTTCGTCCGCATGAAACACTTGCGCAAACTTCAGCATGCTTTCTACTGCTTTTTGCTGTAGGCCTTTTGCGTCCTCTGGCTTGTCAAACTGATCGATCAGTTTTTGATATGAAATGATCGCCGCGTAACCAGCGTCAGCACCGTGAGCATCGTGCCCCTCATCTTTTAATTCATAGGCAACGGTTTCATACTCTGAAACTGCCTGTTCAAACCGCCCTGCCTCAAATCGCGCTTCAGCCTTTAAAAATGTCATTTCCCCTGTGCGAGGGCCATTCACAAAGGTTTCCACATACTGCTGATAAAACTCTGCCGCACTATCGTAAGCAGCCACCATTAACTCAGTGGTTGCAACTTTCTTTTTGGCTTTGAGCGGTGCTTTACCACTACTATCATCAGCCAACGTTTTACCGAGGGTCTGCGCATTACTGTGATAATGTTTAGCCAACTCTTCTATATATTGCTTTAATGGGGCTTTTAGATCTTCTCTAAGGCCATCTTTATTCCCTGGGTAATTCGCGTATATGCCGTAATACGCCACATAGGTTTCTTTCTCTTGAATGGCACGAAACCCAAACCCCCCTTCGATATAGCTGTCGATTAACCGCTGATGTAATCGCGGCGCCTGCTCCGTATCTTTGTACTGGCTCACATACAAACGATACGTCAATGCAGAATCTTCAAAACGCTCTTTTTCTAAATAGTACTCGCCTAAGTTTTCGTAAATCATCCATACATAGTGTTGAGTTGCCAAAAGCTCGGTCGCGCTGATCATTTCTGGGCCACCAGAGCGCGCCAAGGTTAAACTAATAGAGTGCAACGAGTCCTCGGCAAAAGGTTTTTGACTTTTACCTAACTCCTCTACCGTTTTATGCTCTGCCATTACTGCTTGCAGCACCTCGGCAAAAGTGGATAACGCCGAGTCAAACTTTAGCTGTTTATAGTAGGACCAACCCAGCATATATTGGGCATTGAGCTTTAATGCCTGATTAGTACTTTGAGTGACTGCTACATATGCTCGTTCGGCTTTGGCATAAGCTTGTAAATTAAAATAGATATCGCCCATTCTAAAATAGGCTTCAGAAATATTGGCATAGGTTGGATGACGTGCAGTTAACTCCTGCAACATGGTCAAGGCTTCTTGCTGCTCTCCTTCCATGTCATAAGCTTTAGCCAGTTGGTAAAATACTTCCGCATTATCAGGAGAGTTTGGGTACTTCTCTAGAATCTCTCGGTAGGATTTAATGGCATCAACGTAATAGCTTTTTTTAGGCTTGGCCTTCAGTTGATCTTGCACGCCTTCCATCATGTAAACGTCAGCAATCCGCCGCTCTATTTGCTCCTTTAAAACTTTATCTTGAAATAAATCCATTAACTCTTTGTATTCCTCTCGCACTTCCTCGTGGCTCATGGACTCAAATTCTAGTTTTTCTTCCTCGCTGGCTTCATATTTTAAACCGCCTAAAGTTGTAGGCTTTACACGCCCACCGCAAGATACAACCATTGCCGCCACAGCAAGCACACCAAACCATTTAACTACAATAGGGCTCCAGCGCTCCATTAGCGTGCCTCCTTATCTTTAGAAAGATTTGCTTTTTTTGTTGGAGACGCTTTTTGTGTTTGCTCTGATTGCACAGGTTTAACCGCGCGGGCCTTTTCTAACTCTAACAAAGTAGAATCATACAGCCGCGCCTTTGCCAAACGAGATTGCGCCCAATAATATCGCATACGCTCTTCGTGTTTATCCAGCTCTGCGTTCACCAAATTACGCATAACGGGCTCTAACACTTTGATATTTTTGCGTACTCGCGACAGAGCTTTTTGAATATCTTTATGCTTTTGTGCCACCACTGCAGGCATATGTTTTGGGGGCGTAAACGGGGCTTTTACTTTTTTGAGCTGTCTAATTTTCTCATCCGCGGTGTTTAGCGTGTCTTCCATATCTTTTAGTACCACGGTAAAACGTTCTTGCTCTTGCTCATCCAACGTCATGGTATGTAAGCGCAACTCTTGGTTTTGATCATTGAGTAGATCTCTTAGGTGCACACTTTGCTCAAAACTGTCTTTTACATTTTGTGAAAAAGCTTTAGCAGAAGAAGATTTTAATATTAAAAGATGCTGGTCTGCCTGGTGCTGCCAAGCTTCCAAATTATTCTCCATAGCGTACAAATCGGCCAACTCTTTTAACGTCTCATTAAAGGCGTGGCTGGCCATTAAATCTATCAAAAATGGAGTCAACTTTTGATAATTAATTGAGGGCTTCGCGCTATACCAGTCGGACTGATGCATAATGGCTTCTAAGTTATCTATAAACTCTCTGGGCACTTCACGCATAGCGATAATTCGGCGTGCTTCAGCAACTTGATTCACTCCGCCTTGAAACGCTTTTTCAGCAAGTAAGTTGGCCTTTAGGGCCTTTCTTGGGGCGCCTTCTTGCTCGTACAAATGCGCCAGCAACACCTTTGCCTCTTGCACTTCAGGCATGGCAATGGTCCGTTCATTTAATAGCTCTAATGCGGGAATCGCCTCATTAAACAATTTAAGATTAATGGCACTCCAGGCATAAGTTAATAACGCACGATTAGAGTACAAGCCCTGTGTACGAATGTCGTTTAGGTACTTCCATGCCTCTGGGAAACGCCCTGCGCGAATGGCCAACTGAGCCAAGCCATGCTTAGCGCGGTCGGCCAACACAGACAGCTCCTCGCTTTGCCCATCGTAGCGGGCCACCTCTTCTAGCCCACTCACAGCGTTAGTCACGCTATTCTTACGCAATTGGCCTATCGATAAATTAAAGCGCAAGTACGGATAGAGCGGTGTTTCGGGCGCTATCTGATCAATTGCTTCTAAGGCATGATCTAGATGATTTCCTCGCACTTGAATGAGCGTAGCTAAATAGTGGTACCGTAGGTGCAGCTCACGCGGCAATGGGCCTTGAACCTGGTTCAGTGCGTCAATGGCCTTGGGGGTTTCTGATTTACTGTAATACAGCTTCGCTAAGTAATACCAAGCGCGATTGCGCGTAGGTACGGGCTCTTCTGCGTTTAACACGCGGTTAAAAATAGTAAACGCAGCGTCGGGAACACTATAAGACAGTAGCATACCCCCTTTTAGTACTTGACCATCGCCTCGAGCAGCCAAGGTATTATTAATGGCGCTGTTGTATTCAAATTCTACCAGTGCATCAAAATACGCTTGCTGATGAAAATCAAACAATACCGTGCCATATTCTAATCGTGCGCGCTCACCTTCTAAGGCATAGCTATTGGCGGCTGCCATCAATCCCAATAAGTACAACTGCGCACGCAAAACACTACGAAGCACCTTTGTCGCAGCGCGATAAACCCGTTGCACGCTTAAATACATCATCGGGCTACCACTGCCTTATTTCAAACTCCGGCTCTTGCACTGAGCCGTTATCTCGAATTGCTATTTCCAAGTACCCACTACCTACGCCCTTTTCAAAGTCGATGGTCTCGGCGCGCTTATAAGAGCGGCCGTCTGGACCAATGCCTGTAAAAAACGCCGTCGCGGAGTGTTGGCCTTCATTCAAATTAGTAATATAGAGCTTTTGAATACCGCCACGCGTCATGGCAGTGCGTTGTAAATCCGAATATAGGTGAGTGGCAACCAAAACGCCGTCGAGTTTTAACTTAACACTTTCTAACGTGAAAAATTGCCCCGTATCCATGGAGACAAATACCGAAAATTTCGTACTAGAGGGGAACAACAGCTGCTCTTCCATAAGCCGTAAGTCTTTATTTAACGCGATAACATCTTGCTTTAAGACTTGAATATTCTTGGAAATGGACCGAACGGCCTGCAAAGCCTCATCCGAAGACTGCTTTTTTTGATCAACACCAAATTGGATATTACGATCCTCTGCGTCCTGCGTCCAAGAGCGGGAATCCGCTTCGGCTTCTTTTGGCTCATTCGCCTGGCTATTGACAAGAGCAAAAACACACAGCAGGCCTACTGCCAACGCAAATGACCTGAAGTGCGAGAATCTCTGAAATGTTGTGGACATAAACAGCGTGCCTATTTGAGAGTACTGCCTTGCGCGGCCTTTATATCCAGTATAAGCAAGCAAATTTGCATACACAGGCCACACGCTTAAACATTAAACTCAGTCACAGCAAAATACAAACTGCTTCACGTTTTAACGCATATGTGAGTCGCATAAATTATGATGCGAAACGCTCACGGGCATTACCAATCAGGGTTATTATTTTTTATCGCAAACTGCCCCACAAACCGTTGCGGGTCGATCAGTCTATCTAACTATTGCGTGTTACACCAGAATCAGACCAGTATTTGCCAATCACCACTGCCAATACCCGCTTGCGCGCAAATTCCTATATTTACTCGCTCGGCCTGGGCCAGATTTAGATAGTGAGCTAATATTAAAGGCAATTTGATGATAAAAGGTTTGTTATGAACATCCTACTGCCAAGACGCTTCCCTCTTATATGTTTTAGCTTAACTTCAAGCGCTTTGCTGAGTTTTTTGCTGCCCAATACAAGCTTAGCGGAAAGTCGGCCTGGCATAAAAATCATTGAGCCTAAGCAAACCAACAGCCCCAAACGCTCTGCTACCATTGATTCAGAGCGCTATCAAATTGGCCTGTTCACTGGGTTTTTGTCAGTGGAGGATTTTAGTACCAATGCAGTGACTGGGCTTAGTGGCTTTTACCGCATCAATGACACTTACATGGTGGGGTTTGAATACGGCACCAGTAACGCAGGCTTAACCACGTTTGAAAAGCGTGACGATATTGTTTTTTTAACCGAAAAAGACCGAGACTGGAATTATCAAAGCCTCAAAGGTGCCTATAAGCTGTTCTCTGCGCGCTCTTTTTTCAGCCCGAAAGCCAAATATGACTCTGATATATACCTTACTGGCGGCATAGAGAGCGTCGAATTTGCAAAAAACAAGAAAACTGGGTTTAGCCTAGGTGCTAGTTACCGCGTAGTAGCAACTGACTGGCTGGTGCTCAACGTGGATTTAACCGACCACATCGCAAAGACAACCAGCGTATTCCAACCGGCTGATGCCAGCGGTAAACTCGTTACTCACACAACGCACAATGTTAGCTTTACCTTTGGTGTTAATGCTTTATTTTAAAAAATTTAAAAGCGAATTAGATTTAAAACGTCCAAGTTAAGCCAAGCAATAGCTCCGAGTCTGTCGTGCTTTTTTCTTCTTGGTCAATCAATTCAAAGTCATAGTGTATTTGCCGATAATCTAAACGAATATTCCAACGACGACTTAACGCCATTTGATACCCCAACCCATACACCAAGGCAAAACTCGACTCGTTAAGGTATTCCACATCCCCAACGCCACCGACAATATACAGACTAGAAAACCCCGAGCGCCCAGCTCTAAATACTTCGCCTTGAAAAATGTTGTACCCAAGTAATAGATTAAGGTGTTTATAGGTACGATCACCACTATAGGGCCCCTGAGAACTAGTCTCTACTGAAGACAAAGAAATATCAGCGCGCTCGTAGTTTAGCTGTAAAAAGAAATCTTCGGTGGCTCTTAGTGTGCCACTTAACCCAATGGTTAATTCACTGGTTAAATCCTCGATATTCACCACACCCACGGTGGCACCGAATTCAAAAAACTCAGTATCTAACGCAATAAGGTTTCTTTCTGCAAACGCCGAGCCTGTGCCAATAGCCAGCAAAAATGCCAAACAAAATTTTGATAATACAGTTTTCATACAGCCGCCTAAAAGAATGTGTTAAACCCGAGTTTCCAAGCATTTAAGCTTTCTTTTGCATCTTCAAAGTCTACTGAAAGCTCCCGATACTCTAGGCGAACCACGAAGCTACGGCCTAAATAATAGTTCAGTCCTGCGCCAACCATGGTAAAAGACGCTTTTTCGTTGGGGATTGCAATGCCCTTGGCTTGAAAATCTAACTCTATCTCACCCCGGCCAAGCAGCAATGCCGGCGACACCTTCCACTTTGAAAATGGCTCTACAACCAAATTCAATTGACCTAAATCACCTTGTGAATCCGTCGCATAAAATTTACCAAGCTCAACATCTATCCCCAACCAACTTAACGGACGATACCCTGCGTTAATTGAAAACGCATCCGCTTTGTCTAAACGGCCGCTATTAAATGGGCCCACACTAAAACCCACTCGCCAACTGTTTTTTAGATAATCACCGTAGCTTACGGAGGGTAAATCTACAGGTTCCCCGGTTGGTTGTAAGGTTCTAGCGATATGTGCAGCCTTGACCCAACCTGTTCTGCCACCGCGAATTTTTATTTCGTACCAATCTGGCCGGCGGGTTAAAAGCTCAATACTCTCCCCTTGCTCAATCACATAAATGATCGGATAAGATTTACCGGGGCCAGAGTGAACATCCGCATACGGGTCTATTACTTGCAGTTGTATTGTTGGCTCAGAGGAGTCTGCAATGGCAAAATGGGGCAACAGACTTAACCAGCCAATAATCACCCACACCCTCAACTGTATACGACGCATAGTACCGCCTTAGCATTTAACAAAGCTTGTCCACAAAATATAGCAGCTTTAGCTCCAAGAGTACGGCCACCGCACCCACGGAATAGAACTTTCTTCAAATATGGGGCACGTCAAGGCCTTGAGGCGGTGCGCACCGGCTTTGAGCTAAACGTAAATTACACGAATTTAGAAAACAGAAAAGCCCCGCCAATGTCTGGCAGAGCTTAGGGAGGGTTTAATCAAAAAAAGAGAGGCTTAAAACCTTAGTCGCTGGTGGTGGTGACGAACGATATTACCGCTTTTTAAGCGCCTATGACCAGAGCTATAGCCCGCATCGGGGCCTTCAATAACCGCAATTTTGAAAGTGTCGCGTGCGCCTTTGTCACAAGCTTTAACATGGCAATAATTATCTGTACGCCTACGCTTGGATTTAGAGCGTTGCACGGAACACTGCGCGTTAAATTCTACCCCATCATCTATGGCCTTTACGTCCACATTGTCGGTATCCATGACTATTTGAAAAACATCGTCGTCCTTATTGTCGTTATACATCAAGTGAACCATGTGGCCATTTTTAGGCGACGTCATTACGTTCAAACCCACATCACTGTCACCATCGTCCATGGTGCCCCCGCCAGTAACTTCAGGCTGGGCTTCGGCATTTTGCGAGGCATCGTCCACGTCATTGCACTGCAAGTTAATATTGGTTTGGAACATAAAGTTAGATTCAACCGTATGGCGCTCGGCAAAGAACAAGTCAAAGGCGTAGGTATTACCCGGCTCTATGCCTAGCTCTTGTGCAATATCATCCAATGACACTGATTTTTCTATTACCGCGTGCACACCGCCAATATCAATCACCAACTTGCCGTTAATAAACAGGAACAAGTCATCATCACCACGGAAGGTAAACTTCTCTCCGCCTTGGTAATAAAACTCTAGGTGGGTCTCTAGCGTAAAGTGGTAATTGTGGCCATAACGTGCAGTATTACCAAAGCCCATACCATCTAGAGGGAAGAAGCTTGCGTTTTTGTACTGCCAATAATCGGTGCCTTCAATACGCGTCATCTCAAAGTTCATCGGGATTTCTTTGTTCACGCCATCGACAGTGTTGTACCACTGGTTAAACGCATCTGGCCCGTTAGTGGTTCTGGTACCCTTACTGCCATGGGCATAAACAGGTTTTCCATCTTCACCTAGGTCGTCTTCTACTATGCCGTAGTCATTTGCAATTCTATATTCAAAATCTGGATGCGAAGATTCAAAGTCGCGCAGCACAAACGGCATAGTCCGGCGTGTAATACGCGACGTATCACACACCTCAGCAGGCACATCCACCAATACAGACACGGTATCGGCATCACTATTTAGCTGCCCGTCCGAAACAATCAACTGCGCCACATAAGTACCGGCACGCTCGGGAGAGAAGCTTGGGTCAACAGAATCCGCCCCTGTTAAGACCACATCACTGCCTGCGGGCTGGCTAACCATACTCCATGCATAGCTAATGGTGTCCCCGTCGGGATCATAACTGGCAGAGCCATCGAATGTTACATTACTGTTAACCACGACCTCTTGGTTAACACCCGCCTCTGCGATGGGTGCGGTATTCAAAGTGGAGATAACGATTTCGTCCGCTGGACTACTAAGCTCACCATCACTCACTACCAAAGAAATCACGTAGCTGCCTACAACATCTATTTGTATTAACGGCATATCTGTGTCAGTGGAATCCAGTTGGGCGCTGCTGCCTTCAGGGGCAGAGGTTAACTGCCAATCGAACAGCAATGGATCGCCGTCTGGGTCAAAACTGGCTGAGCCATCTAACACAGCCACCTCACCTCTCAACACAGCGCGGTCATTACCCGCAACCGCCACCGGTGCAGTATTGCCAGAGGTAATGATCACAGTATCTGGAGCACTGCCTTGCTTGCCGTCGTGAACAACCAGCTGAATAATATACTCTCCGTAACCAACAAAGCTGAGTGTGGGCATCACCGCAGTCGCATCTGAAAGGCTAGCCATCAGGCCTTCATCCATTTCTACAATTGTCCACTCATAGGTTAGCGCGTCACCATCTGCGTCTGAGCTGGCCGAGCCATCCAGTACAACGTTACCAGATAAGTGTACGGGCCTATCTACACCTGCATTAGCCACTGGCGCAGTATTTTGAGGCTCTGGCGTTTCTGGCACCTCTGGCTCTGCTGGTGCTGGCTCTTCAGGTACCTCTGGCGTTACCGGGGTCTCAGGTTCAACAGGTTCTTCGCTTACACCAGGCTCTTCGGTAGGTGCCTCAGGCGTTACTGGCTCTGGGTTTGTCTCAGGTTCCGGTGATGGCACGGGCTCCGTCGGCGTATTCGGCTCCATAGGTTCTGCTGGAACTGGAGGCTCCACTGGCGTGCTCGGCTCAGTAGGTTCTGCGGGCTCTTCTGGCGGCATTGCTGGCTCTGTTGGTGGTGTTGGAACCACTGGCACACTCGGCTCAGCCGGCACCACCGGAGTACTAGGTACTGCGGGCTCGGATGGTACAGGTACCACAGGAGTAGTCGGCTCTGAGGGCTCAACTGGCGTTTCTGGAACCACCGGAGTGCTCGGCACTGCAGGCTCGACTGGCACTACTGGAGGGCTTGGCTCTACCGGCACCGGCGTTACTGGTGGTACAACCGGAATACTGGGTTCTGCAGGCTCAGTAGGTATAGTCGGTGTCACTGGAGTGCTTGGCTCGGCGGGCTCTACTGGAGTTACTGGCACAACTGGAGTACTGGGTTCAGTTGGTGTAACGGGCACAATGGGTGTGCTGGGTGGCTCTACTGGTTCAGTGGGTGTAGAAGGCATCGCTGGAATGCTTGGCTCTGCAGGCTCGGCCGGTGTTACCGGTACCGAGGGCATGCTCGGTTCAACGGGCACAGTTGGCGTCGCTGGAACGGGAGGAACCACAGGAGTACTGGGCTCGGCAGGTTCTGCTGGCGTTACCGGCACCATGGGAACATTGGGTACCACTGGAGTCTCGGGCACTACGGGGGTTTCTGGCTCCGGGTACTCTGGCTCAGGCTCTTTGGGCGGCACGTAGGGGTCTGGGCAGATGATGCGGCTTAAATCTAAGTCGTCTACATAATTCGGGTCAACGGGGTTAAAGGGGTAGTTCTCTCCCTGATGGCCCTGGGCCATGGCAAGCTCTGTATACACCACATCTTCGGCCGCACGCACAATGGGCAAACGGGTGTTGTCTGCTGGGTTATATACCCAAATACCATAGCGCAGATCGGCTTGCCCTTCTGAGCCTGCATTACAAAACGCACTGATGCCATTGGCTTTGGTCAGGCATTGAGTCCAGCTTACTAAATAACGGTCCGACCCATCACGATAAGGCCATAAGGCACTGTACCAACCATTTGGCGAAAGCTGATTGGGGTACAAATCTGTTACGCGCTGCGTGATAGAGGTTAGCGCCAAGCCTTTCATTACATTTGAGTCAGGGGCCTGCGGCGCACCCAGTTCCACCACAGCACCTCCACTGTAGGGGTGGTAGCTGTGCTTGATCAAAGCTGATAACTGACCATTCTGGCCTTGCACTAATTTGTTTAAGTTGATCAACGCGTCGTCACCCGGATGCAATGCGACGGTTTCATAAAGTTGCGCTAAGTCGCCACCTTCTACGTCTATGCGCAACACAGTGTAATTATTGACGGACGTTACCGGCCCTAAAGCGCTATCAAACGCAAACGCACATTGCTCAGCTTGGCTCCACTGGGTAGGTGCGGCCAACCCCTGCGGGTAATCGCCTGCAAAAGTTGGGCTGGTATGAGTGTCATGGGCCGCGCACTGGGGCGCCTCTTCATAGGTACGCGACCAACGTACAAAGCCAACTTCGCCACTTTTTAAGGTGGCCAGTTTAGTATCGTGGTTGGCGCCATAGGTTAACTGCAGTATGTTTTCGCCGCGACTACTCATCACATGAATCAAAGACGGGCTCTCTTCTGGCGTCACTTTAATACACTCAGACCCATCCTCAATTGTATTGACCACTGGGCTGTTTGGGTTGCCTGCATTACGGCTGGAAGAAAAAACAATTTGACCGCCAGGCCCATATACCGGGCTGGTATCTTGCCCAAGGTTTGCCAATACATCATCACCAATAATTCTGCGTAGCGCGTTGGAGGCAAAGTGATACTCAAAAATGCTCCAAGTGTAATTGTGCGGGTCGTTATCGGGGCCATGCGCAGCAAAAATCAAGCGTTTGCCGTCTTCAGATACGCTTAGATCCTTTACGTCATAGGCGCCAGAGGGGAATAAGCCGGCCAAAATATGCTTCTCGGAGCCGTCCACATCCAAGCTTGAACGTACATAAAGCTCCGCACCAGGGTGAAAATCATAGGGGGAGCCAACATCCATTGGCCCAGCCTGTTCGCTGGCCACTAAATCTCGGTAACTCTCTGTGGTTGCAGCGGCCTCGCTAGAAATACTGCGGCGAATATAAGCAATTGGCGTATCATTAGACGCCAACGCAGACACTTGCCCGGCCGCAACCGGCTGACCACCTAGGGCCGCCTGGGTTTGGGGCGCAGAGGCATGAATGCCCGCCGCGGCAGGTTTGTTTGCGTCAGAGTTACTAGACGACCCGTCAAAACACGCAACAAGCCCACCAGCTACCGCTAGGGTAACCAATATGCGCATAGAAGATATTAAGTGCTGGTACATAGTCAAACTAAGCCTTTTCAACGTAATACTCGAGGCGCTTTTAGATATAAGAATCGCCAATACAACCAGTATTTGGCGTCATTCCTTTTCGATCAGAGCCGTATGATCGGGAGTGAGGCCGAGGTTTCACCATGATGGCAAAGATCGAGGAAAAGACACTGTTACAGATCACATAAAGGTGCTGTATTCGGATGAGTGTCTTGGTACTTTTGGTTTATGTGAGCTGGTTGGAGCTTACTACGAGAACACGGTATTTTAGCGCAAGAGCATGTAATAACTTTTTATATGGGTTATGAAATACGTACAAGATAAGGCGTAGAAATTGATGGCAAGCTAAGAAGAGCTAAACCTCAAAGTAGAATGAGACCAGCATTGCTAGGGTGCGGATGTTTTCTATATCTGTCGCGGTCCAAGTAATGGCGCCGCCTGTGGCCTCGCAGCATACCACCCCAACGGGGTTGAAGTTCTTATGCAGGACAAAGTCTAACAGCGAGTATATATCGTTAGGCACAAAGTAAGAGTCCGAGAAGCACTCAGTCATGGGGTGGCTGCGCGCGTCACTGGCAACCACCAGCTCTTTTTCCACAATCGCTTCAAAGTACCTTGGGAAATCCTCACGCTTTAGTACCACGTTTTCAGTGAAGGACTGGGCTTCGACATTGAAGTTAATCAAGCTTTTTATGTACTCACGCTCCGGGCCAAACGTCCACAAACTGACCATGCTGGCATTGGGTATCATCGCAGTGGTCGTGGTACAAATGCGCTTTAGTACATCTGATCTCTCTAAATTGGGCTTTGTTAAATAGTCCGAAAGCTCCGCTAATCTTGCCACCACACCCCCTAATATTGATCAATTCAGTTCTATAAACCCACTGAAGCCTCAGGCAGCTACACAAACACATCAAACTGGAGCGGCCATAATGGACAGTCTAGCTCAAAGGTCGCCCTTTTCACGTCGTACCGGCAAAAGCAATAGATATGCTCCAAGCTGCACGCCCAGCCCCGAATTGTTTACAAAAAATACTCAATAAGGCTCCCTTAATAGTAGGAAGACACACCTTTGCTTAGCCACAATTTGGCGCTAACTTTGTCGTACTGGATGCAACGAAAGGCACCGCCGCCGATTTACCCGCTAGTACCGCAACACCACCTAAAAAGAAGAAAAGCGGTGGGCTCGGGATTGGAATATTCGCCCTGCTCGTACTTTTGGCATATATCGGAGGGCGCTCAGCGCGCTGCAAGGCAGTATAAATAGCGACATGTTTTGCCGCTCGGGCAAACCCCTTCTACACTAAAAGCAATTGGTTTACACCAAAAGCAGCGCAACATCCAAGTTACCCTTGTGATGACCTGTGCTGCTTGAACGAACAGAATCATTTGCATATAAGGGGCATAGAAATGGACAATCGGCGCAAGTACTCAAGAATACCCGTGCGTTTGCGTATTAAAATCTCTCATCCAAGCATTGGAGAGAAAATAGTCCATTCGCGCGATTTATCAGAAGGCGGGTTATTCGTTGTGGTAGACCCTACAGACTTACCCGAGGAAGGCAATATCGTAAAGGGGCAAGTATTAGATACAGAAGAGGAAGCCCCCACGGTAGACATGAAAATAGTTCGTGTTGGGCAAAACGGCCTGGCGTTAGAATACGTCACCGAATGACCAACTCAAGAAGCCAAAAGAGCATCGCGCGTAAATGCACTGCCAAACATCACGCCCCACCCTAGACGCAAAACAAGTAATTTAACCCTATAAACGTCTTTAAACTCATAGAGCAGACTTCCAAATTTTCTTTTGTGTGTTGCTTGAAGGACCCAGGCGTTTGAGCTTTTTGCAGCTTGGCTACAAAGTAGTTTATGGATAGGCTTGCGGCAACGCCCCAAGGCTCGTAGACTCCAGATTTTATTAAAATACCCATTAGCCATGCTCTCGTTATTCAGAAACCCGCAAATTGTCGACGCCACTACGGCGGAGCAGTTACAACAAAATTTTTCTTGGTTATTAGAAAATTTTGACCGCAAATTTTTTGACGCGTCTACGGTACTTGTCCAACCCACACGGGAGTTCTTCCCAGACCGTACGGATAATGAACTAGACATGGCCAACGCGCTTTGCACCCGCATACTGAACTATGCAGGCCTAACCCATTGGCCCATTCGGCTGGTGGCACCACAAAATTTTGCGCCGCAAATTCCACCGCTTTTAAACTTAAATGCGCAGTCGCGGCAGCCGCCAAAGGCTTCACACAAACCGCAAGAAATATCAGAAAGCTTAGATGTTACAAACGTGACCTACGAATACAAACCTGCACTAGAAGTTTCATACGCCAGCGCCATGATCAAAAAACCCATGGACTTGGTAGGCAGCATGAGTAAAAACATCGCTCAGCACTATTTAT
>CAYZQH010000008.1:0-27054 GCA_964480055.1 uncultured Cellvibrionaceae bacterium
CTGGCCATTTTGCTGTTGCCTATGCCTCTGCCTGCGCAATATGCCCCTATTGACCTACCGGTCTTACCTCCGTTAGATAAAAACTTTATCCCAATAGCCTCTTTGTACATCGTTCTGGTCTCCCTAGGAGTCAAACTGACCTACCTTCCGAGATCGTTGGCTCCTAAAGCCGTATGCTTGTTGTTATTGGCCTGTCCCATTTTTACTACTTTGAGCAATATGGATGCTTTGCATTATGGGCCTAAAGTGTTACCAGGGCTCGGTTTTAAAGACGGGGCTTCTTCATGGGTTGCTAAATTTTTTGAAACCTATATCCCCTTTGTTATTGGATACTCAATACTGAATACCGACGATGCCCATAAAAAGTTTGTTAGGGTAATTGCTGTCTCTGGTCTGCTATATAGCTTACTGATGTTGTACGAAGTAAGAATGAGCCCTCAATTGCATTCAGATATCTATGGGTTTTTCCCTCATGAGTGGAAACAACAAAAAAGGGGAGGCGGGTTTCGGCCGGTTGTGTTTCTAGGGCATGGGTTAGAAGTGGCGTTTCACTTTACGATCGTCGTTGTTTGTTTGTATGCGTCCATTAAGGAGAACTCACGCGTTTTCAATGGTTGGGGTAAAGCGCTTCTGGTTTACTCCGTGATTGTTTTGGTTTTATGTAAAACAATGAGCGCCCTCATATATTGCATTGTATATTTTTGCATAATGTTTACCCTAAAGAACAGGGGGGTATTGACTTTTAGTTATAGTATGGTGCTGTTGTTGTTGCTGTACCCATTGATTCGTAGTGGCGTCCCTCTGGATTCAATTTTGGAGTTTTTTCAGGGGGTTAACCCCGAACGGGCAGAATCATTACTGTTTCGGTTCGAGAATGAAGAACTCTTATTGGCTCACGCACAAGAGAGCCCAGTATTTGGGTGGGGAGGATGGGGGAGAAACTTGGTTTTTGATTATATCTCTGGGGTAAAGCTAACCATTCCTGACGGCAGCTGGATTGTTGTGTTGGGTCTATTTGGCTGGTGTGGGTACCTTGGGCATTTTGGGTTGCTCGTGTCTCCAATTCACGCTATTCGTAAGCGAGCTAAAGCGAAGAAAAGCCAGGTTGAACCGGGGCATTCCACTTATGCATTGATTTTTGTCGTTGGTATCGTTGCGCTTGATCAAGTACCAAACTCGTCTATGGGGCAGTTGTTTATTTTGATTGCCGGGGCGCTAATGGGGTGGTCAGACAGGAAAGCGGGTTTGATATCCGGTGTGAACGTAAAAAGAAGGTAGCGACAGAGTGCTGACTCTGTCGCTTCGGTGATTTAGTTTATTTTCCGAATCCGGCGCGAATGTAGTTGTTGATAGCCGATGCAGTGTATTTGTCATCCCATTGCTGCAGCTCTCTATTAAGAACTACTTCCATGAAAGCGTCAAAGCTCTCTTGCCCCCCTAAGCTTTTATAGTATTTTGCCAAGTTTCTGTTTGGGTCGGGGAAAGACTCTGTGGTACGAAAGTTTCCTGATCCCCAATTCCAGCTAATATTGCCTTCGTAGTCCACATTGGAATCATCTGTTTTATTCGCTAAAAAGCCGGCTTCATAGAGGTCGCTTCTGGCACCTGGCATAATGCCATCAATAGCAATATTGTGTTTAACTGCAACTACCCCTTGTCCAAGTTCTTCTATATTCATTCCCCATAGAGCACGCGTGCAAATTCCAGTTCTTGAGCAAGAGTCGATGCCTTTGAATTGAGAGATTCCTTCGGAAATTACGTTGTATATTGCTGTTGCTTTGATACCGGCTTTGAGAGGATGATCCTGATAGCCCATTTGCATGCCTACGGCATTGCGAGCAAAAAAGTTATTCTCAAAATGGCCTCCACCACGCCCATGTAAGCCTAAGCTTGATCCACGAGTAATGATGTTGTTTTTCACCTTTACGGTATTTCCGTTTACGCTGTATTGCATGTAGACATTGTGATTGTATTGATTTGCTCCTGCACCAGGGACGCTTTCATGCCAACCCCCGTGATCAATGACATTGTCCTCAAGTACAAGCCCGCTGATACCACTGATGTACATGTTAGATGGGCGTTTTGCGTTGTCAAAAGATGATCTGTTGTAATACGCTCCTGTCCAAATGTTTCTTCTAAAGGCCATGTTTTGTGGGGTGCCAATCTCCCAGGCTTGAATGACTACTTCAATATGGTCGAAAATATTGTCTTCAAACAATAAATTTGTATTTCCTCCAAGCATTGTGAATGTAGCTCTTGAGGAGTACTGGCCCGTGAATTCGGGATGCTCCAAATCTAGTTTGTAAGCGGACATATGCAGTCCAATAAAATTAACGTTGGAGATTAATTTGCTTACCTTGTCAGAGCGGAAAATGAAAGTAGATGATTCAATCTTTGGGCGCGCTCCAGATTCACCGTAAAAAGCCACAACGGCTGGCTCCGTGGAACTCTTTCCCGATTGCACCCCATTTAGTGTTTGATCTTTCCATACATCACCGCGCTTTAAATACACGTGATCAGGGTAACCCGAGCGCATTTTCTCAAGCCCTGCGGCAATGGTTTTACAGGGTGCTGAAGTTGCGAGGCAACTGTTCGAATCTTTGCCCCCAGAATTACTCACATAGATGAGTTTGGAGTCAGAAGAGGGTAGTATTTGAGTAAAACCACCTTTTCCGCTTATTGTCGAACCGCTGCTGGAGCTGGAACTTGTGGCGTTGCGGGAGCCTGGGGCGGTGAGAGGCGCGATATATACCGTTGCTGTGGCCTGTGATACTTCCTGGCCTTGGCGGACTTCGTACACAAACGAATCATTTCCAGAGTAGTCTGGTGCCGGGTTATAGGTAAATAAACCGGTTAAGTCCATCGTAATACTTCCAGATTGCGGTTCTTGTAAAAGCACGAAAACAGCAGCGTTTTCGTCGAATAAGTCGTTGGCGGCTACAGTGGAGTCTAGGCTTGTGTCAGCTGAAGAGTTTGGGTCGATTGTGTAATGATCATCTGCAGCTATCACGCTAGGTTCCGAGTAACCTTGCACCGAGAAGTCTATCACAAGTGGGGTGCCGCTCATACCTGTGAGGTTATCTTCAGAGAAAGGTGAAGCCGTTAGGCGGTATTGACCACTCGGTAACGCTGATAATTCAATATGCGCTGTGTCATTGGCTGCGGTATATTCAGGTGTATTTTCAAACCTGTCGATAATCGTTGTAGCGTTAGCGGTATCTTGAAGGGTAAAAGCGACGCTGCCTGTCAAGCTATCGCCGCCAGTAATTGCAACAAAATTAATTCGTTGCGAAGGCATTTCATTCAAGTCAATAACGCTACCGTTTACGAGTCGAGATATAGTGACCAAATCTCCTTCCGCAGGTGCAGCAACCAAATCCATAGCCTCTATGGAAGGTTGGTTTTCAGTTGCTGGGTCAGATAACCCCGCAACTACCTTAAAGTTAACTTGTAAGGAGGTCCCTTGGAGGCCTTTCATATCTGGGGCTTCATAAGGGGTAACTGTCAGAGAGTAATTTCCTGGAGGCAGGTCGTTGTCAGAGAGTTGGAGGTTTTGACCTTCGACTGCCATAGTGTAAGCGGGGTTGTTTTCCCACCTATTTATTTCTATCGGACCACTTAATAAAAAGTGCACACTACCAGTGTTGCTCTGGTTCTCGGAGATGGCAACCATATTGACATTAGGGGTTGGCATTGTGGATAAGTCTATAAACATGCCGCTAGTAAGTTGTTGCACTTTGAGTGATTCTCCGCCATCAGTGTATGCCATTATGTCAATGCCACTAATGTCTGGTACCGCTACTTCAACAGTTGGTGTTTCAGGAGTTTGCGGCTCAGGCTCTTGTACAATGGGTTCCGAAGCCTCTGGCGCTCGAACTACTTCAATGATTCGAAAGTTAATTCCGGTACTATTCTCAGAATCAGTCACTTGGTACACCACCTGGTAAGTACCTGGCACGCTTGTGTCCATGAGGTAGTTTGCTAGAGAAACCGAGGCCGTAATGTCTCCGTCTTCGGCATCACTAGCGGTGTAGCCGGGTTCTATGTATTCTTCGTTTTGAGTTATAACTATGCGTTCACTACCCTCTAAGAGAATATGGGGAGAGGCGTTTTGGGGGCTGACGCTGAGATTTTCCACTCCACCTTCCTCTGGGCCATTAATATTTTCTGTGCAACCACTCAAAATGGCTACAGTTAGGGCTGTGAATGCTGTGGTTTTCGCTAAGGGGTTTAACATGGATACTCCAACTACTGTTACCCCGTCATATTCTAATAAATGACTATATGCGGGATGCGCTATATTTAATAGCTGTCTGGGAATAGAGAGCACTATAGCGCGTTTGACTAATCGAGAAAACTAATGTCGTGTCACTAAGCTTAATGCTTAAGTACGAATGTAAGTGTGGTACAACGGTGACCACCTGTGGTTGAATTAGGTGATAGGAACCTAAAGGTGTGAAGTGTGCCGCGTGTTTACTGAGGTCTAATTCCGTGGGGCTGAACGTCAGTGCCTATTTTTCCACCACACTTAGGTCCTTTAATCAACATTCCAAACTGAAAGCGCCATTCATAGCTCAAACGCCGTTGAGGCACCATGTATTCGCCGTAAATGTATGCAAATCAACTCAGAACTAAGCCCCAAAAGTTATCTAAATTAGCCACTTTAGGTAGTGAGTGCTTTAATTTGGGTGTGTTTTACGCTGTGGGTTTATGTCTGAGCAGCTGTTTCGGTTTGAAGGGTGGAAATTTTTGATATGAGAGGGCATCAGGCTGGATCTATCTAGGTTCGTCTTGAAATTGTTATTTAAGAAGCGACCAATTATTCACTTTGAATCTATGTTTTAGGCGAAACTATAGCAACTTGATCTAAATAAGGGGGATAGCTATTTCGGAGGTCGCTGATGAGATTCATACACTCGATGCGAATACGAAAGTAATCCGAGGGTGGAGTTAACTGTATGCTTGTATTTCTGCTGTGATGTTGGCAAGTCTTAGTGGAAGTTGATGTTGTGGCGGTTTCATACTTGAAATTTTGGGGTGAATCCCACCACGGGAAGTAGTTAGGTCAGAAGTAAAGTGGTTACCAGCGAAACTTGGAGAATACTGAGCCAATTTAATCTTGGGTATTGAATGAACAGACAAAGTAATAAATAGTGCCGTTTTAGGCGTACCAATTTAGAGGCTTTAATTCGAGTGGATAGCATGAAATACGTTGGGGTAGCAGCCAGAAATTCGATCGACTTCGTAGAGGCAGTTTTTCATGCCTTGGCAAAAGGGCAACCGGTATTGATTCTGAAGGAGGTTGGAGATGAAACTCGTATTTCCAACATACAATTATATGAATTGCATACTCCAGAATATAGAACAGGTTGGGCATCACTCGATTTTACGCCTAATAACTCCCTTGATGCTGCCCAAATTGCTTTTACCTCTGGTACAGAAGGAGAGCCTAAGGGGATTGTAATTTCCCATAGAAATTTGGCAGATATGGTAGAACGGCTCAATAGTGTCATGCGAATGGACTCTTCTATTAAAGAGTATATTGGGGTTCCAGTTTATCATTCGTTTGGTTTTGGGCGGTGCCGTGCAGTTTCGACTGTCGGGGGGAGCTTTTACCTTCCTTCCAATGGATTTGACCCGCTGGAAATAAAGGAAATGCTGGATAATCATAGTATCAATGCTATATCAGCAGTACCGAGTTTATGGCGAATTTTGTTTCAAAATCAAGACATATTCGGGGATGAGGTAAACAGAGTTAAATGGATTGAGATTGGCAGTCAGTATATGAGAGCTGACGAAAAGAAAAACCTTCAGGCATTGTTTCCCAAAGCGACGATTGTTCAACACTATGGCTTGACGGAGGCGTCGCGTTCGACCTTTTTAGAAGTTCATTCTGAATCAGATGTACATCGGCTGGAGTCTGTTGGGCGGCCCGTGGGAGACACTGAAATTAAGATTAATAAACATGGATGTATAGCGATTCGTGGTAGCCTGGTTGCTCGAGAAAAATGGCAGGCGGGGGAATTAACATCTTTACTCGATGAAGGTGGGTGGCTTCATACCACTGACCTTGGATCACTGGATGATGGCTACTTGTACTATGGTGGGCGTTCTGACGATATTATTAATTGTGGTGGAATAAAGCTAAACCCTGATCATCTTGAGCGGAAAATTCTAGAGGCGATTGCTGAGAAAAATGGCGTGGTATGCGCGGGGATCGCCGACCCATTGAGAGGCGAAGGCCTACTACTATCAATTGCTCCAGCGTTACATCCCCGCCAAGCTCTCATTACAGATGCTGCGCATAAAATTTTGGAAGCTTCAAATGTACATATTGGTCAGGCCTTAAAAGTTCAGTTAGTAGACCAATTCCCGGTAACTCCAACGGGAAAAGTCAAAAGGAGAGAGTTAGCTAGTTTATATTTGGAAAAGACCTCAATAAGAGACCAAACTCTTGTTGAAGAGGTGTCGGAAGTTAGTACGAAAGAATCAGAATTATTATCTATTTGGAAGCAGGTACTCGGTGTTTCAGATTTAAGTGTAAACGATAGTTTTGCAGATGTCGGCGGAGATAGTTTATCTGCTATTGCTGTGATTATTAAAATGAAGAAAAAAGGAGTTGATGACAAGATATGCCGAGGTATCCTTCAAGGTAAAACAATTAAAGAAATTGTATCAGAACAAGGAGTGAGCACCGAAAGCGAGACTAAAGCTCGTAAGAGTGAGGCCTTTTCCAGCACATTACATCGAGAATCGGTTTCTATTAAAGTAATGCGTGGAATACTAGTACTCTTAGTAATATTTGCGCACTGGTCAGAGGGGATATTTAATAGCCTGCCTGACTTTGTGAGCGGACTAAAACCTTTTTTGGCAACTGTACTCGCTTCAGGTACGCCAGGCTTTGCAATTATGTACGGGGTGATGCTCGGGTATAGCCTCTATCCAGTGTATCAAAAATCGCCTGATCGAATTTTTCGATTGTTAAAACCCATATTAATTATATTGGGAGCGGGCATTGCTATTTTAGCATCTCTGGATATTTTGGTTAAAATCGAAGAGCAGGACGCACTGTCATTGACAGATATTTTAAATAGCTTTTACAGCGTTTTAACCTATTATTTTTTAGCAACATTGAGTTTGCCCGTATGGTTTTTGGGGTTAGCTCGATCACGACAGCCTATCGCCCACCTCCTTGTGTGCTCAGTGATTTTGTATTTACTTTACCATGTGTGGTTACACCCACTAACGCGAATGCCAGCGGAAGGAATAATTGAGTTTATAAAATTATTAGCCGCTGCAAAGTACAGTTATGTCAATATGACAGCTGGCGTATTTCTAGGTATGGCAGTAGGAATTGCCTTGTTTGAAAAGCGGATGAGCCTTCAAGTGTTATCGGCCCCTTTCTATGTCCTGTCTGGAGTGGTGGTTTCAATATTGCTTTCGTTAGCCATGGGGCACCAATACCAATGGTTTGAATGGCCAACCAGTTGGGTGCCTGCTTGGCGATGGGTATTCTATTTGATTGCGTGTATCTTTCTTTTGAGAGTAGTAGATTGGAGTCTAAGATCTCCAGCACTTCAAGGGGGTTTTGTTAGAATGATGATTGAGTGTGTTGGTTGTGTAGGTATATTAGCTTTTCCGATGTTTGTACTCCATGAGATCGTCCATCCCTTAAAAGTCATTTTAGTCAACCTGGGCATTGATGAGAGACTTGCGATGGTGGGTGTGCTGTTTTGCTTTGCTCTTTTGTCAGTGTTGATGATTAAAAAAACTCATCGCCTTCAGTTTGGGTGAGATTGGGTGTCTTGAGTGAGTTATTAAAGAACTTAGCTAAATTTCAATGTGATAGGTCAGTTGGGTAAGAGTAGAAAAGTGAGTAACTTAATTGGGTATGTGGTGATTGGTCGCAATGAGGGAGAGCGTCTAAAAAAGTGTTTGTTATCAATTCCCTCCGAAATGATCGTTTACGTTGACTCTGGGTCGAGTGATGGCAGTGTCGAATGGGCGAGTTCGGTAGGTGCAGAATGTGTCGAGCTAGACATGTCCAAGCCCTTTACTGCTGCGCGAGCTAGAAACGCTGGGATCACCGCTTTGCTGAATAAGCACCCTAGCCTTCTCTACGTGATGTTTATGGATGGCGATTGTATATTGGCTGAAGGTTGGGAAACCAAGGCGCTAGAAGTAATTGGTCAAAATGTAGGCGTGGGGGTTGTTTGCGGAAGGCGAAAGGAGCGCTTTCCGGAGCATTCTATTTATAACCAAATATGTGATATCGAATGGAATACTCCAATTGGCGAGGCGAGTGCCTGCGGTGGAGATGCACTGTATTGTGTTGACGTGTTTGCCGAGGTTGGTGGGTTTGATGATGCGTTCATTGCTGGAGAAGAGCCGGAGCTATGTTTTCGCATTCGTGAGTTAGGTCATAAAATACTTCGAATTGACCAAATAATGACCTTTCATGACGCAGATATCCATCAGTTTTCCCAGTGGTGGCGAAGATCTAAGCGCAGCGGCTATGCCTATTGGCTGAATGCTCACAAACATGGTTTTGATTCAAGTGAGCGATTTAAAATCAGGGAAGTTGCCAACATATTAATATGGGGGGCAATGGCCCTGCTGACGATACTTTTGACAATTGCTTTCAGAAACTTTTTGCCGGTAGTGATTTTCGGAGGTGTGTGGGTCATTCAGTTAGTTAGATTAATGATTTTTTTTGTGGCGCTCAAAGAAGAGTATGGCATTAGAGCTTGGTTTGGTTACGCCGTCTCTCTGCTAATCGGCAAGGCTCCTCAATTTTTGGGGGTGGCCTATGGAATGTATAAAACGTTCTTTTCCAAACCCCACAAGTTAGTTGAGTACAAATAATCAACAATTTTAAAAAAGTTGGCACTTTCAATGCTTGTATAGTTTTGAGTGTAAGGCGATGAGCCGTATAGGAGGAGGGATATCCTCGCAAGAGTGAACAGTGGAAGGTTGGTCAACGTATAAGTGTATATTAATTGAGGGAACACCTCGGTGCTGGCTAGACCCCTGCATGGGGTATCACTGTTAGCGGCTCAATGATTTTTAGCAAATCGCTCTGATGAGCACAATTAATTAAATCGCTATCTATACTAGATATACCCATTCAAAGCTACGCTTTGAGGGAAACGGGAACTGTGTTCATATAGTGTTCAACATAAAAGATAAGGGGAACAAATGATAAACGTAGGGTTGATTGGGGCGGGAAAGATGGGAATGTCGCACTTTTCGATATTAGGGGCTCATCCTCAGGTCAATATTACCGCCATTTGTGAAAATACTAATTATTTGGCTTCTGGTTTAAAAAAATATACTGGAGTTAATACTTACAAAGACTATAAGAAAATGCTAAATGAAGAGTCTTTGGAGTGTATTTTTGTAGCAACACCTACTCGTACTCATTATGAGATAGCCGAGTATGCGGTTCAAAAAGGAGTGGCGGTATTTGTCGAGAAGCCGCTTTGTTTAAAGGCATCAGAGAGTAAAAATCTTGTTGAATTGGTTAAAAAACACCAAGTTGCAAACCAGGTGGGGTATCACAACCGGTTCATAGGAACCTTTCAGGAGACAAAGCGGCTCGTGGAGTCTGGTGCTATTGGAGATGTCTACCATATAGATGGTTCTGCCTTTGGCCAAGTAGTCATTAAAGAAAAAACGGGAAGCACATGGCGTTCAAGTAAATCGTCTGGCGGTGGATGCTTGCAAGACTACGCGTCACACGTTGTAGACCTAATGAACTTTATTCTTGGGCCGCCCCGGTCAGTCGTTTCTGCGCAATTACACAGTGTTTACTCCGAATCCGTAGAGGATGCCGTTTACGCGTCTTTCGGGTATGGAAATGGCGCTACCGGGCACTTGGAAACCAATTGGAGTGATGAGAGCTATAGAAAGATGAGTACTACGGTGGTTATTTATGGCACCAAGGGTAAGATCACAAGTGATCGTCAGGAGTGTCGTGTATTTCTCAAGCCTGGTTATGCGTTTGAAGAGTATAAAGAGGGTTGGACCATTCGTTATATCACAGATTTACAGGCGCCCGTCAATTTCTATTTAAGAGGGGAGGAATACTCTGCGCAGATTGATAGTTTTATAGATGCCGTGAGCGCTAAAAACGTATCACCAGAGAACTCTTTCGAAAGTGCCTATAACACTGATAGCACAATTGAACTCATTAAAAGCCAAGCCGAAGAAGTAGGAGCGGAATGATGCAGCGGATCTTGTTTGGAGACAATCAGTTCTTTGGTGTAAACCATATGTCTGAAGAAAAAGCTCGGGCTCAAGCGATGAAGTTTAAGGATGTAGGGTCCATTATGCGGGTTTTGGATTCAGCATATGAGTTGGGCATCAAAACATTTATGTGCACAACTCACGATAAAGTGGGGGAAATCGTTGATATTGTAAAAGCCAATCCAAGTAAGTACTCGGATTTTGAGTTTTATCCATGTATGCCATATGCCCATAAATATGCCAACTCAGTTGGCGAGGTAGGTATTCTAGAGACTCTAAAGCGTTTTGCGCCTGGTGGTTTGCTAGACACTTTCCTAAAAGGGGCCAGTGCTGCCGTTACTCAGGATGCTGTCAAGCTTATGAAGATGCTTGTTGATATGGAGATGAAGCGTTTTTCCGGCACTAAGACGCCAATAGTTTTCCTACAAAATGTTGTGACAGATTTGTTGCTAGGGCTGGGGATGAAGGATATGTTCGCTGCCTTTGCTGAACATGTTAGTGCCACATACGATGCCGAGCCTGGTTTTATCACAATGAATGTGCCGATGCTGTTGGAATCGCTTGAATCTGTCGGTATCAAAAACCCAATAATTTGCGCAAATATCAACAAGATTGGCTTCAGGATGTCTGGAGGTGTAGACCGCTATGTGGAAGTACTCAAAGAAAGGCGTTGTCGAGCAATAGCAATGAGTATTTTTGCCTCGGGAGCAATTCCTCCTAAGGAGGCAATCGAGTGGATTTGTTCTTTGGATGGAGTAGAGTCTATTGTTTTTGGTGCCTCATCCAAGGCAAATATTCAGCAGAGTAAAGAGCTGATAGATTTAAATTGGGGTATCAATCGATAGGGGGTTTGACATACCTTGGTCTTTTGGATTGATACCAAATCTATTGAGGCAAGTGCTTTGCGAGGGCTGACTTTATCTTAGGCGCTGGCTTGCGAAAGTTATTGTAGATGTATTTGATGAGAGGGCTCAGAATTGTGTTTAGCATAACCCTTAAAAGAAATGTATTGGGGGCTCAGTGAATCGGGCGCAGATATGCCTAATTTGGGGAGTATTGGGGTGTAGCACTGTACTGGTGGGTGATGCCTTTGCTATTGAAGAGCAGTTCTCCGTGGACGCTAAAATAGAAGCTCGGCAGGTGGATAACGCTAATTTGGCGCGTGATGAGCAAAATGCCATTGATGAACTTCAAGCTATTACTGGGGTGTCGTTTAAAGGTGAGCTGCAAAGTAGTTGGTTAAATTTTCAAGCTGATGCCAGTGTGCTTAACCGGTACCACGAGGAAATAGAAGCTCGAAACGAAAATGTCTATTTGGGGCGAGCGAGTTTATCGGGCCGCAGTGATGCCTCTCCCTTTTTCTTTTCCCTAGAGCACTCAGCAGAAGAAATTTCCGTTGACCCAGAGCTTGGGGATACCCCGTTAAACCGCGATAGCCGTGCCATTAGCCAAGGCGATGTGGGCGTGCGTTTCAGATTTTCTAGCGCAACGTCGTTGGATTTAGCTGTTAATGCGACCTCTGTGCGCTACGACGATACGGATGAAAACAACTCTGAACGTATGGGCGGCACTGCCACTCTTACTAGGGCTGTCTCCCCGATATTGACCGCAGGCGTAATGATTGAAAGCCAAAAAGTAGAGTTTGAGCTGAACGGTGACGAAAGTGATTTCAGACGCATTGGTGTTTTTGGTCAGTGGCAACTCAGAAGGACTGAATACAGCTTGTCGTTGGGGCAGAATCAATACTCAAGTGAAGGGCAGGAAGACTCTACGTCTGTTTATGTTAGGGGGGAAATATCCTCCCGCTTTGGCGCTCAAGATTTTAATTTAAACGTAGCCCAGTGGTTGTCTGATACGTCCTTAGGGGATGGCAACTCTCAGGGTTTTGAAGACCTGGTTGGTCAGGATGGGCGCATTGGAGAAGTTGACCAGTACGTTATTCAAGAGGCTGCACTGCAGTGGACCCTAGCCAACCTGTGTATGGGGTGCGACCTCGCACTGGGGGCTCAATTTCATACGGAGTCTTACGACCGGTTAACGCAGTTCGATACCGAAGAGTTTGGTGTGTCGGCCAACTACAGGTATCAAGCTTCTCGCTATTGGGCGCTAAGTCTGGGCATGGCTCGGTCAAGCGTGGATTTTGAAAATGGCGGTTTTAACGCCTACGCGGAGACCCGATCAACGTTTAGGTTGGAGCGAACAAGCCTTAAGCGATTAATGTTTGCCCTTTTCTTCGAGAATATCAAGCGCGCCTTTGATGGAAGTGACGATCAATACTCAACGTCTTTCGTGGGTGTAGAGGCAAGGTTTCAGTTATATTCCCGGTAATGCCCTGTCGGATAGCCCTGTCGAGATATTTGGCAGGCTTTATTGTTGGCTGTTTCTTCCGCAACTATTTTTATATTCCCCTCTAAAGCACGAGTATTCCGCTTTTCATGTAAAGTTGGCGCCTAAATCATCGAATTTATAATTCTACCGGGTGTAAAAGTGAGACTTTCATCACAAATGTCGTCGGGGATTTATACGGGCTCTCTAGCGGGCATCGCAATTTTTTACACACATAAACCTTATAGATGCCTCAGCGGTAGTTGATGGCGAAGCTGTAGGTAGCGTTGCTTTCTTAAGTTTTTGATTTATAAAGGAAAATAATTTTATTTTACTATAGTGTTGAAGTTTTTACTTGGTTGGCATAGATGGTGCATTAGTCTGAGTGTAAATTTAGATAGCCTTTTAAAGGATTAGGTCTTGGAGCAGAAAATGAAAAGTAGTGTAGTTTTTTTCATAAAAATATTGGTTGTTGGTTTGGTTTTGTCTCAAACAACAACGGCAGATACAGGTTATCAATTTATTGGTTTCTCTATAGATGAGCCAATCTATTTGTCATTATGCGGAATACTTCTAGTTTACCTTGGCGTTTATAAGCCAAAGCCTAACTAGTTCTCTAGTGCGAAAGAGGCCTCTCTCGCGTTCCTTGTCCCGCCCCCTCGTTTTAAAAAAATATTGATATTGCACTCCGTTTTGCGCCTTTGGGCGCGCTGAGTTCCGTTTTGCTGATGCGCAAAAATTCTTATTGGTTTGGTACTTAGGCATGAGTAGGGCTGTTATACTGCTCGACTTAAAGTAAGCAGAGATTGGTTGGCTAGGCTGGTACGAGTTGCTTGTTATTCCAACAATCTAAAATGTGATCGTAAGTACAAGGCTTTGAATCCATGGATCCTGCCATTCGGCGTAAACGGCTGCTCCAAAACCATGACACCTTGGCGCAATGGGTACAGCGCTTATTGACGTTGTTGGTGGTTTGCGGGACTTTGATGTTTTTTGCATGGTACAGAGATGGCGTTGTGCTTTCTCAGTACCGCACGATGCTGGTGTTTTCCATTTTACTGACGCTTATTACCTATCATGTGATGGGTGTGTTTCGGCGCTTTGGCAGCCTCGAAGGTGCTATTAAGCATTTGGCGCGTGCCTGGGGTACCGTGATCATCATTCTGGCTTGGACGGCCTTCCTTACAAAAACATCTGATCAGTATTCTCGTCAAGTGATTGTTTATTGGGTGCTGACCGCCTTTATTGGGCAGGCGCTACTCCAGGCGGGGACTTATGCTTGGTATAAGTTGTACCGCCGCAAGTACCAACAGCGTATTCCCGCGTTAATCATTGGTACGGGGAAGCTTGCTGAGCATTTAACACGTAGCATTACTCGCAATATTTGGATGAGCGACACCGTTGTGGGAATGATTAATTATGAGGATTCTGACAAGCTTCCCGCTATAGAGGGGGTGCCGGTGCTGGGGAATGCAGAGAATTTAAAACGCGTTGTACAAGAGCACGGTATTCGTCGAATCTATATTGCTCTACCGCTGCGATGCAGCGAGCATGTGAAGACGGTTCATGATCTATTACTCAGTGAAAACGTGGATTTGGTCTGGGCGCCAGATATTTTTGAGTTTCAGCTTTTAAACCACAGCGTACGAGAAGTTGCAGGGACGCCCTTAATCAATCTGAATGAAACCCCCTTAATTGCTGGTGGCCCGGCATTTTTAAAATCTGTGATGGACAAACTTTTTTCATTTATGTTGATTGTTGGTTTATCCCCAGTGCTTGTTGCTCTGGCGTTAGCGGTACGCTTCTCTTCATCTGGGCCCATTATCTTTAAGCAGGAAAGAGATGGCTGGGATGGTAAAAAGTTTAAAGTCTATAAATTTCGCAGTATGTATATGCACGATGAAAGCGAAGGGGTTAAGCAGGCCACCAAAGATGACGACAGGGTAACGCCCATTGGTAAGTTTATTCGTAAGACGAGTTTAGATGAGCTTCCCCAGTTGTTTAATGCCTTGGAGGGCTCCATGTCTTTGGTGGGCCCAAGGCCCCATGCGGTATCCCATAACATTTATTACTCCGATAAGGTAAAGGCCTACTTGGCGCGGCATCGTATTAAGCCTGGCATTACCGGGTGGGCCCAAATCAATGGGTGCCGAGGGGAGACCAGTGATATTAAGGATATGCAAAGGCGGGTAGAGCTTGATTTAGAATACATTTCTAACTGGTCACCGTTATTGGATATTAAGATCCTATTTATGACCCCTATGCGGTTGCTTAGTAAGCGCGGCAATGCTTACTAAGCAACCGTTGGTTGGTAGAATCCCCCCTCAAATTGCTTTATAGTTTTGGTACTTATCGTCCATCTACCAGAGTAAAGATCATGCACTCTAAGTTTTGCTGGCGCTGCTAGCTCCTTTGGCCTCATGGCCGTCCTTCCCTATTACTTAGCGCCCTTAAAATTTAGGTATCTTTATGAATTTGCAGCAATTTCAGCAGCTGGCTGACCAAGGCTATAATCGTATTCCTGTTACGCGAGAAGTTTTAGCCGATCGCGATACTCCTGTTTCCACATATTTAAAGTTGGCCCGAGGGCCCTATTCGTATCTATTTGAGTCTGTGCTGGGGGGCGAAAAGTGGGGCCGCTATTCCATGATTGGCTTACCTGCTGTTACTCGAATAGAAATTCGCGAAGGCAAAGTTACAGAGTTTAAAGGCGGTGAGGTGGTATCCACCTGGGAGCCCAAAGACCCACTGCATTTTGTCGAGCAGTATCTGGCCGAATATAAAGTACCAGAGCTAGACGGCTTGCCACGTTTTACCGGTGGGCTTGTGGGGTATTTTGGTTACGATTGTGTGCGATATATTGAGCCAAAGCTACAAGCAAGTGTGCCCGAAGATATTTTGAATACACCAGATGTGCTGCTCATGGTGTCTGATGAAGTATTAGTGTTTGATAATTTGTCCGGCAAAATCATGATGGTGGTTCATGTAGATCCAGCCGTCAAAGATGCTTTGACTATAGCCAATAAGCGGTTAGACGCCATAGAACATGATTTACATCATGGCGATGTGAGTTTGCCACCCATGGGTGTTGAGCCCAGTGATTTTGGCGCAGAATCTCAATTTAAAAGCCAATTTGGCGAGGCTGAATTTCTAAAAGCTGTCGAGAGCATCAAGGAATACACCTTAGCGGGCGATATTATGCAAGCGGTAGTCTCGCAGCGCTTAACCATGCCATTTGAGTCGCACGCATTTAATATTTACCGAGCGCTTAGATGCTTAAACCCCAGCCCCTATATGTATTTTATGGATCTGGGCGATCACCAAGTGGTGGGCTCCAGCCCAGAAATTCTTACGCGCTTAGAGCACGGGGAGATTACTGTGCGCCCAATTGCGGGGACTCGTAGACGTGGAAAAACTGAGGAAGAAGATAAAGCGTTAGAGCAGGATTTGGTGAATGACCCGAAAGAAATCGCCGAGCACCTTATGCTGATCGACTTGGGGCGAAATGATGTAGGGCGAGTTTCTAAAACCGGCTCTGTAAATTTAACAGAGAAAATGGTGGTAGAGCGTTTTTCTCATGTGATGCATATTACCTCTAATGTAACAGGCCAAATTCAGCCAGGCCTTACGGCGATGGACGCGTTTAAAGCAGCCTTCCCTGCGGGGACCCTATCGGGAGCGCCTAAAATTCGCGCGATGGAAATTTTAGATGAGCTGGAGCCAGTTAAACGAGGTATCTATGGAGGCGCTGTGGGCTATTTGGCCTGGAACGGAACCATGGATACCGCCATTGCGATAAGAACTGCAGTGATTAAAGACGGGCAAATCCATGTGCAAGCGGGGGCCGGTGTTGTGGCAGATTCTGTTCCAGCGCTAGAGTGGAAAGAGACCATGAATAAAGCCCGAGCCTTATTTGCGGCGGTGGATATGGCTAAGTCTGATTAACGGCCACAGCGCAATGGGATTTGTACCCTTGCGCTGTGAAGTGATAAGGCTTGGGCGCATTGACTTTTTGCAAGGCTGGTTCAGTGTGCCGACTATTTAAATCAGAACCCATCTACCCGTGGCAGCGGCTGAGGCAAATAACAATGCATTTGTCAGTGCGTGTGCAAATATTGCTTCGTAAATACTTCTTCCTTGAATACGAACCCAGCCATACACCAGCCCAGCAATGATGCCTGCAAAATAATCCCCGTGCAGTGCCCCAAAAGCCACGGACGACACAACCAGCCCAACAATATTAAGCGAAAGCGTATTGGTTAAGGCCACAGGCACCTTGCTGGCAATGCAAAGTAAATATCCTCTAAACGCCAACTCTTCAGCAATGGGTACTGTAATTGTTGAGCCTAAAAACCGCAGAGCCAACCACGAAGCCGCTACCCACGTAGGCATGGTTTGTAATTGGTTTAAAAATTTTGCATCGTATTCAGTATTGATAGGCACCAGAAAAAACCAAAGCACGGCAACGCTTACGCCTGCAATAATTGATGTGAGGCTAAATGAAGGTTTTGGCAGTGAAAGAGCCTTCCAGCAAAATACAATGACGATTGCGACAATCAGCACTCTCAAGGGGTACAGATAATCAAAGCCGGCGGACAGAGCCATGGTTAGCATTGTGCAGGCCAGCAAAGCGATAAATGGATAAAGCGTAGCCGCTGCCTGGTTAAGCGGCGCTTTTTCCTCGGTAGCTAGAGTGGTGAGCCAACGGCTTTTGCTGGCAAAAAATAAAATTGCCAGCGACACCAGAATAAAGGTTATCCAACCGCCGAGTGAGTGAAAGCCACCTATGGCTACTTCAGGAGAATAGTGCGCGCCAAGCAAAATGAGAACAACAATACGCACAACATTTAAAAGCCAAACGGCTAAAACCCCAATCGGAAACAGTACAAAGCTTTGCGGAAAGCGCATGTGAGATTTCTGACTGAACAAAAATAGCGCCGTAAAAGCGGTGACCAAACCAATGCCTTCATAGCCTGCGCAAGCCGGTGCGATGTTTACCAAAAACTCTCCGGCCCCTAAAATGCGTTCGTCCTCAAGGCTCACCACCTTCTGGATGCTTACTAGGGTTAAAAGCTTACTGGATAAATAAAACGTGAAATTGGCCATAGGCCCCCATAAAGACTGGGAAAATAGGGCCAGGGCAGAAATTAACGTAGCGGTAGAAGCGCTAAGTAGTAAGTGGGCCGCGCGCGCTTTTGTGGCTGCCAGTATTTGTGGCGCGGTCCCCCACATCAGTAGCCAGAGCAAGCTGCAGGTAAGGCCTACAATCAGCCATGCCCAATACCAAATGCCTGTGCGGACTTGAATGTTCTCCGCACTAAATATCAGCACCGATAAATAATAAAAACCGCCATAAACCGCGCACTGTACAAGCCCCACAGTTACAGCGCGGCGCACAGACAGCGAGCCAGTTAAGGCGTTGATGTCTGCAACGAGTGTTTTATGGGATAAAACCACAAAGCAAGCCACAAAAACCAGCAGCCACCTGGCCACGTCGCCCATATGCCCAAAAATTTGTACCCAGCCTTGCGCGCCCGATTGGATGAGCGCATAGGCGTCTAAATTTAAGCTTAAGGCGAGCATCTGTGTTGCAAGCAGTGTGCAGCCAACTGCAAATATTAATGTATTTTGAGTGAGACGCATGACGATATATTTATTCCTTAAATGCTCTGACTAAGTGATCTTGGAGTGCAATAGCGGCAGGGCCCCATGTTTCGGCATCAAAGTGCACAAGACTTAATAGTAGTGTTCGTTCAGCCCCAAAGTTTAGATTCAATTTAGCCAACGTGCCGTTTGTTAAATAGGGTTTGACACGGTGCAGGGGTAAAAATGCAAAGCCTAAACCCGAACACACCATTTCCACGCTGGTTGAAAAGTGACTGACTGCCCACCTTTGATCCGCGCCTAACCAGCCTGCATCCTGCTGGCGCTTGACACCGGTATCGCGCACAACAATTTGGCGGTGCGTTTTAAGTTCAGGTTCGGTGACTATGGGTAATTGGCTTAACGGGTGGTTCACGTGGGCAACGGCAACCATGGAGATTTGCGTCAGTTGCGTACTTAAAAACCCTGGTGGCGTACGTACGGCTATCGCCAGGTTGCACTGACGTTGAATAATGGCCTCGTCGGTACCAGAAAGCGTGGTTTCTAGTATTTTTACGCGGGTGTGAGGGGTGTCTTTAGAGAATGCCTGCAAGGCACACATAACAGGCTGCATTGGTGTTAGTGCGTCGCAAGCCAAACTTAACGCGCTCTCCCAGCCTTGCGATGCTCTTTGTGCGATGGCTTCGCACGTATTGGCCAGCTGCAGTAAGTTTGCGGCGTGGCGGTAGAGCGTCTGCCCTAATTCGGTTAGCCGTGTTTTCCTCCCGTGGGGCACCAGGGCGGGTGTTGGAAGCTGATCGTTCAGGCGTGCGACAAGATAGCTAACGCTAGATTGGCTTTTGTCGAGCGCCTCGGCTGCTTTGGCAAAACTGCCTTCATCTACAACCGCCTTCAAAGCAGCCCACTGTTCCAGTGTGATCTTGGGTTGACCCATATGAATGATCGAAAAACCTGTTTGTATAGGTTGAATAATAGCGTCATATAATCGATACGTGTGGTTTATTATGAGGTTAACTTGATTCATACACGTTGGGCGGAGATGGTGTTGCCCAGCGTATGAATTGAATACCAGCAAAAATCAGTTTCCGGGGAGGTGCAATGACGATGCGCAAGGTACAAGAGATTATAAAGGCCAGGCCCACCAGCGATGGTGACGGCGTGAAGTTACTTCGAGTTTTTGGGGGCCAAGGGCCAGAGCGATTTGACCCTTTTTTAATGTTGGATGAATTCGGCTCTGAAGAGGCGCGGGATTATATTGGTGGTTTCCCTCCTCACCCGCATCGAGGTTTTGAAACCATTACTTATATGCTTGACGGGAAAATGGAGCACAGAGACCATTTAGAGAACGTGGGGCTTTTGAACGATGGTGATGTGCAGTGGATGACCGCCGGTAGTGGGATTATTCATTCTGAAATGCCCAAGCAAACAGAGGGAAATATGCGCGGTTTTCAGTTTTGGTTGAACTTGCCTGCCGACCAGAAGATGGTGCCGCCGCGATATGAAGATGTAGCGGCGATCAAAATTCCCGTGTTTCAACTAGAAAGTGTTTGGGTTAAAGCCATTGCTGGGCAGTCCACGTTAAACGGACAAGACATTCAGGGGTATTTTGTGTGTAAGTCAACTGCGCCCCTGATTTGGGATGTACACCTGCTTGATAGAGAGCTCACAGAGGTCGAACTGCCAAGCCACTTAAACGCCATGATTTATGTTTATGACGGCACCGTGAGCATCGCGGGGGTGACTGTAGGTGAGCAACAATTGGCCCGTTTAACCGACGGAGATAGTTTAAAAATACATGCGGCAGAGCAGCACGCTAAATTCTTGATCATTGCAGGTAGGCCTCTCAAGGAGCCTATTGCTCAATACGGGCCGTTTGTTATGAACACGGCTGAGCAGATCAATCAAGCAATTGAAGATTACCAAAATGGCACTCTGGCCGCAGAAGCTGCGGCTTCTGGGTAAGGTGCCCTCAAGCGCTGATTGAAAGCGGGGCTTGTTGCTCTTGGGTGAACTCTAGCCAGGATTCGTGGGCTTGGGAGATGGGTTTTAAGCTCCAGCGGTTGGAAGCAAATAGCGTGTGCAGTAGTTGGTTGTTTAATCTGTGGCCGGATTTGTGGCCAACAAAATGCCCGACAATGTAGTGCCCGGCCAAAGAAAGGTCTCCAACAGCATCTAGATACTTGTGGCGTACGAATTCGTCTGCGTAGCGCAGGCCCTCGCAGTTCACCACTTTGCCCTCAGAGATTAATATGGCGTTGTTCAGCGAGCTGCCGCGGGCAAAGCCTCTGCGTTTAAGGTCTAGAAGGTGTTTCTCAAAGCCAAAGGTGCGTGCTTCGCTCACCTCTTTAATAAAGTGTTGTTTCGCAAATGGCATGGACAGTCTTTGGCGGCCTATTGGACGTTCGGCAAAATCGATGGCCATTTCCATCCATGGTTCATAGGAAGGTATAAATGAAGCACTGGCTTGGTTTTCGGTAACGCCCACGGCTTTATCGACCACAACAACTTGCCGTTCTACATTTTGTTGGGTTTTTCCAACCTTCTGGATTAAGTCCACAAAAGGGCGGGCGCTGCCGTCCATAATGGGCACCTCTGGGGCGTCTAGCACAATGTAAGCGTTATCTACGCCGCATGCGTAAAGCGCAGCTTGTAGGTGCTCAACCGTTGAAACCCTCACGCCCATCTCGTTACTGACAGTGGTGGATAGCTCTGTGTTACTCACCGTATTCCACTTGGCAAGCACTTCTTGGCCGTGTGTTACATCACGTCTCACAAACACAATGCCGGTATTGGGTTCGGCCGGCATTATAGTCATTACCACCTTTAACCCCGAGTGCAGTCCGCGGCCCATACAGGTGATGCTATCTGCCAAGGTGTGCTGGTAAAACGACAAATCCGTGTTTGCGAATGTTAGTGCCATGTGGGTCTCTCATTCTGTGTGGTTTCTTTGATTCTAAGGGGAGTGTAGATGGCTAAGGCTTAACCATCCCTGAACAACGAAAATAAACAGTTTTGATTTTGGATCAGAGGCGTATAAAGCGGGCTGAGTTACGAAAGAGCCGGGCGCGAGGCAGGTGTTCATTGGCGGTGCGTGCGGCGGTGAAGGTTAAACTGTGACGACCTTGTATAACACTAATTCAGGGTCTTCGTCTTCTATCATGCGCCCCATACGCAGTACGCCTTTGCCCACGAGCGGGTAAAATTCGTTGTGGATGTGCAGTACAGCGCTTCTGCCTGCTTGGACGTAGGTGCCGTTGGTGCTGGTGTCTAGCAGGCCAATTTGATTGCCGCGTATTTGAAGCACACAATGCCTGCGCGAGACAGTTGTGTCCTCTAAGGTCAAATCGCAGGCGTTTTCATCTCGCCCCAAATAGAACGGCATTTCCGATTTTTCAACCGTGTGTAATTGGCCCTGAAAAAACAACTCAATACGCACAGCGCGTGCAGCCGCCTGGGATTCCAAAATCGTATTTAGGCGAGTAGAGTAAGTTTTATCATCTTGCATAGGGCGAGATTATCCTCATTGGTTACGGCAGTTGCAGTGCTGACACTAGCGGTAGGCGCCATATTCTACCTCAGCTGTGGTTAAGGGAGAAATCTGAATACCTAGGCCTGGTTCCTGTCGGTGCTCTGGGTGCGTTAATCTAGAGAGTATTGATATAGGTGTTCAGGGGCGTGGCGGTGGCCATTCAACAGATCTTTTGGGGTTTATAGGGTTGCGATATTAATGAAGGGTTTTGCGTGATATTGACGGTTTTGTATCGAGTTCAATCGAGCGATATTGATTGCGTGGAAGCAAACCCCCTAGTTTATGTTTCAGCGCAAGAGTGGGAGCGGGCCCAGCGTATCAAGCACGAGCAAGCTCGTCACACCACCTTGTTGGGGCGAGTTCTGGCAAGACAAGTACTGTCGGCCAAGCTTAACTGCCTTGCAGCTGAGGTTCCCATTATAAAAAATGAGTATGGAAAGCCGCAGGTAGAAGCTGGGGTTTGGCACTTTAATATTTCTCATAGCGGCCCGCATATATTAGTGGGCGTTAGCCAAGGGTGTGCCATTGGCGTGGATATTCAAGAGCAAAAAATTCGCGGCCGCTTAGCCGAGCTGGCGCAATTCATCATGCACCCAGAGGAATGGCGTAAATTTCAATCCTTGGATGAACAAGCAGCCGAGGCCTACTTCTATAAGGTTTGGGCGTTAAAAGAAGCTTATGTCAAATGGGATGGGCGTGGCATACAAGTGGGGCTGAAAAGCGTGCATATTGATGACCTTGCGCCAAAGGTGGTTGTTGCCGCTGACGTTAACCTCCAATATCTATCTGCACCAGAAGGTTATGTGGCCGCGCTGTGTGTTAACCACGTTCAACCCCAGGTTCAAGAACTGCGTTGGCAGAGTGTGTTTGAGTAGAGATATTCGCTGCATGGGTCAGCGGTGTGGCTAAGCTAATACCGTGTGCATTTGCAGATTTTAAAACGGTTAGCCGCAGGTCTCTGCGGAGCGTGATAATGTCGTTCACCTGCTTCACGTAGTATATGTACCCCCATTTGAGCGCGTGGTCGCCAGCACTTAGCAATTTTACTTCAGTGCCAAATTTGTGCTCAAAATTAATACTGCTTTTGATGGCCGTTTCTGTTACCTCTTCGAAGAGTTTTTCTATGGCATCGGGTTTTACTTCATAGCCAATATTAAATGCCAGGCACTCCCTCAGCCCCTTGGCGGATGCAAATTTTGACAGGTTATGTAGGGTTATGTCTCGCATTTTAGCGTTGCGAATCATAATGCGGTGATTGTTAGAAAGGTTGAGCACCTCCGTGTGGAACATTTTAATTTTATAAATAATCCCCACAAAATTATTATCCAATTCAATCACATCGCCTTCTTCAAAAATATGGCTGTTGAGTAGGATAAGCCCACTGATAATATCTGGTGCCCAGGAGCCTTGGGTTAAGCCGATCATCACTCCCAATATGCCGATGACCCCCCCGGCTTGGAGTAGGTCGGTAAAGCCCATTTGTTGGATACAGGCAATGAGTGCAATGATACTCACGATCAAGCTGGTAAGAATATTGAGCGCGCGAGTGCGGTAGGTTTCTATGTAAGTGATTTTTTCGGCGATGGTGCGCTGCTTTCCATAAGCGCGGTAAATGATGAATTGCAAAACAAAATTGATCAGGTAAGCAAAGTACACAATAACAAGAATGCTTAAGCTCTTAGCGGCGAAACTGTTATTGATGTTGTGAGACACTAACCAGTAGTAGCCGTAGATCACAATAATGCCCAAGTTAATGCCACGCATAATAACAATGCGTAACCTTAGGGCATTTTCGGAGTTGGCCGGTGTAATGCGTTGCATCAGTGGGCGTGCCGTGGCGATCAACAGTAAGTTGATGCAAAGTACCGCGTAATCACGCACGCTCAAGGTGGAGACAAATCCAATAATGTCGCTCCAGTTCACAGTGTTGCGCTCCTTCTTGGCCGTTCATTTGTGACTCAGTCCTTCCATTTTGGCACAGTTTAGATTGTGGTGAACTATCTTTAGGGTGATGCTTTCTTATTTAGCATTGGCAATACCAGGTTAACCGTATTGAATAAACCCAAATCGAGCGAAGGATAGCCCCTCAAGGTTGAGTCATGTTTGATGTTCAAACCGTAAAAAACGCACTGTCGGCATTTGATGTTCAAAGCCCTATGGATTTGTCGGCGCTGCCAGACTCTGTTACCGAATACTACGAGCACTATGGCTTCTTTGATACCTTCAAAATGTTTGATGGGCAGTATCATTGGGGGACAGTGCCAGTAACAATAGCGGGCGCAAGCGCAAGTGTGGCAAGCCATTGGTGGCGATTGGCTGCGCCGCGAGGAACCATAGTACTGGTTCACGGGCTGTTTGATCACGTTGGGTTATTTCAGACGATCATTCAACATTTTTTGGCGCAGCAATACAGCGTGTTGGCCATAGATTTACCCGGCCACGGGTTAAGTGATGGCGTTGCGACAGATATTGGCAATTTTTTAGACTACGGTGAGGCACTGATGCAAGTGATAGATGTGCTGCCAAAGTCTGTTTGTGAGCAACCACTTTTTGGTGTTGGGCAAAGTACAGGGGCGGCGGTACTGATGGGCGTGGTATTTGACGCAAAAAAACGAGGCAGCAAGCACCCGTTTGAACGCTTAGTATTTTTGGGGCCTTTGATTCGTCCAAGGCGCTGGCGTATTGGACGTTTAACTCTAATGTTGTTCGGCCGTTTTTTGAAGACCATCCACAGGGATATGGGGTCTGCAAATACGCATGACAGTGAGTTCCATTTTTTTCTCGCTCATCATGATCCGCTGCAATCTAAGCGTTTGGCGGTAAGTTGGGCAAAAGCGCTGGACCTTTGGATTCGGTATTGCCAGTGCGCGCCAAAGGTGGATACCCCGCTTTTGATTGTGCAAGGTACAGCGGATAAAGTAGTGGACTGGAAAGCCAATATCCCACAGCTTAAAAAACTATTCACCTGTCAACAACTTAATTATATTGAAGGCGCTAAGCATCACCTGGCCAATGAGGCAGAGCCTTGGCGCAAAGTAATATATACCAGTGTTACGCAGTTTTTACGGCAGAAGGCGGTGTGTGCGGTATGATAAATTTAAAGCAGGCTGTCTAATTCTGGGAAGTAAAATGGGCGGCGTTTTTCGTTCAAGCTTGCGCCTTCTATGGTCGCGGTAAGGATCAAGGTTCCGTCGCTTCTGAAAATATCTTGGTAGAACCTAAACCCAACTTTGCCTTTGCGTTCAAAGTTGGCGCCTACGGTAAAAGACTCTCCGGGCCTTAATGAGGCCTTATAAAGCAACTCCGCCCGAGTCACTACCAAGTCCACTTTATTTTTAGCGAACTTCGCAAAGCTTAATTCACGTGAAATTAAGAACTCATGGCGGGCGTGCTCTAGGTAATTTTGATACACGCTATTGTTCACAATGCCCTGAAGATCGCACTCGTAGTCGCGCACTTTCATCTCAAGTTGGAACGTGTATTCTTGGGTCATGGCAGCGCTACCTTTAAAACAATACGCGGCAGCGAATGGTGTCTGGGATGTTACGCAATTGTTCTAGCGCACGCTCGCTGTAATCCGACTCCACATCAATGACCACGTAACCCACGTTTTCATTGGTTTGGAGGTATTGGCCCGAAACGTTAATGTTGTTGTCTGAAAAAACTTGGTTAATGGCGCGCATAATACCCGGAACATTTTTATGAACATGCAGTAGGCGATGAGCGTGAGTTTGGGTGGGTAATGCCACTTCAGGGAAGTTGACCGAACTGAGTGTGGTGCCGTTATCCGAGTACTTAATCAGCTTAGTGGCCACTTCAACGCCGATGTTTTCTTGTGCCTCCATCGTAGAGCCGCCAATGTGTGGGGTGAGAAGTACATTATCAAAAGCGCGCAGTGGGCTAACAAACTCCTCGTCATTGCCTTTAGGCTCAGTGGGGAACACATCTATTGCGGCGCCAGACAAGTGCTTGCGTTCAATGGCCTTTGCAAGAGCATCAATATCTACCACGGTACCGCGTGAAGCGTTTAGTAAGATGGCGCCAGGTTTCATTTTGGCCAACTCAGCTTTACCCATCATATTTTGAGTGCTGGCAAGCTCGGGTACATGCAGGCTAACAATGTCCGATTGGCTCAAAAGCTCGTCCAGGGTTTTACATTGGCTGGCGTTGCCCATGGGCAGCTTGCTTACCGTGTCGTAAAACACGACCCGCATCCCCAGGCTTTCGGCCAGCACACTCACTTGGCTGCCAATAGCCCCGTAGCCAATTATACCCAAGGTCTTTGCGCGTATTTCATAGGAGCCTGCTGCGCTTTTTATCCAGCCGCCGCGGTGGCAGGCGGCATTTTTTTGAGGAATGCCGCGAAGCAACAAAATGGCTTCGGCAATGATCAGTTCTGCGACGCTGCGCGTGTTTGAGTAAGGAGCGTTAAACACCACGACGCCATGCTCTTGCGCGGCTGTTAAATTTACTTGGTTAGTGCCAATACAGAAGCACCCCACAGCAATCAGCTTTGGAGCATTGGCAAAGACAGTCTCGGTCAGCTGGGAGCGAGAGCGAATGCCCACAAAATGCGCATCTTTAACGCGCTCTATCAGCGCTTCTTCTGACAACGCGGTTTTTGAATAATCAATATTGGTGTAACCGGCGCCATGTAAGGCATCTACGGCAGATTGGTGTACGCCTTCTAGCAATACGAATTTAATTTTGTTTTTGTCCAAAGAAGTTTTGGCTGTCATGGCGTACGGTCCCGCAATACGGCTAAGTGGGTTGTGGAAACAAAAGGAAGGGCGCGGATTTTAGCACAGCCAGGTCAGAGCGTTAACCTGCGCTCCACTGAAACAAAGCTTGCCCGCTTAGGTGGTACTTACGCTCAAATAAGGTGAGCGGAGTACTCACATTCAGTGTGGTTACCGGGGTAGATAGGCCAGTTATGAGCGACCACGCCAGTGCGAACTCCTCTAAGTAAAGGGACCAATTGCTTCTAAGATGGGTGTGCCCTGCCAAATTGGGCAGTAGCCCAAAGGCCGGGTGCCCATGCCAGCGGCGCATTAGGTGTTCGGCTTTGGGGTAGGGGTTGGGATACAAAATATAGTGGTGAGTGATGGGAAGTTTGGCCTCTAAGCACAGGCGCCAAATATCTTCACAATTAGATTGAACGTAGGTGCAGTTTGAGGGGAGCTGCTCAATGTGCTGTTTTGATAGCCGCACCCTCGAGCGGTCTAATCCCACCACCCAGTGATTGGGGTGCTTCAGAGCAAGCTGTTGAGTGCTTAAGCCCGTGCCGCAACACGAATCTAAAATGATCTGAGAGTAGGGCGAGTGTTCAAATGCTTGGCGCAAGGTAT
>CAYZQH010000009.1:0-26707 GCA_964480055.1 uncultured Cellvibrionaceae bacterium
CCTGCACCTGCCACACCAATAATAATGGATTCGCCCCACCCTTTGTGGCAGCACTCTAGTGCGGAGCGCATCACATTCACATTCCCAATACACTCGAAGGAATAATCCACGCCACCATCGGTTAAATCTACCACTACTTGTTGAATACTGTCGTCAAAATCATTGGGGTTAATGCATTCTGTGGCACCAAATTGCTTGGCCAGCTCAAATTTATTGGGGTTCATATCAATGGCAATAATGCGATCAGCCCCCACCATCTGCGCCCCTTGTATCACTGCCAAGCCAATGGCGCCTAAGCCAAACACCGCCACCGTACTGCCAGGCTCAACCTTCGCGGTATTTTTAACCGCGCCTATGCCCGTTGTAATGCCACACCCTAACAAACAAATTTTGTCTAGCGGAGCTTGCTTAGAAACCTTGGCTAAAGATACCTCGGGCAAAACCGTATATTCAGAGAAGGTAGACGTGCCCATATAGTGGTACAGCGGCTTGCCCTCTAAAGAAAACCTTGAGGTACCATCAGGCATAACACCCTTACCCTGTGTAGCACGCACAGCACTGCACAAGTTGGTTTTGCCCGACAAACAAAATTTACACTGCTTACATTCTGCAGTATATAAAGGGATGACATGGTCACCCGGAGCCACAGACGTAACGCCTTCCCCTACGTCCATGACCACGCCAGCGCCTTCATGCCCTAGCACAACGGGGAAAAGCCCTTCAGGGTCTGCGCCCGATAAGGTAAAGGCATCGGTATGGCAAACACTGGTGGCGGCAATTTTTACTAGCACCTCTCCAGCCCTCGGGCCTTCTACATCCACCTCCACTAAACTCAAAGGTTTATTCGCGGCCAATGCCACAGCGGCTTTAGATTTCATAAGAACTCCTATAAAAAATGGGGATAAACGTTATTTAAACAGGTGCGACCCTATAAAGCTAGCAGCCTGCCACGCCCTACGCGCCGGTAAATACGGCTCTATACTCTCTAGTTTAGCGGTAAACGTCATGCTCACAATATACATACCGTCATTCAACCTGCCACTTAACTGAAATAATTTGCGTACCGCCATCATCAAGTTGGCCCTCTAGATGTGCGCCAGATGGTATTTTCCCAACGCCTTCTGGCGTACCCGTCATAATGATATCCCCATCATTAATAGTGAAAAACTGGCAGATAAACGCAATCACTATTTCGGGTGAAAAAATCATTTCTTTTGCAAACCCAGCCTGCACCGTATGGCCATTGATATCTAAGCTAACACGCATATCTGGAGGTACGGCATTGAGTGGCACAAAATCACTAAAAAGTGCGGAGCCATCAAACGCCTTACACAGTTCCCACGGCAAGCCTTGGTCTTTTAATTTATTTTGCAGCGCACGCTTTGTTAAATCCAACCCAAATCCCACACCGGCGATGGCTTGGTTTTGCATCAGCAAACAAATTTCCGCTTCGTAATCTGGCACGTCATTTGGATTATATTGAATCCCACGGCCGATGGCCGTATTCGGTTTGATAAAAATAATGGGGCTTTGGGTTTGTTCGCTGCCCATCTCCTTAATATGACCGCCGTAATTCCTACCCACACAAAATATTTTGCTCGGTGCAACTGTGGCACCGTTAAAATTAACCGTTTTATTTAGCATGCCCTGGTCTCCTGTGTTTACCAACTCACTCGGCAGAGTCATTGTTAGTAGCGCATTTAATGTTGTCTAGCCAATAGCAAGGTTACTGCCATAACAGATACACCGTCAATCATGGAGCGTTATATATACAGGCATAAAAAAACCGCCAATACAACAAGCGTTGGCGGTTCACCTTAGTGCGTACTTGAATTACACCGTCAGATAAGCTCTGACCTTCTCTTCATCCATTTCATCGGTTTTGCCGGAGACCACCACATTGCCCCTGTCCATTACCACGTAGCTATCTGCCAAGGCACGCGCAAATTCAAAATATTGCTCCACAAGTAAAATGGCCATTTCACCCCGGGTTTTTAAAATGGATATCACATTGTGTATATCTTTAATGATAGAAGGTTGAATCCCTTCTGTGGGCTCATCCAATATCAAAAGCTTTGGCTTCATCACCAGTGCGCGAGCAATGGCCAGCTGTTGTTGCTGACCACCGGACAAATCCCCGCCACGGCGATGTAGCATATCTCTAAGCACGGGGAACAAATCGTAGATTTCATCATCAATTTTACGTTGCGCTCTTGGTAATACCGCAAAGCCCGTTTTTAAATTCTCTAATACGGTTAATTGAGAAAAAATTTCACGCCCCTGCGGCACATAGGCAATGCCGTGCTGGGCACGCTGCGCGACACTGAGTGCTTTTAAATCTTTACCGTCCCACTGAATATTACCAGCCGTAATACCATGACGACCCGTTACTGCGCGCGCCACGCTGGTTTTACCCACGCCGTTGCGACCTAAAATAGAGGTGATCTCGCCTTTTTGAGCCTGGATATTAACACCCTGGAGCGCTTGACTAGCGCCATAAAATAGATCTATAGAATTTACCTGCAACATATTAACGCCCCAAATACACATCAATTACACGTTGATTGGCAGAGACTGCGTCTAAGTCCCCTTCAGCTATCACTGACCCTTCGTGTAAAACTGTCACCTTGGTATCCAATGCACGAATAAAATCCATATCATGTTCTACCACAACCACAGAATGGTCTTTACTGATACTTTTTAACAGCTTAGCAGTCTCTAGGGTCTCATAATCCGTCATGCCTGCAGCAGGCTCATCCACCAATAACAGCTCTGGCTCTTGAATAATGAGCATACCTATTTCCAACCATTGCTTTTGACCGTGAGACAAATTCTTAGCGGTTTCATCACGGCGCTTGGTTAAGCCCACCAAATACAAAATTTCATCCACACGTTCAGATTGCTTAGTCGTAAGCTTGAAAAATAAAGTTTGCCAAACACTGCGATTGCCCACCAAAGCCAGCTCTAAATTCTCCCACACCGTGAGGCTTTCAATCACCGTTGGCTTTTGAAACTTTCTGCCTACGCCTAAGTTGGCAATATCTGCTTCGTCATACCTGGTTAGATCTATGTCATCTTTAAAGCGTACTACGCCTTCATCTGGTTTGGTTTTGCCAGTAATAATATCCATCATGGTGCTTTTACCGGCACCATTTGGCCCAATGATAGCGCGTAATTCACCAGGGCGAATATCCAACGCTAAATTATTAATGGCTTTAAACCCGTCAAAGGTTTTGGTTACGCCATTAAGAAACAAGATACTTTGCACTTGCTCGCTCATGCCTGCACCTCTTTTTGATCATCAGGTTTATCAGCGTCACCACTTGATTTATTCGCTCCCTCAGCAATGGCTTTTTGTTGTTTTCTGCGAGCCATAATATTGGAGGCAATCCCTACCACGCCTTGCGGTAGGTAAATGGTGGTAACAACAAAGAGCGCACCTAACATAAACAACCAAAACTCGGCAAACAAACCGCTGGTAAAATAGGTTTTGGCGTAATTGACTAAAACAGCACCAATAATTGCGCCATATAAGGTGCCACGCCCACCAATGGCCACCCAAATAACAACCTCAATAGAGTTAAGTGGGTTAAATTCACTGGGGTTAATAATGCCTATTTGCGGCACATATAACGCACCGGCAACGCCCGCAATTACCGCAGACACTACAAATACAAACAATTTATAGTGCTCTACCCTGTAACCAATAAAACGGGTACGGCTCTCTGCGTCACGCACAGAGACCAACACACGCCCCAATTTGCTGAGAGTGATGTACTTGCACACCCAATAAAAAAGGATTAAAAACACAACAGATAACACAAACAACACCATACGAGTATTGGCGCTTTTTAAGTCAAAACCTATAATATCCTTAAAATCCGTTAGGCCGTTATTACCACCAAATCCCATGTCGTTTCTAAAAAACGCCAACATCAAGGCGTAGGTAAGTGCTTGGGTAATAATGGAAAAATACACGCCCGTCACTCGAGAGCGAAAGGCTAACCAACCAAACATAAAAGCCAAAATGCCCGGCACCAATGCCACCATTAACATGGCAAATGGGAAACTATCAAACCCAGTCCAAAACCACGGTAACTCCTTCCAGTTCAGAAACACCATAAAGTCTGGTAAATCTGGGTTGCCATAAACACCACGGTCGCCAATTTGTCGCATTAAATACATACCCATGGCATAACCACCCAAGGTAAAAAATGCACTGTGGCCCAAGCTTAATATTCCGCAATAGCCCCATACCAAATCCAATGCTAGGGCGAGCATGGCAAAACACAAGTATTTACCCAATAGCGTTACCATGTAGTCTGGCAAGTGCAAGAAGGATCCTTCTGGCACCACCAAATTTAGAATAGGCACCAATACCGCAATGGCAGCAAGCGAGCCCAATAACCAGCGTGATGCCACTTCGTCTTTTAATATTTTTTCAATAAAGGATTGTCGTTTCATAATCAATCCTCCACAAACCGGCCTTTAAGCGCAAACATACCGCGCGGCCGCCATTGAATGAATAAAATAATAAATACCAGAACCATAATTTTACCTAACACAGCACCAGAGAATGGCTCTAAGAATTTATTCACAACCCCTAAACTCAACGCAGCAAAGAAAGTACCCAGCAAATTCCCTACGCCACCAAACACCACCACCATAAAGGAGTCAATAATATAGTTTTGGCCCATATTGGGGCCCACATTGGTTATTTGACTGAGTGCCACACCGGCAATACCCGCAATACCCGAGCCGAGCCCAAAGGTTAAGGCGTCCACCCAGGACGAGCGAATCCCCATGGAGTTGGCCATAGCTCTGTTTTGGGTAACTGCTCGCATTTGTAAACCCAGCATGGTTTTACGCAATAGAATGGCCAATGCGGCCAAGACCATAATGGCAAAAATAATGATGTAGATACGATTGTAGGTAAATGACAGGGCGCCGTTAAACTGATAAAAGCCAGCCATCCAGCTGGGTGCTTCTACGGACACGTTGTTGGCGTTATAGGTGCGTACTGCCTGCTGCAATATTAGACTGATACCAAACGTGGCCAATAAAGTCTCCAGTGGGCGACCGTACAAATGTCGAATAACTGTGCGCTCGATAATAACCCCCATCGAGCCAGACACTAAGAATGCGGCAGGAATTGCCAGCAACACCGAAATTTCAATAAGGCCTGGAAACAACTGCTGAATGGCAAATGTGGTATAAGCACCTAGCATGATCATTTCACCATGCGCCATATTAATCACCCCCATCACCCCAAAGGTAATGGCCAAGCCCACAGCAGCGAGTAATAACACCGAGCCCAAACTCACCCCAAAAAATAAATTTTCAAAAAATTTGTAAAACCCAATGCGGCTTTGCACTTTCTCTAATGCATCTAGCGCCATACCGGCAACAACGTCGTCTTCAATAAACTCACCTGCCTCGTCTTTTTCACTGATGCGTACCAATGTTGCAACCGCTTCTGGTGCAACCGAGCCAGCCAAGGCTTTTACTGCATTTTTCCGCAAAACTTTTTCGTCAGAGTCGATATCAATAATCGCCAGAGCGACCTCCATTTCGGCTTTTACGGGCTTCTCTTTTTCTTTTTCAATAGCAACAACAATCAACTCTCTTAAATTGGCATCCGGCTTTTTTAATAGGTCTCTAGCTGATTGCATCCGGATACTCTTGTCTTTAGAGGTGAGCTGAATAGATGCAATAGCCGTAGTTAGTTTTCTGCGAACGCTATTATTGATTTTTAGTTTTTTTAGTTCTCGCTTACCTACCTCGCCCAAAGACTCTTGAGTACTCACATGAGAAATTGCAAACCCTTCTTCAGTAGGCGTAGCAATCACCAAAGTGTTTTGAGCAGGATAATAGAATAGGGAATTTGTGGCCATCGCTTGCAAGGTGGGCAGCACTCTAGGGTCTTCAACCTCTTGCAGCGCCACAATGGCTTTGCGTTTAGCAGAGTAGGATTTTGCGTTTAAGTCCATCACCTTATCCTCAAAGGAGTCGGCGAAGCACACAGACGCAAAAACACTCACAGCCAAAACGCTGAGTATTTTTATCAGATGTTTCATTTTCTGCACCAATGGTTATTTGGCACTATTAAGGGTGCCTAGCGCTTTTTAGTTTGACTAAAGGGCATCTCTAAAAATGCACTTTTTGGAGGTTCCCTAAAAGCTTTTATAGAACGTATTTATTGTAGTTTTTGAAGGCACAAGCAGGGCGAACCCTGCTTGTGATCTAGACGGTGTGACAAGCTAATTAGTAGTTCTGACCAGAACACTTGCCCGTTTTAATATTGAAGTTGCCGCACATAATAGGCGCAGTCCAATCGGCAACTAAGTTGGCAGACTCAGGTAAGAAGTCTGTCCAAGCGTCACCAATAACACCGCCTGGGGTTTCCCATACCGTTTCAAATTGGCCGTCGGCTTGAATTTCACCAATTAGTACTGGCTTGGTTAAATGATGGTTGGTATTCATCACCGCAATACCACCGGTTAAGTTAGGAACAGTCACGCCGTACATGGCAGAGCGTACTGCGTCTACGTCTTCAGTACCGGCTTTTTCAACCGCTTTAGCCCACATTTTAAAACCAATATATGTGGCTTCCATTGGATCGTTGGTTACACGCTTTTTATCTTTAATAAATTTATGCCAAGCTTTGATGAACTTTTCATTCTCATCCGCTTCTGCACTCATAAAGTAGTTCCACGCGGCTAAATGACCCACTAGAGGCTTAGTATCAAAACCAGACAACTCTTCTTCACCCACTGAGAACGCCACCACAGGAATATCTTCTGCGCTTACACCCGCATTGGCCAACTCTTTGTAGAACGGTACGTTGGCATCACCATTAATGGTGGAGACAACTGCAGTTTTCTTACCAGAAGAACCAAACTTTTTAATTTCTGCAACACGAGTTTGCCAGTCAGAGTGGCCAAATGGCGTGTAGTTAATCGAGATGTCCGCCGGCTTCACACCTTTGCTTATCAAATACTGCTCTAAGATTTTGTTGGTGGTACGTGGGTACACATAGTCTGTACCTTCTAGTACCCAACGCGTAACCTCTTCTTCATTCATTAGGTAGTCAACAGCGGGAATGGCTTGTTGGTTGGGCGCAGCGCCTGTGTAGAATACATTCTTAGAAGATTCTTCACCCTCGTATTGAACGGGGTAGAACAACAACCCATTTAGCTCTTCAATAACCGGCAACACCGACTTACGCGATACCGACGTCCAGCAGCCAAAGATGACGTCTACTTTATCCTTAGACAATAACTGCTTGGTTTTTTCAGCAAACAATGGCCAGTTTGACGCAGGGTCAACCACTACGGCCTCAAGCTTTTTGCCCAATAGGCCGCCGGCTTTGTTTTGCTCTTCCACCATCATTAAAACCGTGTCTTTTAGGGTGGTTTCACTGATGGCCATGGTGCCAGACAGCGAATGTAAAACACCCACTTTGATGGTATCTGCGGCTTGTACAAACGCCGCGCTGCTGGCCAAGGCCGCCGCACTCAATGTAATGCTGGTTTTTTTAACCAGTTTTTTTAAGGTTGAACTCATAATGGTCTCCTAAGATAGCGTGTTAGTCTTTTAGAACACACATGCGCGCTCGAACTAGAGGCCCGGCGCACTGTTTGTAATACAGCGGCAAATAGAGAGCAGGTTTAATGCCAACGCCCCAAAATGCGCATATGTTTGTGTACAAAATGGTGCTAACTTATTGATCCTAATGCACTTTATAATATCGCCCACCCGCCACAGTAGTCAGCATTTTTTTAATAGGTCAATATTGGAGCGACAATAAGCACAGCCACGGTGCCACAGCACCAAATTAACGCACAAAAAAATGAAGGCTTAGATTGCTTCACTTGAAAGGTGCCAAAGTAGTGCGTATTTGCCGTGTATTTAAGAAAACAAGTTCACTTTAAGAGAAGAGCGCCCCAGTCTAACGGCGCTATAATTGTGCGCCCCATTTTTGCTTACTACTCAATCGATGTGCTTGAATACCGATCTATCTGATAAAGTGGGGTTTTAGTGCTCGCACTTTCAGATACTTAGACAGCCTATAGGACAAATGACAGACAAGAAGGGCCTATCGGGGCTTATGCATTCACTTCTGGTTTATTCAACATGCCTTGTTGCTCAATAAACTTAACAACCGTCTCTACGCCGGTACCATCTTTTAGGTTTGTGAATACAAAGGGGCGATCGCCGCGCATTTTTTTGGCGTCTCTATCCATCACGTCAAGATCAGCTCCCACAAGCGGCGCTACATCGATCTTATTAATAATGAGTAAATCAGACTTGGTAATACCCGGCCCGCCCTTACGCGGAATTTTATCGCCCGCAGAAACATCAATCACATACAGTGTTAAATCCGACAACTCTGGGCTAAATGTGGCAGCCAAATTATCACCACCGCTTTCTATTAGGATCACATCTAAATTTGGGAATTTATCTTGCAACTGTGCCACAGCAGATAAGTTCATAGAGGCATCTTCACGTATGGCTGTATGGGGGCAACCACCGGTTTCTACGCCCATGATGCGTTCTTGTTCAAGCACCTCATGACGCAATAAAAACTCTGCATCTTCACGGGTGTAAATGTCATTGGTGATCACCGCAATATCGTAGTGATTCTTCATTTGGGCACACAGCGTTTTCACTAACGCCGTTTTACCACTACCCACTGGGCCACCAATGCCCAAACGTAAAGCAGGCTTTTTCATGTTTTTACCTTTTTATAATCATTACTATCTAATTTTAGGAGCGAAAGAGTCGTGAATACTGCCGCTCATGTAAACTGCTGGCCAATGCCAAGCCAGGAAAGCTGACGCCCAACTGCTCATCCGTCAATGTTTTAGCGCACTCACACGCACTTGGAATACGCGGCAAGATAGTCAACAACATTTTTTGGGCTGCAGTTTGGCCAAGTGGAACCAATTTAGTCGCCGCTGCTATTTGGTTTTCTAACCAACTGTAGGCAAAGCCATAAAGCGCCTCGTGCTTTGGTACTTGCCAATGGCTACAAGCCATCGAAAATTGCGCAACAAATGCTGTTGGGCGCCCCTCATAATTTTTTGCGTAAGGTAAACCTAACTGCACCAATAAACGATTTAACGCCATCCCTAACTGCTCATCTTCCAGTAACAACTCTTTGGTCTCTCTATTTGCGCGAATCCAAGCATCCCAAACCTCGACCTGCTGAATATCAGCATTGACCCAAGCGTCAATACACCGTGCCAAAATGGGTAAATCCAGAGTTGTGAGTGCATGCGTCATTAAGCCTTCAATCCACTGCTCCACTTGCGCGGGCGTATTTAGCCAGCCGCCCTCTATGGCAAACTCTAGCCCTTGTGAATAGGCATACGCACCAACCGGCAGCGCGGGGCTGACTAGGTGCATTAAATGCAATAAAGCGGTACTCCCTAAACCCTTTGACGGCGTTGACGCAACCGATGGAGCAACGCTATTCATAGCCAACCCATAGCTTAATGCTCATGTGCGTGGTCATGACTGTGCGAATGTCCGTGCCCACCCTTACCGTGATAGGCGCCATTTTCTGGCTGAAAAGGTAACTGACTGCAGACAACGCTCAACCCCAAGCCTTGCACCATGTCATCAAGTACATGATCATGCTGATAACGTAAAAACCCCGAACCAATTTGCAAAGGCACATGGCGATTACCCAAGTGATAGGCCGCGCGAGTCAGCAATAGGGTATCTGAGCTTTCGATTTGACTTACCGTCTCAGGGGCCGCCACAACACGAACGGTTTGATCGTTTGAACACTGCAAAAAATCGCCATCTTTCAATACATGGCCACGCTCTAAAAACCAACCCAACGTTTTACCACACGTAGTCTCACATTTATGGCGGCTTTTTTGTCGCTCTTGAAATGTTAATACCACTTCATAGTGTGATGCAACTAAGGCTGATTTTTGAAGAGAAAAGGCTTCTAACATTTTTAACAAATACTCTATTAAGGTTGATCAGCACTCGGCCGTTTAAATGGCAAACGCTAAATGACCGAGTGCCATTTAGAAAAGCGATAAGGATGCCCGTAAATTAAAATAAGAAATAACGTTGCGCCAAGGGCAAAACTTTTGCTGGCTCGCAGGTTAATAAATTTCCATCTGCGCGTACTTCATAGGTTTGCGGGTCTACTTCTACTGCCGGTTGATAGTCGTTTAACACCATAGAAGCTTTAGTCACACTGCGGCTATTTTTAATGGGCGACAATGTGCGCTGTAACTGTAAGTGACTGGCAACGTCGGCCTCCATCGCTGCCTGGCTCACAAAACTCAATGCGGTGTGATTTAACGCGCGCCCAAAGGCACCAAACATGGGGCGGTAATGTACCGGTTGTGGTGTTGGGATAGAAGCATTTGGATCCCCCATTGGGGCTGCGGCTATGGCACCGCCTTTAATGATTAAAGCGGGTTTAACACCAAAAAAAGCGGGCTTCCAAAGAACCAAATCTGCTAGCTTACCTACTTCAATCGAGCCTACTTCGTGCGAAATGCCATGGGCAATGGCCGGGTTTATGGTGTATTTTGCAATATACCGTTTAGCGCGAAAATTATCGGCACCGTTTGAATCCTCGGGTAATAAACCGCGCTGCACTTTCATCTTGTGCGCCGTTTGCCACGTTCTGCAAATAACCTCGCCCACACGCCCCATGGCCTGAGAATCGGACGAGATCATGGAGAACGCACCCAAGTCATGCAAAATATCTTCGGCAGCAATGGTTTCTTTACGAATGCGCGAATCTGCAAATGCCACATCTTCTGGGATATTTGGATCCAAATGGTGGCATACCATCAGCATGTCTAGATGCTCATCAACAGTATTAATGGTGTAAGGTCGCGTTGGGTTGGTCGACGACGGTAAAACATTGGCCAACCCACAGGCTTTAATAATATCGGGCGCATGACCGCCGCCTGCACCTTCGGTGTGATAAGTGTGAATGGTTCTGCCGGCAAAAGCGTTAATGGTATCTTCCACAAAACCTGACTCATTCAATGTATCGGTATGAATGGCCACTTGCACATCAAATTTATCTGCCACCGATAAGCAACAATCTATTGCCGCTGGTGTGGTCCCCCAATCTTCGTGAAGTTTTAAGCCCATGGCACCGGCAGACAACTGCTCTTCTAAGGCGCCCGGTAAACTCGCGTTCCCCTTGCCCATAAAACCCAAATTCATTGGGAAGGCCTCAGCCGCCTGTAGCATTTTGCCAATATGCCAAGGCCCTGGCGTACAGGTGGTGGCATTGGTACCCGTGGCAGGTCCAGTACCGCCACCTAACATGGTTGTTACGCCACTCATTAGGGCCTCTTCTATTTGCTGTGGGCAAATAAAATGAATGTGCGCATCAATACCGCCGGCCGTCAGAATTTGACCTTCTCCGGCAATAACCTCTGTGCCAGGCCCTACAATAATATTTACATTGGGTTGAATATCTGGGTTACCTGCTTTGCCAATAGCAAAAATGCGGCCCTTTTTAAGGGCAACGTCAGCCTTAACAATTCCCCAGTGATCTAAAATTAACGCATTGGTAATCACCGTATCCGGGGTTTGATCACTGCGGTGCTGGCTTTGACCCATTCCGTCCCGAATCACTTTGCCGCCGCCAAATTTTACTTCTTCACCATAGGTGCAATGGTCTTTTTCTACCTCTATCCAAAGCTCTGTATCGCCTAAGCGCACTCTGTCGCCCACAGTGGGGCCAAACATATCGGCATAGGCTTTGCGATCTATTGCTGCCATTACAATGCTCCCATCACGTCGCCGCGAAACCCGTAAATGATTTTGTCGCCGTCTACTTCTACTAGCTCTACTTCCCTTTCTTGCCCTGGTTCAAAACGTACAGCCGTCCCTGCGGCGATATTTAAACGAAACCCTCGAGTAGACTCACGATCAAAGTTCAACGCAGGGTTTGTTTCAAAAAAATGGTAATGCGAGCCAACTTGGATGGGGCGGTCACCGGTATTAGCAACCAATACGGTCGCCGTATTACGGTTTTTGTTAAGGGTAATGGTGCCAGGTTGAACTTGATATTCGCCAGGAATCATAACGCCTCCTTAAAAAGCGTGAAGGTAGCAGTACTTTATATTGGGTTTTTGCTCATCAAATTAATATTCACAAAGTGGTTAAACGATAGGCTCGTGCACGGTGACTAACTTGGTGCCATCGGGGAAGGTCGCTTCCACTTGTACTTCATGGATCATTTCTGCCACGCCTTCCATAACATCTTCGCAGGTTAAAAGCGTTTTTCCGTAACTCATGAGTTCGGCCACAGTTTTACCATCACGCGCGCCTTCCATAATCTCTGCGCTAATCAACGCTACAGATTCTGGGTAATTTAATTTTACGCCTCGCGCTTTACGCCGCTCGGCCACCAAGGCAGCAGTGAAAAGTAACAATTTGTCTTTTTCTCGTGGACTTAATTCCAAACCTCACCCCCGAATCATTGATTTAAAAATGTTTATCATTCATCCAACAACCGTTAGTGGTGCTGGGTGTCATTTAAGGGTGCCCTTAAGTATTCCAAATACGAGGCGTACACGCGGGCACCCCAGCCCAACCCGGCCGTAAAGCTTGCCAGATGGTTTCAAAACCCTTGCGGCAAATGCGCGCAGAATTACCCAAATACCTTGCAACAAATACACTGTTCACTTGCGTTAGCCCCCAACCATGCTCGCCCCCCCACTGGTTTTTAAGTGCTTCTAGTAATGTATCCACTTGGTCACGCGGTGGACACGCCTCGGGGGTTTTGTAAGTAGCAATCAAGGTACCGCAAGTATTTGCATTTTGCATGCCCCATGGCGCAGCCATAAATGGCGTGCCGGGCTCAAAAATATTATTCTCTAGAAGTATTGGCGCTCCGTTACGCCAAATAGTCAGTTTTTGCGCACAGATGCCTTGCACAAAAGGCAAGCTAGAAGCTGGGCGACCTAAACAAACAATATCCCAAACAAAGGCCTGTGCATCCCCTTGTAACTGCACTTTGGTATTAAGCAACCCATTGGCACCATCAAATACCAAGGTTTCTTGGGGTAACCACTCTAATAAGCTGCCCGAAGCACACTCCAGGTGCACATGCTGTTGTTGTTTCTCACCTCCGCCGGGCACCGCGTACACCTTACCTGCTGAAGGTGTTGTGATTAATGCCTGGCAATTGGGCTCGAGATTGGCATTAATGGTGAGTTCATCGCCAACCACCATACCACCGGGCGGATGTAACAAAATCACATGGCAAGTTTTTGGGCCTTCCGGATAAAAAGGCCGTTGAACACGAAGCGGGCCAACGTGGGCGACCGACTTAAGCGCCGTTTTGGTTTCGCGCTTAGCAAACCTTAAATTCAATTGAGCCAACCACTGGCGCGTATGGGTAGGCGCCTGCAAAGGTGACGGATTTGAGACTGTAACCATAAGCAATACAATAGGGTGCCTCTAAAAATACACTTTTTGTCCGATTGCTGAGTCAGTTCCGTCCTCAAACCCTCATTTACTGCACGTAAACTGCGGTTCTGTGGGCGGTACTTTCTTGCACTCACACAAAAATTACTATTTTTAGAGATGCCCAATAGATAGTTAGCGGTAAATCGAAGCAATGAACTTACAACAAGCGCCTTAAAAGCTCAACTTTCGCTGGATTAAAACCTTACACCAAACAAGTATTTGGTGGCCAAATTGACAATGGGGCGCACCTAACCTGCCACAAATTGATACACTCTATTTTGCCTTTGAATCACCTGCGCCTAAATACACCCAACGGTTTTTATATGCTATTTGAATTATCTAAACAAATCTTAAATGACGTGCAAACTGCGCTGAACAAGCCTGGAGAATCGTTTGCTGAGTCAGGTCTCACCCAGGGCAAGTTTCAATCTATTTTAGAGGAGGCGTTTCGCAAGCACGGTCTGGTCACGCGCGAAGAGTTTGATGCGCAGCAAGCCGTGCTGCTAAGAACACGAGAAAAAATAGAAGCCTTAGAGAAGCTGGTGCAGGACCTAGAGCGCCAAATCACACCAAAATAAAACCAGGTGATTAAAAACGGCGCGTGGCCTTATAAGCGCTATAGGCTTTTTCAAGCCCGGTAATATCGGGTAGAACGTAGTCTTCTACGCCAATTTGCATATGAAGCTTTTCAAAGGTACGGGGGGCAGCAGCAGCGTTTAAAATATCTTCTTTACGTACTGCAAGTGTTTTGGGGATGCCCTGTGTTGGAATCGCCAAAAAAGGAACATCGTCAGCAATACCGGTATTATTAAACACCGCGATGCGCCCGTTAGGGTTAATGCCGGCTACAGATTCACCATTGAGTTTTTCAAAGCTCAATAAGGGTACCCGGCCATTTCGCCAACTGTAAAACCCCAAAAACCAATCCGGGCCACTGTTATCAGGGAAGATAGGCGCCACCATGGCCATCTCGGCAACAGTGGCTTCAGGTACAATCAGCGTTTGTGCTTTTACCGGTATCAATATGCATTGAATGTTACCGGTAGAATCGTTTGTCGCTTCGCTTGCTTGGTCACTCATGGCTTAAGCCTTGCCGTTTTTGAAACTGAAGAAACTGTTTTGCCAGCTGCGCTGGACGCGCGTTGACGTGCACGTCACAACAAGACAGCACACTAACGGGCATAGAGTCCACTGCGCAGGACTCTGGCAACTGCACCCAAACCTGCCCACCAAGATAACGCATCATCTTACAACTGCTGGCACCATCGTTGCCCATGCCAGAAAATACAATCGCGCCACCGCTGGCACCATATACGCGTGCGACCTTCGCTATCACCTGGTCCAACGAAGGGCTAAATTGTCCCGCCCACGGCTTTTGACTCACCGTCAGCAAACCACCTTCTAAAACACCCAATTGACGAGCCGGGGAAACCAAATAAATTTGGCCACCATCAAGAGATAAAGGCCTATCCACTAGGGTCAATGGCCAATTGCTTTTGTCAGAGACCGTTTTGGCCAAATGGTCTAAGGCACTCGCTTCAGTATGCTGAGCATAAAGGAATGCAATATTGCGATTGGGCTTTGGCAATTGGGACAAAAAAGCCATAACAGCCTCAGGCCCGCCGGTAGAGGCGGCCAATACCCACACACTAAGCGCACGCTTTGCGGGTTTTTGATTCATTACACCAGGCGCCAACTGTCTTAATTTTTGCGCCAAACGCCGCTCGCGTATTTTACGAATTTCTCTCGGTAGCGGAGGCTTCTGGCCCTTTACAGCGGGCTCTTCGGCATACAAATCATTGGCAAAGATGACATACTTACCTAGTGCATCGAGCTGATCGACTACCACCAACACATTCGGTGCGTCCACATCGACATCCAATACCCAAATATCAGCGTCAGGCAAACTGTTTAGCGCGCTGCCCACGTCCACGGTAGAGCTGACCGCAAACCCCGCCCCCCTCACTAGGTGAGTGAGCTCACCAACGTGTTGAGCGTCTTGGGCCAATACACCAATGCGGCCAAACTGGGTCATACCATCCTACGCGCCGACGGCCTGCGGCTCTAATAACGAACGAATAGCCTTAAGCAACGCTTCTTCCTGGTAGGGCTTACCCAAGTATTCGTTCACGCCAATACTGAAGGCATGTTCGCGATGCTTATCACCGGTTCTAGAGGTAATCATGATAATGGGCAGTTCTTTCCAGCGCTGGGTAGAGCGCATGTTTTTAGCCACCTCAAACCCGTCCATACGGGGCATTTCAATATCCAGCAACATAAGGTCCGGCGTGCTTTCTTGAAGTACCTGCAGGGCGTCTACACCATCTTTGGCCACTATGACGTTAAACCCTTGGCGCTCTAAGAAACGGGTTGTTACCTTGCGGACAGTTACCGAGTCATCCACCACCATCACGGTTCTAAAGTCGGGTTCTGGTTGCGCCGATTCAGGGGGCTTGTTCTCTATTGGCGTAAGATTAACGCCTGTAAGCGCTACTTCATAACGGACTAAGGCGTGAGGGTCTAAAATAATTACCACGCTACCATCGCCCATAACCGTCGCCCCGGAAATAGCCTGCACTGAAGCGAATTGCGGCCCCAAGCTCTTTACTACGATTTCACGGCTACCCGACAGAGCATCCACTTGCAATGCCATGGTTTGTTGCCCAGAACGCACCAATATCACAGGCAGAGGTAACAACTGCCCATCCAATTTTGGTTTAAGCTCCCGCGTAACCATGGAGCCCAAATATTTAACTTGGTAGTTTTCACCAGCGTACTCAAAACGTGCATCGGCGTGCGAATAATAGTGCTCTAGTTCAAACGGGCTCACCCGTACAATACCCTCAATGGTATTGAGTGGGATTGCATAGCTCTCTTGCCCCAATTGCACCATCAGCGCCCTGTTAACAGACACGGTAAACGGCAGGCGAACCACAAACTGAGTGCCGACGCCCTCCTCACTGTCAATGGTCATGGAGCCACCTAGCTGCTTAATCTCTGCAGCAACTACATCCATACCCACACCGCGACCGGATATTTGGGTGACATTCTCTGCCGTACTAAAGCCTGCTTGTAAAATAAATTGCATGATATCGTGATCACTTAAACCCGCATCTGCACTCATCAAACCGCGTTCGATGGCCTTTTCTCTTACACGCTCTAAATCAATACCACGTCCATCATCGGCCAAGCGCAATAAGATATCGCCACCTTCACGCACCAAGCTCAAAAGAATACGGCCCATTTCTGGTTTACCCGTCGCTTGACGTTGCTCGGGGGACTCAATGCCGTGGTCAACTGCGTTGCGAAGCATATGTTCCAACGGTGCAACCATGCGTTCTAATACCGAACGGTCCATCTCGCCTTCTACATTGTCCAACTCAAAATTCACGTGCTTACCTAGCTCACCCGACACTTGACGAACAATGCGGCGTAACCGCGGAACAAGGCGCGAGAACGGCACCATGCGTGAACGCATCAAGCCTTCTTGCAACGAGGAGTTAATACGTTGCTGTTGCAGCAACATGGTTTCAGTATCACGTAACTTGTCGGTAATGGTATGACGCAAGTCCACCAGGTCAGAGGAGGATTCCATGAGCGAGCGCGTTAGCTGCTGAAGCGCCGAATAGCGGTCCATCTCCAAGGGGTCAAACTGCTCGTGAGCCGCCATTTGTTCTTGGCGGAACAACACTTGCGCGTCCGTTTCTATATCTAAGCGACGCAACTGTTCATTTAAACGACGCAAAGTGACATCGACTTCATCTACCGCAGAGCTTAAGTCACTCACTTGCTGCTCTAGGCGACCGCGGCTGATGGATGTCTCACCGGCTAAGTTCACAAGCTCCTCGAGTAAATCCGAGGAGACTTTGATCATTTCCGTCGGCGCTTGACGCTTAGAGGTAGCCCCCTCTTTAATACCCTGGTTAATTGCCGCCAACTCAGCAGCGTCTGCCAGTTTTTCTTTATCTGACACGGCAGGCACATTAGAGGCTTGGGATACAGGCCCTGCCGCCGAACCTGAGGCATCGCCAATCTGTGTATCCACTGCCACAGGAGGTGCAGCTGGGGCTTCAACACTCGTTAGCTCAGCACCGTCTAACCGAGCCCTAACGGCTTTAACTGCACTGAGCAATGTATCTTGGTATTGGTGGATATTTTGGAAGAATTCAGCAGACGGCGCACTGGTAGCAATTAGGTAGCTTTCATAATCGTGCGTAAGATCACCCAAGCCGGTCACGCCAGACAAGCGCGCGCCGCCTTTAAGTGTATGCAAGGCACGCTTCATAACTTCGGGAGCTTGATCATCCTGCCAATTGGAATCCCAGGCGTGAATCGCCTCATCAAGCTCTTCAATCAGCTCTGCCGCTTCATCTATAAAGATTTCCAGAATATCTGGGTCAAAGTCTTCTTCGTCGATGTAAGCGACATCATTCGCGACGGGACTTTCATCTGTCGCAGGCGTTTCGCTTAGCAGCTCTGAAACACTTGTAGCGTAGGGTTCAATATGCGCTTCGTCTCTTTGACCTGTATCGCTATCACCACCCTGCGCCATCTCTTCTGGTACTGCAAATTCTGGCACCGCAGAGGCATCATCGACACCTGAGCCAACCGACTCATCCACCAACTCAGGGTCTGTCACTTCGACAACGTCGGTATCTATGTCTGACGTGAATCGCATGGCTTCACTGTCTGCCACCTCTTCGGCAACATCAAACGTTTCTGGCTCTGCATCATCAGAGTCACTTGCACCAGAAGCGGCGGCCACCGCTTCAGTGGCTTCTTCAATTTCTTCTTCAGAGAAACCTGAGTCTAAAAAGCCCTCGCCAGCAAACTCGCCTTCAACCGCAAACGCCGAACTGTCCAAGTCAGCCGTAGAGAGGGTTTCATCAAGGGGTTCATCTTGAGCAGAAAACTCTTCGGTAGGCAGGCTGTCAACAACTTGCTCTGACGGTGCTGCGGCTTCGGCCAACAAGCTTTCAAGAGCTGATTGAAGCGCTTCGTTCACCGGCACAATATTTTGCCCAGCCGCCACCTGATCCACCATATCTAACAAGGCTTCATGGGCCAGCTTCAATACGTCAAACACTGCTGCATCGGCAGAGAGCGCGCCCTGATCAATCAACTCATAAACGTTAAGAATCTGCCTACCTAGATCGTGCATTAACGGTAAGTTAGCCTGGCTAGAGGCGTCACAAAGCGTTTTTAATTCGCGCTGAATGATGGGTAATTCGTTCGCAAACAGGTGCGTATCACTGCGCCAAGCATCATCGATACGTTGGTCAGCATCTAGCAGCAGGCGCATTTCTTCTGACATGAACAACGACAGTAATTTTGGATCTACCTTACGAACCCGCGCACTGTCATCTTTAGCGTGAATCAGAGGCTCTACAATCTCTGATTGCGCCGCAGCCACTCGCTCGACAAACGCGGCCTGCTCTGAAATGACCACGGGCTCCTTGCGGGCAATACACGCCAACCCAACACGGGTAAGGTGTGCGGCGTCTTCTAACAGGGTCAAAACACCCCTATCTACTTTCACCTGGTAGCTGCGTAGCTCTTTGGTGAACGCCTCTAATGGCGTGATCATGGTGGCAATTGGTGTAATACCCGCCATGTAAGCACTGCCTTTTAACGTGTGTAGCGCACTTTGTAATTCATCAGACGGAGGGGAATAGAGCGGCGCCGCTTGTGTCATGTCTGCAATGAAGGTATCAACAACGCTCAGGTGCGTGCTCGCCTCCGAGGAGAATATATCCCACAGTATCTGATCTTCATTGTCATCGGCTTGCGGTGCTTGTGGCTCTGACTCGGCAGTGGCATTTGCCACAACCTCCGGTGCAACGCCATCTAAGCCTTCAGGAATATCACCGCTGGCCAGAGAAGTTGCCCAAGCAGCCAATCGGTTCCACTCGTCTTGGTCGGGGTTAGGCGCTTTGTTTTTAAACGCCGTAATCAGTGACGGCATAAAATCTAGCACTAACCCCACCAAGCGCGCATGGGCAATATGCGGCGGGATTGAGGCGTCCATCACGCGGTTGAGCATGGACTCCACCGCCCACGACAACTCTCCAACATCGTTGGCTTCCACCATACGGCCACTGCCTTTTAAGGTGTGGAACGCACGACGCACTTCTACCAGCAGCTCGGTGTTGTCTAAATCGCTTTTCCATTTAGGGAAGTATTCAGCAAGGTTCTCTTGAACTTCGCCGGCTTCTTCGATGAAAATTTCTATAATTTCATCGTCAATTTCGCCTTCGCTGCCAGGCTCTGGCGCCGGTACAACCACAGCTTCAAGTGACTCCTCGTCACCTAATTCAGCCTCATATTCAGTTCCAGGCTCTTTAATATTGGCTTCTTCGGCTTTTGCATCCTCCAGGGCCTGGGCAAAGCTCTTACTATTAGCGGCATCTGCTTGGCCAGTGGCAATTGACGTCACTTGCGCCGCATCTTCATGCGCTAAATTTTCTACCTCGGGTTGGTGCAAGCTTGTTGCTTCCAGCGTCGACTCAGGGAATGTAACTGGGGCGTAGCCCAATTGCGTAAGGCTTTCTAACGCTAAGTCTAAATAGCTGTCTAATTCTTCTCCGTGCGCACCACTTAGGCGTTCAATGTAGTAATCCACACTGGCAATGGCATCGGCCAATATCTGCAGTTCTTCACCCGGGGTAGATGTGGCTTGCGATAATCGTTCCTCAATAAACGCACCGCAACGCTCAATCAATGTGGCAGCCCGTGCCATGGGCACCATATTTAAACCGCCTTGCACATCGCGAATGGTTGCAACTGCGTCTGGCAACTTACTCACATCCCACTGACTGGACATGGCTTCAACAATAGCGGCTTTCACTTTATCCAGCCCTGAGCGACACTCACTTAACACAGCATCTTTTGCTGAATCTACCGCCACCTCGCGTTCATCTAAGTTGGCATAGTCTCGGTGCTTAACCGCGCCTTTGGCTATAGCCTCTAAACGGTGTTCTATATCTGCGAGGCGCCCGGCAATATCAATCAGCGTAGTGTCAGAAATACTCCCCGATTGAACCATTTTTGCCAGAAGATCGTACTGATCCATGGTGAGCTTTCGCATATCACCAATACCCAAAACAGCAAGGGTATCGGCAATACGTTTAACAACCGGTAGCAGCTCTTCAAGGTCACTCACCCCACCTTGCCCAGAAATTGCCAGGTTCATAAGGTGTTTAGCTGTATTGAGCTCATCATGTAGCGCAGTAATCACCGCAACTATGGCTTCTGGTTCAGGGGCCACCGCCAACCCACTGCGCCGATCTGGCTTGCCCGAGCTTCCAATCAAGGCATTATCTAAATCAAACTGATTTTTAATTTGCTCTACCCGGCGTCCACCAGGCTCTGCACAGGCAACATAAAACAGCATGTTGCGCAATAATGACTCGTTAGGTTTGGCATCAAGCGCTTGTGGGCAGTGCTCTTCTAATATGCGCATTTCACGGTCGATTTGTCGTAATAAGCCTCTAACCGCAACGCTAAGCTCCACATCGTCACGCACCAAAGCCTCGGTCAACGAGGCGACCACTTGCCAAACAGGATGGGAGCGCGTACCGCGCGCCAAACCTTCCAGACGTACAAATACCTTGTCGATAAACGCCAGGTTTTCATCAATTTTAATGCCACGTAAAACACTGGCCGCTGCGTATTTATACATTTCACGCAGCTTGCTCATCACCTGTCGTATTTTTTGCCCTTCGCTTAAAATACTATGGCGCTCGCCACGCAGTGTCCCTAGGCTTGATAGGTCTGGGTTAAATAGGTTGGTTTCACTCAAATAGCTTTGCTTTCTAACCGCTCGAATATCGTTTAATAACGGTAAAACAATGCCTGGGTGGTCGTCTTGATAGGTTTTGACTTGTTCGAGATAGTGAGGAAGTTGCAGCAACGAACGCATTAAGACTTCTTGCGCTTCTTTTTCGTTCACCACGTTGGCTTGTAAAATGGATTCGGCCAGCGCTTCCATTTCTTCTGCAAACAATGAAGCCCCGTGAAACTCCACCATCTGCAATGAGCCATGCACCTGGTGAATATGGGTCAAACAAAAACGTATACGCGCGGTATCGCGCGGGTCTTCCACAAACGCCTCTAGAGCTTGGCGCGCATCATTTAGCGTCTCGCCAATTTCTCCAATGACCCACTCAAGCGCAGCGTAGTTACGTTTATCTCCCATTATGGAGTCCTGTTCTAACGTGCTTTGGGCCACCCCAAAACACAAAACGTTGCTTTTATATAGAGCTCTTATATAGAGCTCTTATATATAAATTTCTATATCAACCCACCGGGGGAGAAGCTATCTCTGAAGCGCGCTGTCACATTTGTGCGGCCTACCCCAGTGCTCTAACCTATGTGTTGGTAGGCTTCCACAGTACCTTCACTCGCCTTGCGCATGGCTGGATGGTGCCATCCAACCACCTCGCCTGTGCCAATAACCAATATACCGCCGGGGTTAAGGCGCTCCACAAAGGCATTCAATATATGCTCACGCAACCACCGTCTGAAATACACCAACAGGTTTTGACAATAAATTACATCCACCTTTAACGAGGGCATTTCGTTAATATTTAAAACATTACCCTGGTTAAAACAAATTCGATTTCGTAACTCTTGCGCTACCTGCAATTTCTCTTGACCAATAGACCGGAAATAACGGTGGCGAAACGTGGTTTCCACCGTCTCTGCCTTGCGTTCGTTATAGATTCCAGCACGTGCAATCGACAAAGCCGCTCGACTTATATCCGTCGCGGTTATACCAAATCGGGGGTCGCGTCCCACCATGTGATAAGCATCGCTAATCACCATGGCTAATGAGTACGGCTCTTCTCCAGAAGAACACCCCACACTCCACAAATCAAAACTGTCGTCAAACTCGGCGTTGGCTTGGGCGGCCAGGGTATTGGCGCTCAAACGCTCAAACAAAATGCGCCCAATGTAATCTACCGAGGCTCGATGGCGAAAAAAACGCGTTTCGTTCACCACCAACCGGTCAACTAATTGTGTCCATTCCACTTGCCCCGAAAGGCCATCCAACACTAAGTTGTAGTACTCACTAAAACTGTCTATGTTCAGCTCGCGCATCCGCTGAACCACTTGCGTCTGTAAAAATACTTTCTGCTGTTCGGTTAAATAAATGCCTGCTCGCTCTTCCAGCAATTTGCTCCACGCAGCAAACTGCTCATCGGATAGCTCTGGCAGCGTCTGCAGCGACCACACCATAAAACCCCAACCGCCGAGTATTTAAGCTTTTTCTTGCGCTAAATCTTGATCATCATCTAATGCTTCATCTAACGAGAACTCCTCAATGTCATCTTCAGAGGGTTCAGAAATCACGTTAGCTTTCGGGGCTTTAGCAGCAACTGTTGGCATAGAGGCTACAGAGCTACCAAGCTCTTCCGGTAATGTGAAGCCGGCAACAGACTCACGCAGCTTGATGGCCATTTGCGCCAAATTACCAATCGCCGACGCGGTAGCACCGGTACCTGCAGATGTTTGTGAGGTGATTTCTTGAATGACATTCATCGTATTAGAAATATGACCAGCAGACGCCGCCTGCTGGCGAGCCGCATTCGAGATGTTTTGAATCAATTCAGCCAAACTGGCAGATACGCTTTCGATTTCTTCTAGGGCCACACCCGCATCCTGCGCTAGGCGCGCTCCGCGCACCACTTCAGAGGTGGTTTGCTCCATGGAGATAACCGCCTCGTTAGTATCGTTCTGAATGGTTTTAACCAAGGCTTCAATCTGTTTGGTTGCAGTGGCAGACCGCTCCGCAAGGCGTTGTACTTCGTCGGCTACTACCGCGAAACCACGGCCAGCTTCACCTGCCATAGACGCCTGAATAGCAGCGTTCAATGCCAGAATATTGGTCTGGTCAGCAATATCATTAATCAAACTTACGATGTCGCCAATCTCTTGCGAGGACTCACCCAAGCGCTTAATTCGTTTTGAAGTTTCTTGAATCTGTTCACGAATCGTATCCATACCATTAATGGTATTTTGCACCACCTTGGCACCGTTGCTCGCAATCGATACTGAGCGCTCCGCAACCCCGGCAGACTCAGCAGCGTTTGCTGAAACTTGGTCAATAGTCACCGCCATTTCGTTGACCGCTGCAGACGCGCCAGCAATTTCTTGAGCCTGATGCTCTGAAGCCTCAGCTAAGTGGAGCGCAGTCTGCTGTGTCTCCTCTGCCGCGGCGGCAACACTGACGGATGTATCGTTGATACGAGAAACCAACACCCGCAACTGGTCAATGGTGTAGTTAATAGAGTCGGCAATCGCGCCCGTAAAATCCTCGGTTACGGTAGCTGTCGTGGTTAAATCACCATCGGCCAGATCGGCCAACTCGTCAAGCAAGCGTAAAATAGCGTTTTGGTTTCTTTCGTTGGCTTCGGCAGTCACTTGAAGGCGACGTTTAGTTGCGCGGTTGGCCTGTATGCCCAGTAACACCAAGCACACCAAGGCTAGGGCGCCCACAAGCACTAACGTCATATTGTTGACTTTACGCTCGTTGGGTAGCTCATCAATTTTTTCAGTTAAATGGGCCAAACGCTCCTGCAGCAGTGGACTGCCATCCTGAATGGCAATGGTGGACTTACGCGCATTATAGAGCGACGGCGCCTGCTCAAAAATATTGCGCACTTGGCCGCTCACCAACGCAAAGAACTCTGTGATTTTCTCGAGGCTTTCTAAGGCTTCAGGGTCGGTGATCTTTGATACGCCGAGTGTGAGATCGCCTTTTTTCATGCCCTCTAGCACGTTATTGAAGCGGTTGGCGTCAATGTTAAATTCGTCGGCCGCTTTTTCTGAATCTTCCCCACCTTGCAACATGACCTCAACGTTGCGACCAATGCGTTCGGCAAACCAGGATTGTCGCTGCGCCATTGACACTTGCTCTGCCGGTGCGCGCGTCTCTAGCAAGATTGCTACAATTTCATCGTGCTCAGCCTGCATAGAGGGCAGCGCCTCGTTCACGGTACTGGCCACTTCATGCATCAAGATAATCACGTCTTGGTTGTCGGTAATTACTTGAGAGTTACTTCGTAAGCGCGTCCATACACCATCAAATGCAGTGTACTGTTTGGTCAGCGCTGAGCGTGTGGCTGCATCCACTAAATTCAACTGTGACCGGGTCTCGTCCATACGAACCACCAACTGCCTAAGCTTATTAAATGCCTGCTTATCACCATCAGTGGCGTCACGGGCAAGCGTAGAAAGCTGGTAAGAAGAGGCTCTTAGCTCAGAAATTAGGCCCTTTAGGTGCTGATCACTCGAAGAGTAAGTCAGTAGCTTGGCCACCATAAACCCAATGATCACCACAAAACCAATCAGGCATAAAACCAAAAATGCCATGATCCTATTGGCTTTGAGACGTGCGATCATGCCACTTGATTCAGTTTTCATAAGACGCTCCAAATGAGTCCAACCCAGGAGGAAAAAGCTCCTGGCACCTTAAATTTATTAATTAACGAGGCACTAACAAGGCACTCGTAGCGAGCGCCTTCGACATACCCTTGCACCGGTTTTACAACCAGCCCCCATAACCCATTACGCCAACGCTGCGTTGGCAAATTTTGCGTCCTTCAGCAGCGTTGGAATATTCAATACAGCCCAAGGTTTACCGACGGCATCGGTATAGGCTCCACGCACCAAAACTCGCATTACCTCTGGCACATTTTGGTCAACCTGGGTAAAACCCTCTGCGGTAAAGTGCTGCATACCGTAAGCTTGATCCACTATCAACCCACAAAAGTAACTGTCGGTATCAACAACCAGTACCCTGTGCTGTTTACGCAGCCCAGTTGCCTTACCGCCAAAAAAAACCGGCATATCAAATAAAGGAAGTAAGCGCCCACGCACATTGGCCAAGCCAATCACCCAAGATTGAACGCCTGGTAAGCGTGTAAAGGTAGGGACTTCTAACATTTCGGCCACTTGACCTAGCGGCGCCACAAAGCGGCCACCAAGCAGCGAGAAACCAATACCGCTCCAGCGCGGCAAAGCATCTACTTGAGCCGGTAAGGCTTTGGCGTTTTGTTGGCTTTGTTGTGCTAGATCCAGTAGTGCCTGGTAAGCAACTTCCTGCGACATAGAGTTTCTGCTTTATCAGCCGCCTACGGCGGCGATGGTTTTTATTAATTCTGACTCTTCAATGGGTTTGGTTAAATACGCCTTTGCCCCCTGGCGCATTCCCCATACACGGTCAGTCTCCTGATCTTTGGTGGTTACCATGATCACGGGTATATTTGCAGTTTCTTTGGCTTTGCTCAATTGACGCGTAGCCTGAAACCCATTTAGGCCCGGCATTACCACGTCCATCAAAACAACGTCTGGCAACTCAGCTTTAGCGCATGACACGCCTGCAGTTCCATTACCAGCACTGACCACCGAGTGCCCATGCTTCTCTAACATAGAGGTTAGCTTGTGCGTTTCGGTGGGAGAATCATCTACTATTAAAACTTTGGCCACGGCTCCCCCAGGGATTGGTCATCTAAAGGATTCACTAATTGGTCTAACTTGCCTTGGCTACCTTGACATGAGCCTCAATAGCACCCAGTAACTCGCCCTTGCTAAAAGGCTTGGTAAGGTACTGATCAGAACCCACGATACGCCCCTTGGCTTTATCAAACAGCCCGTCTTTACTCGACAACATAATGACAGGGGTTGACTTGAATTCGCTGTTGTTCTTTATAAGTGCACACGTTTGATAGCCATCTAAACGCGGCATCATAATATCCACAAAGATAATATCCGGACGAGTGTCCGCAATTTTTGCCAGCGCGTCAAAACCATCTGTTGCAGTGACCACGGTGCAGCCAACTTTTTGCAGTAAGGTTTCAGCAGTACGTCGGATGGTTTTACTATCATCAATAACCATCACTTTTAAATGTTCTAGATTCACGTCCATAGGGGATCCTACTTCGGTTTGTTTGTTATAAAAAGTATCACCACAGGTGACCACGTCCGTTGCATACCCAGAGGGATAAACTTTTAACATAGTTTCCAAGTTTTATCCATAAAGCCTTGAAAGAAATGGTTTCCCGTGCAGTCGCAACACAAAACCACAGCCAAATGTTGGCGCCCCCTTTATAATCGCCCAAAGCACTCCAATTCGCCACCGAGTGGGCCGTCAAATTTGTCATAGAAACACCCGTTAACCCATATAATTTGAATAAGCCCACCACCACAAATTCTAGATTGTTATGAGAGA
>CAYZQH010000010.1:0-26204 GCA_964480055.1 uncultured Cellvibrionaceae bacterium
GAGATGAAGATGACGATGATCGATCCGAACGCAGAGGCCGAGACCGCGACGATGATGACGACGACAGAGAAGAAGATAACCGCGACACCGGCCAAAATGAACGTGGAAATCAATCCCGATCTAATGATCGAGACTCAGTGGAAGAAGAGCAAAACTTATCCAATACTGAAAGTGACGACGAGCAAGGCGATGCCTACGACGACTTTGATTTAGATGCCCGCGACGATGAAGAAGGAAGCTGGACCGATATCACCGACGATGACAACGACGGTGAGAGTAACAGCTCAGAGGGCAACTGGTTAGACTCCACCGAAGACAAACCGAGCCGTGGTGGCCGTGGTGGTCGAGGCAGAGACCGCGACAACTCAGATGATGAAGACCCACTAGGTACAATGGATGAAAACGGCAGCAATGATGATTCAGGTTCAGATTTTGAGCAAGGGTGGAATCCACACGGAGGGTTCTAATGCCCTCTGACCACAGTGGCATATTTGCCGCGTGGAAGTGCAGTCGCCAGCAACTGAATAAGTTGTTGGCGCCTTCCATTGCCGATGGAGTCCTTAAAGACCCGCAGTTCAGGTTAAATAACGGTCGTTATAAAACACAACTTATCGTCACCTCTTTGGCCATGCACGTACTGTCTTTGGCCTTGCCTATTATGACTTTACAAGTGTACGACAGGATACTGGTCAACCAAACGGTTAGTACTCTTCACGTGTTGGTTGCGGGCGTGACCATCGCTGTCATATTAGAAAGTATTTTGCGCCTGTCTCGCACTTACGTCATCAATTGGACCAGTGCGGCCTCTGAGCACGCCATCACCTCGAATAGTTTGCGCCATATTTTAAGCACCAATTTATCCGCGTTAGAATCCGAAGGTGTCAGTGAACAAATGCAGCGAATGAATCAAGTCAGCAAGCTGCGCGAATTTACCAGCGGTCAAGCACTCATCACACTAATAGACCTGCCATTTGTAGGGATTTACATTGGATTAATTGCTTATCTGGCCGGCCCGCTTGCGTTTGTACCACTAACCATTCTAGGTATGTTCGCCGTTGTCGCTTGGTATTTAGGCGTAAAAATAAAAGCCGCATTAATAAACAGAGAACTGGCCGATGAATCACGTTTCGGCTTTATTATCGAATCCCTAACGGGGATTCATACCATTAAGTCTTTGGGCTTAGAAAATCGATTTCAACGCAACTACGAACAACTACAAAAAAAATCCAGCACGTGTAGTTACAAGGTCGCCAAAATCAGTAGTTTGGCGCAAAGCTACGGCACCACATTCACCCAGCTAATGACCGTCGCGGTCATTACGGTTGGCGCACCCATGGCGGTGAACGGCCAGTTAACATTGGGCTCACTGATTGCGTGCATATTATTATCCAGCCGCATCATGAGCCCTCTACAAAAAGCGCTAGGTATTTGGACGCGATTTCAAGATTTTCAAATTGCAAAAAATAACGTTAAAGCCACGTTCGAACTACCTACTACGCAAACCATTGACGCAGAACAAATAGGGGAAAAGCTCGGCTCTGTAAATATTGACAACATGCACTTTGGTTACACCATTGACGAGCCCGCAATATTGCGCAACGTGAATTTACAGCTAAAACTGGGGGAATGCATCGCCATATCTGGAGAGCACAGCTGCGGTAAATCTACCTTAATGAAGTTAATTGCTGGTTTATACCAACCCACCGCTGGCGGCGTAAAGATTAATGGCACTGCCGCGTATCAAATTCCGCCCGAAACAATGATACATCACGTGGGCTATTTACCCATGGAGGGCGCCATCTTTAAAGGCACAATTAGAGACAACTTAACAGCATTTAACACCATCGCATCCAGAAGTGTGCAGGAAATTATCCGCCTACTTGGTATAGAAAAAGAAATCGCCAAGCTCCCGCTAGGGTTTGATACACCGCTAGAAGGCGTAGCAGCAGATCCAGTTCCACCAGGGTTAAAGCAGCGTATTACCATTGCGCGAGTACTGTCCTCCAAGCCACGAATTATTCTATTTGATGATGCAGATCGCGCACTCGACAAAGACGGCTATCATCAAGTTTATCGGTTGTTAGCCAAACTTCGTGGTAAGGCCACCATGATTATTGCAACCGACGACCGCAACATCATGCAATTGGCCAGTAAAGAGTATGTGTTAGATAAAGGCCTTCTGAATGAAAAATGGGCCATAGACAGCAGTAAAGCTCACGATGTACAGCCCTATAAGGCGCTACGTTTATGACGGCCTCTGTTCACGCCTCGGTATTTTCACAGATAAACTCAGTTAATGATATTTTGTTGCAGTTGCGACTATCGGGTTGGTTACCCAATAAAAATCAAGATTCCCAATACGGTGCATGTTTATCTGCATTGGTCGTAGCGCTAAAATTACCGTTGGATATTTCGGAGCTGTGTGATGCGCTCCCCAGTAAAAACCAAGTACTTAGCCATGTAGATTTACTCAATAGTATTGCGCATTTTGGGTATGTAGGGCGACGCTTAAAAACATCGGTTCACAGTATTGATGACCGCCTCCTTCCATGTTTGTACGTGTTAAACGCCGGTACAGACGAAGAACATGCCTGGGTGATCATCAACCGTAAAAAAACGCCTGAAGGTAAAAATCAGCTTACGGTTTTTTGCGGTGAAACAGAACAAATTGTATTGCTGGATGAATCCACGCGTGAACAAGGCGTAGCTTACTTTTTTACCGCAGAAAAAGAGTTAGAAACCAGTCTATCCAAAGACACGCGCCAAGCCTCTAGTCAAACTTGGTTTAGAGCGCTGCTCGAGCGCTTTAAAGGTATTTTTTGGCAAGTGTTTTCTGCCAGTGTATTTTTAAATATTGTGGCCTTGGCTGCACCACTATTTGTCATGCTGGTATACGACAAGGTCATATCCGCTCATTCTATAGAAACACTCACACCACTGGTTATGGGCGCAGGGCTAGCACTCATTTGCGAATGGATATTAAGGCGCTTGCGGTCACGTAGTTTGGCCTGGTTCGGATCGCGCTTAGACACCATTGTAAGCAATAAAATTTTTGAACAGCTTCTGGTTATGCCCCTCATCTACACCGAGCGCGCCAGTGTCTCTGCGCAAATTGCACGCTTAAAGGCCTTTGAAACCATCAGAGACTTTTTCACTGGCCCATTATTTCTAGCGCTGATAGAGCTACCCTTCACGCTTATTGTCTTGGGCGCTATTGCCGTGATAGGCGGCAAACTGGCCATAGTCCCTGTGGCCATCGCATTTTTGTACACCCTGCTATTTTTTATCATGAAGCCAAAAATACGCACGGCCATTCGTTTAAATGCCAAAGCCGGTGCCAAGCGCCAACAAATGATGTTTGAAACATTTCAAAAAATGCAGGGTATTCGCACCAGCGGCGTTCGCGAACAATGGCAAAAACAGTTTAGAGATTTATCCGGCAAGGCGTCTATGTCCAGCTTTGAAGCGTCGTTTTTATCATCCATAGTAGAGACCGTTTCGAATGCGCTGTTTGTCTTGGCCGGCATGACTGTCATAGTCCTGGCTATTGACTCAGTCATACAGGGCACACTCACCACAGGTGCAATGATTGCTTGCACCATCTTGGTTTGGCGGGTGCTATCTCCATTTCAAATGCTGTGCAACGCGCTGGCGCGCTACGAGCAATTATTTAACGCCATCGACCAAGTTAACCGGCTAATGGATATAGACACGGAAGCAGGCCAACAAGAGCGCACAACCCAGTTACCCGAGCTTACCGGCAAAGTGAGCTTTGCCAAAGTTGGGCTGCGCTACACCAAAAATAGTGACCCAGTCTTTGCCGGGTTAAGTTTTGAAGCCAAACCCGGCGAGATTATTGCCATTACAGGCGGCAATGGCTCAGGCAAATCTACCATTTTGCAGCTGGTTAATGGGTTTTATCGCCCTCAAGCAGGTGCTATTCGTATAGACGATATGGACATTCGTCAACTCGACCCCATTGAACTGCGTAAAAAAATTGCCTACGTACCGCAGGTACCCAACTTTTTTGACGGTACCATCACTGAGAACTTACGTTTTGCAGAGCCATTAGCCAGTGACGACGACATTCTGCTAGCGTTAGAGCAAGTAGACGTAAAGCGCGAGGTTCAAGCGTTGCCAATGGGACTTGACACGCCACTTGGGAATTCCGGCAATAAACTGCCCACCAGTTTGCTGCACCGCTTAAGTTTGGCGCGCGCATACCTTCAGCCGTCCAACCTCATGCTGTTTGACGAACTCCCCTATGCCCTACTGAATAGCCATGCGGGCCAAGCGTTTTTTAATATGCTCAAGCAATGGAAGGGTCGCCGTACTATGCTTATGGTAAGCCATAGAGAGGATTATCTGCGCCTGGCCGATCACGTAATTTTATTGCGTAATGGCGAGCTACCAAAAGTAGGCCCGCCAGAGCAGATCATCCAAGCCATATTCGATTACACCGCTAATCGTTAGCTTAAAGCCGCCGCTTATTAACAGAAGCAATTTTATAGCGGTTAGCAATATTTTGGCCTTCTCTAATCGTTATTTGAAATAGATAACATCGCTTCTAATTCTTAAGTTTGGCAGCATAGGGTTGCTAGGTTGGATATATGTCTTTAGTTTCCTGGGTTGAAAAACGTCTCGGCGTACAAAGTGAGCAAGAACAGCTCAAATTCTTACCGCAGTCAGTAAAGTTAGAAGAAGCAGTCAACCCTCACATTATCCGCCTGACCATGATTGTGATCAGCTGCGCTATATTCGTATTTTTGTTTTGGGCCGCTTTTACACCCATTAAAGAAATTGCCCGTGCAGAAGGTGAAGTTACCCCTCGTGGCTACACACAAGTGGTGCAGCACCTGCATGGCGGTATAGTTACAGAAATTCTCATTGACGAAGGCGACACCGTCAAAACCGGCCAAACGCTTATTCGCATTGATGACGGCCAAGCCAAGCAAGACCTAGCCGAAGCCCACGCTAAGCTTTCTTCGCTTTTGCTTCAGCAAGAAAGGCTCTCGGCATACTTAGAAAGCCGCACGCCAAATTTTAAACCGCTATTAAAAGGGGATGTAGAGGCATCTTCAACCCAACAAGCCATGTTCGACAGTTACCTACAAGCCCTCAACAAAGATAAAGAGGTACTAGAGCAGCAATTGCAGCAAAAACGAGATGAAGTCACACGCTTAAAGCAACGTAAAAAAAGCCTCACAAAAAGTTTGGCGCTTTCCTCGCAAGCTCAAAATCTGCAGGAAGAAATGCACGGTAAAGGTTATGCGTCAAAGCTCACGGTCATTAAGTACCGCCAAGAGTCTCACCAACTTCAAGGCGAACTCAACGAAGTCAAAGAAGAAATACAAAAATCTCAAAGCGCACAAGCTGAATACCTGGAGCGCCTAAAGTCATTGGCGGCCAATCAACGCGATAATGCCTATCAAGATATAGACACCATTAATGCAAATATCGACCAAACACAAGAAAGCGTCACCAAACTGCGCGACCGCGCAGAACGCTTAGATATTACCGCGCCGGTTGATGGCATCGTTAAGGGTCTTCAGGTAAACACCATTGGCGGCATTATTGGCCCAGGCTCTACCCTTATGGAGATAGTACCGCTCAACTCACAATTAGTGGTTGATGCCCGTATATCGCCTAAGGACATTGGCCATATCAAAGTGGGGCAGCCCATTCGCGTAAAAGTCAGCTCGTTTGATTTTTCTCGCTATGGCACCATTAATGGATCGCTAGATTTTGTATCCGCTACTACATTTTTAAATGAGGCAAACCAGCCCTACTACCGCGCTCGTATTGGGTTAGATCAACAATACTTGGGCGTCAACCCCAACACAAATCTCATACTTCCGGGCATGACCGTAATCGGAGACATCATCACCGGTGAAAAAACTCTACTCGAATACTTGTTAAAACCCATTCACTTATCTATGAAAACTGCATTCTCTGAACGCTAATTGAGGACAACCATGGCCAGCCTAAATCCTGTGCCCCAATCATCAAACAAAGTACGCACTCTTGCAGTAGATGACGACCGTACCATGCGTATGCTGCTTCAAATGCAACTTGAAGAGCTAGGCCACGACGTAATTACCGCCAGCGACGGCAAGGAAGCCTGGAGTACCATTCAAAAAGAAAAAGACCATTTAGATATTGTGGTAATTGATAGAGAAATGCCTCAAATGAATGGCTTAGAAGTGGTCGCATTAATGAAAAATGACCCTTCGTTAAAACACATCCCCGTCATTATGCAAACTGGGTACGACAGCGCAGATCAAATCCGCGAAGGGATAGATGCGGGCGTTTTTTATTATCTGACAAAACCCATAGACGAAGATGTATTAAGCTCTGTACTCACTGCAGCAGAACGCGAAACCTCACAACAAAAAACGCTCAATGAAGAGCTTGCACACCACAAAGCTAGCTTTAACTTAATCTGCAACTGTAAGTTCGAGTTTTCTACACTTGCCGAAGCTGAAGGCCTAGCCAGTTTTTTGGCAAACTGTTTTCCTGAGCCTCTGCGGGTTGCTACGGGCTTAGCAGCGCTACTAACCAACGCGGTTGAACACGGTAATCTAGAAATAGGATACGACCGAAAATCCGAACTAATACGTAACAATACTTGGCGCAAAAACATTGAACAGCTATTAAAGAAACCAGAAAATAAAGATAAAATCGTAGAAGTTCAGTTTAGAAAAAACTCTGAAGGATACCACGTAAAAATCTTAGACTGTGGTAAAGGTTTTGCGTGGAGTCGATTTTTACAAATTGATCCGACGCGCGCAACCGATAACCACGGCAGAGGAATAGCACAGGCAAGCGCTATAAGTTTTGACCGCATTCAATACAACGAGGTGGGCAATGAAGTATCAGTATTTGTCAGTAATGAAGCAGAACTAGACTGGTAAAGCCATTAGACGTGTTGTGCAGCTGAATGTAAACCAATTAAATAAAAAGGCCGAAGTCAATGCCTTAGCCAAAGCACTGACCTTCAGGTACATTGCAGCACTTGCTATGACCGCACTACTGGCCATTGGCGGCTACTTTTATTTGGGCCACATCAATACTCAATCAAAAAATTACCCTGCGCTTAACCAGACGCTAGAATCCATCAAAGAACGTTTGCAAAATACCACCGAAGCCTTACAACATATGCAAACAGCCGCTACAAAAGAAGCGCGGCAGCAACAGCGTACACGCCTGAAGTACCTAGCACAGGACATTAAATCAGATATTAAAACAATTTATGCCTTTGACCTTATCCCCAAAAGCACATCCAACGCCAACCTGCAATTAATACAGCAACTAGAAAGATACTCACAAACTTTACAGCAACTCACGCAGATACCGGCAAAGCATAAACTCGAGCATAAAAAGCTATTTACTCAATTAACCTCTGTGACTCCATCTCTACATAATAGTTTGAGTAAATACCAAGGGTTACTACTTACACTGCAGACGCAACACTCACAATCTCAAGTGACAGTACTGCGCTTAGCCTGCCTTTGGTTAACGCTTGTCGTATTGCTGATTCAGTTATTTCTGCTCTTTCGCCCCATGGTGGATATATTTATAGACACTCAATTTAAGCTACAGCGTGCAAACCAAGTTAAAAATGAGTTCTTAGCCAGCGTTAGTCATGAAATAAGAACGCCAATGAATGGCATCATTGGCGCCACAGAAAATATGCTAAGCACACGGTTAGATGCCAAACAAAAAGAGCTTTCTCAAACGGTTCTAGCGTGTGCAGAGTCTTTACTCGATGTTATTAATGATATTTTGGGCTACTCCGAAATGGATTCGGGGCGTGTAGACATAGAAAAACACGCCTTCGAACCTGAAAGCCTCTGTAATGATCTGGCCCAGCTATTACTACCAAGAGCGAAAAAACGCTATCTTGAATTGGTAGTACGATACACCAATGGTACTCCAGACTTTGTCTTAGCCGACTCTACCCGGTTAAGACAAATATTAATGCATTTACTTACCAACGCTATCAAATTTACACAGCAAGGTCATGTTATATTAACGGTCGAACTTGACGAAAAAAAACCGCCCACTGAGCCCAACACACGCTGGTTTAAATTCACCGTAGAAGATACCGGTGTAGGTATCCCAAAAGATAAACTGGATGTCATTTTTGAAAAATTCACGCAAGTGGACGGCTCTACAACCAAACAGTTTTCAGGCACAGGTATCGGGCTTGCCATCTGCAAGCATTTAGTAGAGAGAATGGGCGGTTCTATTCATGTAAAAAGCGTAAAAAACCGAGGCAGCTGCTTTTGGTTTTACTTGCCGCTTGAGCAAGACTTTTCCGCGGTAACCACAGCGCCAGACCTCACAACCTTAAGGGGCAAAACCCTAATGCTGGTGGCGCAGGATGATATTGCACGCGGTGTGATGGTTGAACGGCTCAACACTGCAGGCCTGCGCGTATTATTGGCCAATACGGCTAAAGAAGCGCTCGACGCCATTGACGAAGCAAACATTATTGATATCACTTTAATTAACAATGATTTACCCGATTTAAGTGCAGAAAACTTGACCAAATCTCTAAAGGCCCGAGCCAAGAATGCGTTCCCCGTTATATTGATGAGTGACAACCCCAATATTTCCGAAAACACGCTGGCTAAGATTGGTTACTCTGCAGTACTTACCGGGTTAATTCGCTCAAAGACATTGCTAGAAGTGTTGGCGTTTTCATACAGTGAATTTAATGCCGGCCGCCAGCATGAACTACTCAGCGTTGACGGCGTTGCCATTAGTGGGCACAGCGCAAACAACAATGCGCCACCAGCCATAGACGACACCTACCCGGTTCTTAAGGGTAAAACCATTTTGCTGGTAGAAGATAATCGAATCAATCGCGCCTTGGCCCAAGACATGTTGATAGATATGGGCGCAACCGTGCATTGTGCCGAAAACGGCAATAAGGCCCTAGATGCAGTTTACCAAAACAACACAATAGACCTGGTATTAATGGACTGTATGATGCCAGAAATGGACGGTTTTGAAGCGACCGATCTGATTCGCCAATGGCAAAAGAAAAACCCGTGTACACTCCCCATTGTTGCACTGACTGCAAACGCCTTAGAAGGCGATAGAGATATGTGCTTAAAAGCGGGAATGGATGATTACCTGGCCAAACCGGTACGCCGTATGGACTTACGCAAAACGTTAATTCAATGGCTAAATATAGACATTACAGCGCTACCTACACTTGCACCAAGCCACCACTTAGATGAAAACCGCAAATCGCCTCCACCGGAGGGTGCAGAGGCTTACCAGGCAGTATCCGCAATTGATACTACAGGTACCTCAGAGCTTGAACCAGACAGCGCTTCAATATCAACTACTGGTGCAGATCAACCCCAAATTTCTGCTAACAATGATGTTGCTACCGCAGACGAGAGCCGACACACAACTCAGGACGCTAACGCCTACGCAAAAAAAATTAACGCATCCATTCCCAAGCAGTACCAATTAGACCTTCAGGCAATTGACAAAGCCAGGCAAATCATGAAGCAGCGCTTTGGTACAATGGTGGAGTACTATACTGAAGACACCGCACAATACATACAAACCATACAAGATGCCTTAAACAAGCAAGACTTGGCAGCCATAATTGCCCCCGCGCATACCATTGACTCATCCAGCTTACAGCTTGGCGCCAATACCGTATCCAAAATTGCAAAAGCTCTAGAACAACTCGCTCGAGAAAACACTCAAGATGTAAGCACAATCGAGCAAAACCTGCAGCAGATCAATGAAGCCTTTAATTACGCGAGCACAGCTTTAAATCAAATAGCGGGCCGACAGTAACTGTATATATCAATTTTATACGCACCATTGCCACAAAAAACCTAACACTACCGGCCCTATTTTTTATAAAGTAAAAATGCCATTGGCCCAATTTTTACTATACTTTTAATGCGTGTATCTAATTTAGTTATTAGCAATTAAATATCGAACGCTTATTACATATTTGCATTAACAAACTCAATCAAAATCAATACAGAGAACGCTATGCTTGTATGGGACGAACAAGGGCTACTAGGACGCTGTGGCCACAAGCCAGAACGTGCCAAACGACTGATAGAAATGTTTATGGAGGATATTCCTGATACATTATCCGACATCAAAACTAGCTTAGACAACAACGATACCGAAAAAACGCACAAACAGGCGCACGCACTAAAAGGCATGGCGGCTAACCTTGGGGCGCTGCGTCTACAAGAAACCGCTTTTGACCTAGAGCTATGCGCAAACCAGCTGTCTATTGACAGGTGCAATAAATTATTAAAAGTCATTTTGCTAGAAGTGGATCACCTAAAAGAAGAGCTACAAGATTTTATGGACGAGTAACCCACTGTAATTCATCGACTTGTCACTCAAGACCACATAGTTTCACTTTATTCACCTTGCCTTCTAGCCCTTGGCCTTCATCCCCTTAAATTTAATAGTAAGCACACACCTATCTATATTCACAGCTACACTTAAAATAGTGTTGTTAATCATCGCTGCCGTACGCAATGGGCTGCCATTTACGGCTTTACGTAGCCTACTGTAACGAACAAACCAATATTACGTAACACCACAAACTCAAAGGAAGTTAATACACGCCATGGCACCTAGCCCTAAAAATGCCATCAGCGCTTTGCACCAAAAAGAAAGCATTATTCACAACCCCATATTGGGCTGGTTGATTTTTTCTAGTGTCCTTTTTTTTACTTTTATCGGATTCTTTTATGCATCTAAGCAGATAGAAGTTGACGCTCAAACCAAGCTAAATACTTACGCTCGCGCCACTCAAAATACCATCACACAACATTTAGCCATATACGAGCAAGCCCTCACCAGCGGGGCACTACTTGCCTCAATATCCGACGAGCTCACACACCAAGACTGGAGCATTTTAGCAAAAACGTTAAACCTAGACACCAAACTCAAGGGCATTGAAACCCTGGGTTGGATTCAGTCAATCCCACAGCAGGAACTGAATAGCCATGTGGATCACATGCGTATTAACGGAGATAAGCGCTACGCAATAAACCCGCCTGGCGCACGAAGCTATTACACCAGCATCACCTTAATTGAGCCATTAAACTGGCAGTCTAGGCATTTTATCGGTTTAGACCTATGGGCGGATCCGGAATATCGTGAGGCAATGAAAAATGCAGCAGAGACATCACGCGTATCAGCAACGCAAAAAGTGGTTCTTGCCGGCTCTGCACCGCTGATATCACAACCCGATGAACCAGCAAGAGCCCCTCAAAAAACACCGTCGACTTTCGTAAGTTTTTATCCCATTTTTAACGCCGGAGCAAAAGGCACTGCCACGGGTAATGGCGCCATTGAAAACCACATTAAAGGGTGGGTATTTGCCAATATTCACTTGCCAAGCTGGCTAGACTTAAAAATGATGGTACACCGAGATATCACCCTAAAGGTTTATACGGATACCGAGGCCAATCAATACAACTTGCTGTATGAATCTCCACCTTCTCCACGTACGCTTAAAGATGGAGAACAACTTCTTAAAACAAATATAACGATCGTGGTACAAGGTCAACCGTGGTTACTAGCGTTTACCGCGCCCACCTGGGCCTTTCACTCTACCATTACATCACGCCACCCCAGTTTTATTTTATTCTCTGGTTTGCTTATTAATCTTTTAATACTTTTTGTAATGTATTCGCTTTATAACTTTAACAAACACCGCAAAAAAGTGGCGTTACAGATACAAACCGAATACGAGCAAAATCAAGCCAACCTGCAAATGCAAACCAAAATAATAGAAGCCGCAGAGAAGGAATCCGAAATATTTTTTGAGCTGGCCCCAGAGGCCTTCTTAGTGGTTAACCGGCACGGCCAAATTGTAAAAGCCAACCGCCATGCACACAACTTATTTGGTTACGACCAAGGCTCTCTACGCGGAGAAAACATTGAAGACTTGATTCCAGAGCAGCATAGAGCTCGCCATGTACAATTGAGGAACAGCTTCCAAAACAATCCAGAACCTCGCAATATGGCAAACTACAATACAAACATTAAAGGCCGTAAAAAAGACACCAGCACATTCAATGCGGCCATCAACCTTGCACCCATAGAGCATTTGGGCGTAACTCATATGGTCGCTGTAGTAACCGACATTTCAAAACAAAAAGATATCGAGGCATCTTTAGAAAAAGCCAAAGAAGAAGCAGAGAACGTCAGCCGATCTAAAAGCGAATTTGTGGCCAACATGAGTCATGAAATACGCACACCACTCAACGCCGTACTTGGCGCCGCACAGCTTTTAGATAAAACCACACCAACGTCTAATCAAAAAAAATACATTGCCATGATTCGCTCATCAGGCGAAGCGCTACTGGGCATTATTAATGATATTTTAGATTTTTCTAAAATTGAAGCCGGCGCTATGGAACTCACCCACGCCACCTTTGATTTGCACGAAGTACTGTCAAGAGTTGGTATTATGATGTCTGTGAACTCGGGTGAAAAAACCATGGATTTGGTTATCCACCCCAAAAAAGGCGTAAAGCGCTACTTCACGGGTGACCCGCTAAGACTGCAGCAAGTCTTAATTAACCTTTCATCCAACGCCATTAAGTTTACTCAGCACGGCGAGGTGGTGATAGAGGTAGATTTAATAAATAATGACAAGGATCAGCAGCTATTAAAGTTCCAAGTAAAAGACACGGGCATCGGCATGTCTGAAGAGCAGCAGTCGCGCTTATTTAGTGCCTTTGCACAAGCCGATGCCTCTATATCAAGGCAGTTTGGCGGCACGGGCCTTGGGCTTGTAATTTCCAGCAGAATCATTGAGCTGATGCACAGCAGTATTGAACTGTCGAGCAGACCAGACCACGGCTCTGAATTTTATTTTACACTCAACCTTCCGGTTGCCGAGACTCAGTCAGAGTTACCGCAGTTCATAGACCAAAAGACCCAGCATATTCTGATTTTAGAAAAAAACCCTTCTACAGAAGCTGCTCTACTCGATATTTTTGATCAATGGGGCTGGGCAACGTATTCGTATTCCTCATGGGCTGCTGCCTTACACGACCTGACTCAATCAAATACTATAAATATACTTAACTTTACCCTAATAGGCAGTGATTTCTCTTCAGAGGGTGGCGACGATGTTCTCACTCGGCTTAAATCAATAGGTTTGCTCGAACAATGCGGTAATATTTTATTGCTGGCCAACAATCAGCAGGCGGCGCTGATGATGCCTACCATGCAAAAGGCATTTCACGCAGGGCTTGTTAAACCCGTGCTGCCATCAAACCTGCTAGATGCCTTACAAGAAGCGAGCTTTGAGGCCACCGAGCAAGGCATAGTTTCTACCACCAAAAAAACCAAAGACAACGGTACAAAACTCAACAATCTTAAAATCCTGCTGGTAGAAGATAACGTCTTCAACCAAACCATCGCCAGAGGTATGCTTGAAGACATGGGCGCACGCCTAGAAATTGCCAATAACGGCGCAGAGGCCGTGGCCGTTATTAAAGAATCCCCAGATTCCTTTGATGCGATATTAATGGATATTCAAATGCCCGTAATGGATGGCGTAACGGCCACCAAAATTTTACGCGAACAAATGGAATTCTCTCGCCCAATCATCGCCATGACTGCAGGCGTATTAAAATCTGAAAAAGAGCAATATTTGACTTGTGGTATGAACGACCTTGTCCCCAAGCCGGTTGATGAAAATGATCTGTTTCGCGCGATCCGCAGAGCCACACAACATGACGCCCCAGACAATTCCAACCTGCACACTGTAGCGGACGTTATTACTCCACAGGCAGGCACCCCCAATATAGAAGACGCGCCATACTTTGACAAAAATCAGCTCGACGCAATCAGTAAAGGCAGCCCCCGTAGAATAAAAAGAATGATCAGCGCCTTAGAAACCATCATGAACGACGGCGAAGAAATAATACAAAAAGCGCAAAGCGCATTAGAATCCGAAGACATTCCACGCGCAAAACTGGTGTTGACTAACTTTAAAGGCGTAATATCGAATTATGGCGGTGTGCAGTTGGCCCAAGCCTTATCGGAGGCCGAGGCGCGATTAAACACTGCCACCCCATCCTTTAATAAGGATGAGATGCACACCTATTACAAAAACTATTGCACCGCTGCAAAAGCCTGGATTCAAGACCAGTCATAAACGCAAGCTCATCTGGCGGCTTATAGGCGGCCCTCTTTCAATACTTTTTCTTTAGCCCGCTTTGATACAGTTGGTTGGAAGTGTGCCACGGGGTTTTGCGCCACACTTCAAAGCTCTCCCCAATCAACTGCCAAAAATGGGTCAAAAAGCACTCAACACATCATTTTCACGCTATAAACCCACACCAAGCACCGCAACGTACGTTACATGAATCACACCCTATACGCTTTTATAACGATATAATCACCACTATGAGTGACCGAATTGAAAAAGCCTTGTCCCGGGCGTTGTATAAGGTGTTACGCCCCATGGTAAGGCTTTTGCTGCGCCACGGAGTCTCGTTTAAATCCTTTTCAAACATTGCCCGTCATGTATACGTCGATGTAGCCCAGACCGATTTTGCGTTGCCTGGGCGTAAGCCTAGCAATTCAAGAACCGCCGTACTGACGGGGATTAACCGTAAAGATATTGCCAAACTTAAAGATCGCCCTCACCCGCTTTCTGATAAAAACATGGCCTCTCCCAACCCTGCTTCACGTGTTATTACCGCATGGATCAACGATAACCGGTTTAACGATGGCGCTGGCAACGCCAAAGTACTTCCCATTGAAGACTCTATTTCAGGGCCAAGCTTCACCCTATTGGCTCGGCAATACAGCTCTGATGTGCCCGTTCGCGCACTGCTCGATGAGCTAAAACGTATTGATGCCATCAACCGCACGCCCGATACCGTGGAGCTAAAAGTGTCTGGCTATGTCCCCTTAGCGGATATGCAAGAGAGCCTCCGTATCTTTGGTACCGCAGCCTCAGATTTACTCACTACGATGGATCACAATATCGGCCACCTTGAGCCCGGCCCATTCCTGCAACGTACTGTGAGCTACAACAACATTCCACCAGAGAAGCTGGAGCTTATCCGCCAACGCTGCCGCGAAGAAGGGGAAGAACTATTAATCCGCGTAAACGATTGGTTAGCAGAATGTGAAATTGAACAATCACCATTGAGTGCCAACAAACAATACTTCCGAGCGGGTTTAGGGGTCTACTATTTAGAGAACCGTGAGACCGATGAAAACGGGGGCAACATCTAGTGAGCAAGTTTTTTTACAACCCCGTTTTACTCATAATGCCCGCCTTATTGTTTGGCTTTTTGGCCGGGTGCTCTTCTTCTGACGGCGGTGATGTTATTGGCGGCATTGAGGGCACCGGGGACACGCTTATAGCCTCTGGTACGGTTACCCAATTTGGTAGCGTTTATGTCAACGGCATACACTTTAATACCGACAACGCCAGTATTGAGCTAAATGGCGAGGTCGTAGACGAGCAAACATTGAATATTGGCATGGTTGTAACGGTTACTGGTACCGTTGACGATAACGGCACCGAGGGTGTTGCCACAAATATTGTTGTTGATCACCTCATTACCGGTCAGGTACAAGCGGTGTCTGCGCAAGATTCACAGCGGAAGATATTCACCGTGCTAGGGCAGACCATCGCAGCCGATGAAGAAGCCTTATTTAACAACACTTCGTTTACCAATATTACTGAAGGGCAATGGCTATCTATTAGCGGGCTTTATGCTTCAGCAGATTCCATCACAGCCACATATATTGAGCAAGTAGTACAAACCTCTTCGGATATTGAAGGCGCTATTACCCGTGTTGACACTGACGCATCCACCCTAACAATTAATGCCCTCACCGTGAATTATGCAGCCGCACAATTGATTGACGGTAATACCAGTGAGCTTGCAGTAGGCACACTAATAGAAGTAAAAGGCACGCTCAATGAACAAACCGGAGTACTTCAAGCGGCGCAAATTATCTTTAAACCACTGTATCAACCCGCTGCCGAGGTAGCACTTGAAGGCTTAGTCACTTTGATCAATGGCGAGCTTGTTGTCACTGTAAACGGCGCGCCTATAAGTATCGGTACACCAAGTGCTATACCAGAAGCCTTAACCGAAGGCGCCAGAGTTATCGTTCGTGGCCACTACACCAACAACATATTAGTAGCCGATACCGTTACTGCCATTCCACAAAGCGTAGGTTATTTTATTGGGAGTATCACCAGCGTTGATACCAATCAGGCGCAATTGGTGAGCTACGACACCACCTTCCACGCTCATGGCTTTACAGCTTTTGTTGATGCAACAGAGCAACCGGAACGCTATTTCAATTTAAGCAGTCTACGGACTGGAGAAACCGTTAAAATCTTTGCGGCAGAAAAAAACGACCGTTGGGTAGCCACACAAGTTCGCCGTGAAAGTAACAACCTGCCCGCTCAAACACTGCAAGGCGCCATCACACGCATTATTAGCGATACCGAATTTGAATTGGCCGGCTTAATCGTTAAAGCTACGTTTGTAAACGAAGAAATAAGGCAGCAATTAGCCACAGGCGTAGAAATACGGATGACAGGGATTGCTATAGGAAACGATCGCTTCAATGCCTATCGTATTGATATTCAACAATAAGGGTCGTCTAAAATCAAAAAAGGCCAGAATGCTCACACATTTCTGGCCTTTGGGCTCTACCCCTTTGCGGATAGAATTAATCTTTCTTCGCCGTAAATGGTAAGGTATCAATAAGATTCTCTAAGAAAGACCCAGACGAATTCAAGCCGCCAATAATCCTCTCCATGGAAATAAACTGATTAATCAAACGCTCCTCATAAGCGGTCATTTTTCTATCTAATGAATCTTGATCGTCATCCAAAGATTCTAAATCGCCTTCCAAATTCTCGGTACGCGTCGCAATTAACCCATCAGACTCTAATAATTGCTCCAATAACAAACTCAGCTCGCCCGCAAATCCGCGGGAGACATTCACCGTGGCGGTAGTCGCGTTTTCGCCAATGATCATGGCCAAGCCTTCGCCGGCCTCACCTAACGCCGGCAACAGCACATTGGCCGAGCCAAACCCTGCTACACCGTTGATGGTACCTGCTGTTGCCACACCAGGAGTGCCACCGGCTACGCCCATGCCTAAATCATCGGCTATCTCTGTGGTGGCTTCGGTAATACTCACTGTTGACGAGGTACCATATTGGGGCGATGTGAATACAAACACATCATTATCACTATCAAAAGTGACTGAAATTTCAGTATTCACGGCTTGTAAATTGGTATCAGAATTTATAGCCAACTCTATGGCATCGGCCAATGCGCTTTCATCGGCGTAGGTTGCAGCAGGGATAACAACGTCTTCGGTTTCTGTTCCGTTCACGCTAATTTTGAACGTGTAATCCTTACCTGCGGTGTTTAGCGTTGGGTTGAACTCCGCTTGGCCACCTGTACCATTATCAATAACGCCGCCGTTTAAAAACCCTTTGGTCGGTGCTGTGGTAACATTAATATCGTAAGCGCCAGAGGTGGTAGAGTCTTTAAAACCATTAACAGTAATGTCAGAACTGTCAGAATTGGTGGACGGCGCTAACAATTTTTGTAAATCTTCAAAACGATTTTCTATAGCATCATCAAAATCATCGTCATTTATACTCAAACTTCCGTCTAACTCTGTACGAATACCAATATTGGTGAGCGAGGTATAGTCAGAATCCACCAACCCAGGAATAGCGCTGGCAATGGTGGTACGAATACGCGACAAAATAGATTTACCCAGGGAGTCCGTCGATAAAGACCCAACCGCGGTTTCAGTATTGCCGTCTTCATCTTCAACTTCACGCGTACCAAAAAGCGGGTCTAAGGCCTCCAAAAAAGTATTGTACGCAGTCACAAAGTCACGAATATTTTGCGCAGCAAACTCTTTGTCATCCTCTACAGTAACCGTCATTGTTTGACCGGGGTCGGCCTTATAAATATCTAGCGTTAACCCATTAACAATATCGTCAACGGTGTTACTCGAGCGCGACACTTGCAAACCATTGATAGCAATTAACGCATCCTGCCCTATTTGCGTTTCTACACTAGGCACGGTTTCATCAAACTTAAAATTGGCAAGCCCAGGGTCACCGGACTCTGTAGCAACAATTTGTAACTCATTATTTGCACCGGACTCAGCCAAAATTGATAATTTGTAGCCGGTACCTGTATGTACAATACTGGCTGTTACGCCCATATCGGCGTCATTAATGGCGTCTTTCAAGCCCTCTAAAGAATTATTCTCGGCATCTATGGTTATGGTGGCAGATTCATGATCGGTATCTTGTGTAAAACTCAACGGCTCCGTGGTGTCTAAATCGGTATCCAAGTCATCTACGTCGCGCGTCCAATTACCAAAATTAAAGGTTAAGGTGCCTTCTCCCACTTCCGCACTGGTGCTAGCAAATTCAGCAAAAGCCATGGCTTGCGCACTGGCAATTTGTTCCACTTCAAAATTATAAATGCCAGCAGGCACTTCAGTAGATAATGACGAGGGAGAGAGTGCGTCACTGTCAGTGAACGACGCAGTTTTACTGAATAGCCCTTCGGGCTCTACAAGAATGTCAGCGGCAGCCTGCAAGGTTGACAGTGCACTGTTCATCAAGCCGTAATCAGATATTTTTGTCTCGGTCAGTTCGCGTTTGGTATCAATCCGTTGCTGAGGCGCGGACCGTTCAATCTCGGTTAGTTGCCTAACCATATTACCGGTGTCGATGCCAGACCCCACACCTAAAGATTGAATAATGTTGTTGTCGATCATACCTACCTCCAACGCAACACCCAATATTGCGCACTAGATGAACTATCGGCCGCGTGCAAAAAATCTACATGGCAATCATCCAAAACAGGTACCGTTGATCGGTATCATTGCTTCAGGAGCCATCTGCTTAAACGTCAAAAAGCGCCCCCCCTTCTCAAGGAGGCGCCCCAATCTAAGCTTAGCCAATAATTTAAGTATAAGTTAGCCTAATGCATTCACTAGCCTTAGCTCACCATCTTCTTTCAAGTTGCGTGCCAGCTCTAAGAAAACATCGCCCGGTATTTGCCGGATAAGGTCTCCAGATTCTGTATCCACCACTTTAACAACAGTGCGCTCCAGCTCTTCATCCACAGTAAATTGTAAATCCCGCTCTATAGACTGAACATAGTCGTTCACCTTAGCCACCGCATCGTCCACTTCTTCAGGCTTTTGATTCGGTGCTTGCTGCGCTTCGCTCACAACTGTTGGGTCTTTACTTGCCACTGAGGGTGATACATCAGGCAATTCTTTGCCGCTTAGATTGGTGTCAGCAACAGACACCCCCTTAGAAGAAGCAACAGGCTTAGGTGTATTCACACCTTGCGCTTGGTTAAATCCTACTTCATTCATTTGGGTTACCTCACTTCAAAACGCCTCAAGCCGGGCGAACCCGGCTATCAGCTTAACTATCAGGTTCTAATTAACCTCTCACTACTGTAAGAGTGACAACACTTGCTGTGGTCGAGCATTCGCTTGAGCCAACATCGCTTGCGATGCTTGCTGTAGCACTTGTGCTCGGCTCAACGATGCAGTTTCTGCCGCAAAGTCCGCGTCCATGATTCGTGAACGGGCTGCTGAGGTTTTCTCAGAAATACTGGATAAGTTAGAAACCGTAAAGTCCAACCGGTTACTTACCGCACCCAACTGTGAGCGGGTGTCATTGATGGTTTCTAGAGCGTTATCAATGGCGCCGATAGCATCTTGAGCACCAGCTACTGTGCCTACACTTAGATTGGCTAAGGCGGACCCTGTAACCGCAGAGCTCAGGTCAGTATTCAGGTTTTTTAAGCCTGTGGCCGTGGCTCCTGCGGCTGTTACTTCAACGCTTATAGATTGATCGTTGGCTGAATCTAAAGATATTCTAGGCGCAATGGTTAATACATTATTAAAGGTAGTGCCATCGGTAGTATTTGATGCAACCATTCCGTCATTGGTGTCATTTACAAAGCCTGCTGCACTGGTGGCCAGCCCCAAGCCGATGGCTGTTGTCATACCAAATGTGTCGCCAATCTCTAGTGTAATTGTAGAGCTAGACGATAATTGCAATTCGCCATTGTCATCAATACTTGCAGTAACACCGGTGTTCGCAGTTTCAGCATTTAAATCAGTTACAGCGACATCTAGGGAGCTTAAGGTAATACCTGTAATATCGTAACCATTGACAGTAATGGACCCAGTTGTAACAGCGCTTGCTAGCGCGGTTGCCTCTACAGCAAAAGCAGCACCTGCACCAAGATCCGTTGCTGTACCAACACCGGTACCACTGCTACCATCAGCCAAGTTTATGGGCGCTTCTGATACAAGATTTAAGAAACCACTTGAATCCATGTATGCTGTAACACCAGTATTCGCAGTGGCGCCGTTAATGTCATCAACCAAGCCTGCACCATCGGTCGCGTTGGTTAACGTAACGGTTGTACCATTAATATCAATGGTATCGCCCGCGATATTGGCATAAACAGGCACACCCGTCATTTGAAGTTCAGCAACAGGCTTGGTAACGTCCGCTGTAAATGATTGCTCTGCCAAGATAGATGCCGTAACACCGGTTTCATCGGAGACATCATTAATTGTTGAAACAACTTCTTGTAGGCTAGATGAATCTGCAACACTTGGACTAGCAGCAATTGCTGTTCCGTTAATGATCAATTCATTGGCGGATAGGCCATCGTTGGCATTGGCCGTTGCCACAAACCCACCAAGCACCTGACCTGGCCCTTGTACTTCTCTGAAGCCCATCGCAGCTAAATCAGCATCGGTACCATCAGCACCTTTGGTTACCGTAATATCACTACCATCATCAGAGGTCAAAGATAACGAACCTTCTTGGATATCGTTGTCGGCAAACCCAGTCCCTGCCAAATCTCCACCAGCGGTTTCGTCCAATCTTATCGAGCCACCTGTAGTGTTACTTAAAACGAGCTTACTATCATCACTGATACTCGCTGTAACTGCGCCACCGGTAACATCGTTAATAAGGGCAACCATTTCATCCATATTGGACGTTGAGATTCCATCCGCTGCTGCGTTCGACCCTACGGTAAAGACTGTTGCATCCGCACCATCAATTGACCCTAAAGTGATCGTTATTTCTTCGCCTGCAGCCAGTACACCTGTTCCTGCTGATGTTGCTTCATATACGTTGAAAGCCGACGCTGACACGCCCGAGACATTGGTATTGATGTCGTCGAGTAAATCATCCAAGTTTTGACCAGCTGTTGCCAAATTAATTGCACTTAAGCCTTGACCATTGATTTCAACGTCACCATTCCCGAAGGCGAGCGTCGCAGAAATAGTGTCTCCACTCAAGTCACTGGTTGTTGCGCCCAAACCTAACGAATCTGTGCTCATTGCATCAATAGAGAATGAGATAGTTTGGTTTGCTTCAGAACCTACCTGTAAGTCCACATCACCCAAGGAACCATCTAGCAGGGATTGGCCATTAAAGGCGGTTGTTTCTGCAATTCTATCCAGCTCTTGCACCAACTGCTGTACCTCTGCATCCAAAGTGGCCCTATCCGTATCAGAATAAATACCATTGGAAGACTGGATGGCCAGTTCACGCATACGCTGTAAGATATTTGTGGACTCATCCAATGCACCTTCAGCGGTTTGGATAAGAGAGATGCCATCGTTAGAGTTACGAATGGCTTGATCTAAACCGCGTATTTGAGAGGTTTGACGGTTAGAAATGGCTAAACCCGCAGCATCATCTGCCGCAGAGTTAATTCGCTGACCAGAAGCCAAACGCTCACTCGCTTTGTCTAAGGCGGCGTTAGACGAACCTAATTGCCGCTGTGCGTTGAGTGATGAAATATTACTGTTTACAACCAAAGCCATGACAGACTCCTAAGTATTAGTTAAATGAACGCTGGCAACATGCCAAACTTCGCATTCCAGGATGGACTTAAAAGAAAGTCACAATTCGTCCCATACTTAGGTTTTCGGCCAACCAAAGCCAAACTTTAGTATTAAATACAATTTTAACTGATTTGTGGTGAGCAATGCCCTCGCCCGCGAAAGAAGGGTAGATTTTTCCTTTTATATCAATAACTTAAGACAACACCTCTGCCAGGGCTCTGCGATTTAAAACACCGATGTAGTCATAGGCTCACCACTCATTTTTGAATAAGAAGGTAATTTTAATACTAAAAAGTAATCTTTCAGAGTCAATGCGGTTTCTGGACCAAAAATTGATACATAGATCTAAACGTGTATGGATACTCCTGCTCCATAGCATTTAGAGCCTCAAACGACTTGGCAGCTGCGCACTTAGACTCAATAGCGTATTCAGACGGTATGACGTTTTGATCGGTAATACCTAAAAACACAAGCCCCAACTCATCACACGCCAATTTTATATCGCTCCAGCTAAAGCACTTCTCGTGTTGATGAAACAATAAGTCTCGGCATTCGCTCAAACTATAAAAGTCTACAAACATTTTCACAATCGGAGACTGCTCAGACTGGCTCATCAACGCTTTTCGATACAGTCTAATATTATGTGCTGTGGGCTTAAGACCAAGCTGACTGATTTTATTTTTTTCGGCGATTATATCTCTACGTGCAACTTCACTATATAACGCAATTTTAGCGATCCCTCCTGGCTCTAATAAGTCTGTCAATCGAGACCATCCTAGTATTGGGTCTTGCATGTGATGGAGCACGCCACAGCACTCCACATAGTAAAATCGCCCTAATGATGAGGGCAGCTCCAATAAATCCCCATGATAAAATTCAATGTTATCCACACCAAACTCTTTAGCTTTTATGGCCGCGTACGCCAAGCTTCTCCGGCTAATATCAACTGCAACCACTTCGGCAGAAGGAAACCATAACGCCGTTGTAATTGGCTGCATTCCAGTGCCGCTACCCGCAATTAAAATTGGGGTTGATTTATTATAAAAAGCTTCGGGTAGCTGTTGAGCCGTTGGACAAGAGTGCAGAACAAAACTCGCTAAGTTTTCTAGGGCGCTAGCCCTTACTTTCGTCCAACGAGGGTAGGGGTTTTGCTCATAATGAGCTTGAACTTCTTTAGATACTGCATTACTTATATGCGTTAGCGATGGGATAGTTGATGAAACATCCAACTCTTCTTTAATATCAAACAACGTTTTCTGAGCAACATTAACCAACGAGGCCGGCCAACTACCTATGTCAAACCTCAAGAAGTCTTCTGTAAATGGCGTATCGTACAACCCTGTATACATGCTAACTAGCAATAATATAGCTTCGCTACTTTTTGGACTCCAGCGTTCAGATTTCAAATCTTCCCTTAAGAGTTCATACGCAGTCTGAATCAGGCGATCTTCTTCTTCGTTGATAAATCCAACATATTCATTCAAATAGTTGTGCTGTGATAATGCACCGGCCAAATCAATATGGCTGTCACTAATCTCATTTTCCACAATCGCCTTTCTTAAAAGGTATTCTCGTAACCCCACCAAAAATAATTCAACTTCCGGCACACAAAGGCGAACAAGTGGTATGGCTTTTAAAAGCAAGCGATCGCTACAAGCCTCAGACAACAACGTCAATGGCGGTTTTTCTAAATCGTATTTCCAAACAATGTACCTTGATATACACGGTGCTAGGGCTCGAGTATTAATATCTTTATAATCAAGAATATTCTTAAGGCCCTTAACCGCATGCTCTGAATACGCCTCTAACTTGACAAGGTACATCAAATTAAACACTTGTCTACTTTGAATTAATGAAAGAGTTTGCAGCCCAGCTAAACGCAACAACGTAACAAGTTGGCCATACTGATCATTCAAAGCACCAAACACTTCAGCCATCAATCCCAAGGCGGGAATATCTGATGAGTCTCGATCCAGCAATGTCATCAATGTACACTTTGCTTTACCGAATTCTTCTAACCTGCAAAAAATTTGTGCCAATTTAAACTGATAATTACGGCACCCTGGAGATAAACCGACTGCTTGGATAATTTTTTTCTCGGCATTACTATAATCTTGCTTACTCTCTAAAAGGGCCGACTGCAGAAACAATAACCTGTGATCTGCTGGGTGTTGTTTTTCATACTTTGTTATTTTTTTTTCTGCTGCTTTTAGTCGGCCGGAATCTATAAGTACAGCGATGCTCTCTACTATCCCTGATAGCTTATCTTTATTGCGGGTTACAGTCGTCATATCAGTTGCGCCAATGTTTATATCCCACACAAAAATAATCTGGTAAGCCCATACTTCACGATGGCGACCAGTCCCTTACACCAAATTACCCTTGCAGCAATTGCAACACTTGCTGCGGCTGCGCATTGGCTTGCGCCAACATCGCTTGCGACGCTTGCTGCAACACCTGCGCGCGCGATAAGTTGGCCGTCTCTGCCGCAAAATCTGCATCCACAATTCGCGACCGTGCCGCTGCTGTGTTTTCAGAAATGTTAGATAAATTACTCATGGTAAATTCTAAACGGTTGTTCACCGCACCTAGCTCAGAGCGAATAGAGTTAATGGTCTCTAATGCATTATCGATGGGTGTGATTGCAGATTGCGCCGCCGATGCCGTTGCTACGTTCACATTGGCAATGGCATTACCAGTAACTAAGGTACTTAAATCTGTATTAAGGTTACTAAACCCAACCGCAGTAGCGCCATTGGCCGTCACCTCAATGGAGATGGGTGCGTCATTGGTAGAATCTAACTTAATACGCGGCTCTATAGTAATGGTCTCGTCAGCAAGTGACCCGTCATCATCCGTATCATCAATGGGTGCTCCGGCGCCATCAGTAATACCCATTGCAGAGAAGGACGCTAAGCCAAGAGTGTCGCCCACCGCCAAAGTAATTGCAGAGTTAGCGCTAAATTGTAGGCCGCCATTTTCATCAATTTGTGCGCGTACACCCGTATTCCCTTGCTGTGCATTAATGTCTGTCACAATTTGATCTAAATCGCCAATATCTGTTAACGACACTGCAATATTGTTAATGTTGACCGAACCGGCCTCTGTAGCCAAAGGCTGCAAAGGGTTGGCCACCCCTGTTGCAGCGACGCCGGTAACTCCATCTAACTGCAGGCCCGTGCCTAACTCAGCGACAGTACCGCCGGTACCATCACTTAGAGTAACTGGTCCACTTGAAGCAATGTGAAGGTCGTTATTGGAATCCACATAAGCTAATACCCCAGTATTCGCCGTTGCGTTAATCGCCGCCGCGACTGCAATCATTGAAGTATCAGCGATACCGCCAGTTTCAACCCCGTTTACCAAAATGGTATCCGCCGCTGTAAATGTTGTCACTGCATCGGTAAAGACTAATTCTTGATAATCATCAGAACTGGCCACATAGGATTCTTGAGCAATGGCTACGGCCGTCACACCTGTGGTGTCACGTACCAAGTTTATATTCTCTACTTTTGTCGCCAAATTATCGGCATCGGTAGAAGAGATTGCCACACCGTTAATGAATAAATCACCGGTGGATAACGCTGTACTCTGCTCAACGGATGACAACGGCTCACTCACAACTACACCGGCCGCTTCCACGCGCCTAAAGCCTATTGATTCAAGCTGTGCATCCGTCCCATTGGCGCCAGTGGTAACGGTCACCTCCTCGCCACTGTCAGAGGTTAAGGCCAGGCTGCCATGAAAAATTGTATTGCCTAAGGCAAACCCCGTTGCTGTTTGCGTGTTCGCATCAGCATTCACTGTAATAGAAGCGCCAGTAGTATTAGATAACACCAAAGTGCCCGATTCACTGACAGAAGCGTTAATGGCCCCTCCCGTTTTATCGTTAACGGCCGTCGCAATATCTTCAATATTTAATGCGTCAATCGCATTGAGGGTATAAACCACATCCGCCCCGCCATCAATGGCATGCGAAGTTAAGGTTAATGTATCACCGGGAGACATAGCGCCACTGGCAGACCCTGTAGATTCGGCCACATTAAACGCAGCGGCAGTAACGCCATCAACGTTAGTGTTAATATCATCAATCAGCACTTGTAGGTTTTCATTTTCTTGAGTGTTAGAAAACGCGCTGATTGCTTGCCCGTTAATTAATATATCCCCTTCACCAATATTTATATTGTTGGCTGCGGCGCCGTCTAAGCGGTCACCAGAAAGATCCGAAGAGGTACCACTCAAACCAAGTTCGGAGG